>JAYRHW010000070.1:0-9285 GCA_041907145.1 Bdellovibrionota bacterium
AAGTCCCCCTCTTTGACTGTCGTGCCCGACTCGAAGGCGATATTAACCACCTTGCCCGGCTGTTCTGCGCTAATGGTGACGCCCTTTTCCGGAACGAGCGATCCGACGGCCTCGAGTGTTCGGCCCCAGGCAACTTCAGCCGCGACTACAGAGGTTACAGCCTCCGGCGGGGGCGAGAAGGACATATGCTCTTTGATGGCGGCAGAAATCTGAAAATACTTTATGATCGCCAGAAGGAGAACGACGGCAAGGACTGCTCCGCCGCCTTTAACCATCTGACGCTTGTTTGCGGGCAACGCTGCGATACTGAAATTCATACATTCTCCTTAAGATTTGCCAGCGCGCGCTGGATGGTTGACTCTGAGCAGCCTAGCCCCTGCAGGGTGAAGGTGCAGATATGGAACGCAATGCTCTTAATCTTTTTTTGATCGCCTAGATCAGCATTTAGTAGTACCTCAAGAAATGGGCGGTGCGTTGCATACACCGTGCACTGACCAAGAACGGATTGCGCAAGAAGCTGCAACTTCTCTTGGTTTCGTTCGGTTGTCAGTGTCCGCAATGTTGCGATCAGCATTTCTTCCAGCGGTTTCGAGAACTCGGAAACCACTGACGATACGAGCGTGCGGTACATTTCGTTGTCCTGATTTCTGTCGGTAATAATTTCCCGAATCATCAAGCGGCAAGCTTGAGGGCCCTCTGAGCACAGCAGATACTCAAGGAACGAAGATATAAAGGTGCAGAGTGCAGAAGCCGCGTCGTCCTTGGATTTAGGAGGGGAGGCGAGGGCAAAATGAGCGCGGGCGCAACCGCTGCTGCGCATGAGAAGCTGCACGGTCTCTACGAACAGGCGCTCTTTGGAACCGAAATGATACTGTATAGCTCCGAGGTTTACGCCGGCCGCCTCCGCAAGTTCGCGGGTGCTTACGGCCTCGTAGCCCTTTTCGGAAAAGAGCGTTGCCGCGGCTTGAAGCAGTGCTTCCTTCGCCTTGGCCTTCTTCACTGACTCCAATTCGTTTTCGCTCATAGTATAGTAGTATGTCACTCCAGATTGTTAAGTCAAACGACTGAATCATTAGTTTTTCATTATCGAACAATTTCAAACACTTAAAATGGGACAGTCCCCATTCATAAATGGGACTGTCCCGATTTCGGGGGCCAAAGGTTTGATCTGTTGGGGTAATTTTGTTAAGGTCCCGCTCTACTTTGCACCGGGCATGCCGCTACGAAGCTGGTAACTTCGTATTTTCCTTCGCGGGCTTCTCTTGAACGGAGTGAGTACGGTTCTTCTTTTCGAGGCTTAAATCTCGAAGCTAAGAACTGGTGTATTTCCAGATCTAATTTTTGTCTCGCGTTTCAAAGCATCGAGCTTTGACGAGGGGTTTTGTCGGGCGAATTCGTTTAGGAATGGGCATGGCAGCAGAAGAAGTAGAGAAGCAAGGTTCGGTTTTCACCCGCGCCCCCAATTACTTCGTCGCCAGTATCGATGAGCTGAAAAAGGTGACGCATCCGACCCGTCAGGAAACTGTGCAGGCCACGATGGTAACGTTCTTGATTATTTTGTTCGTAGCAATTTGTTTGTTTCTTGTTGACTTGATCTTCAATCAGTTGATGTTGGCAGTCCTATCGTAAGTTGATTCCGAATAACGGAAATTATGAGTTCAGAGAATTCAGAGAATACACCGCAGGCCACTCCTCCAAATCCGGATTTGAAGTGGTACGTCGTGCATGCCCATTCGGGTTTCGAAATGAAGGCCAAGCAGGCCCTCGAAGAGCGGATTCGTATGCACAACTTCGGGCACCTTTTCGGGGAAATCCGCGTTCCGCAGGAGACAGTCGTAGAACTCGTGCGCGGCCAGAAAAAGACTTCGAATCGCAAGTTCTTCCCTGGTTATGTGCTTGTGCAGATGGTGCTCAACCAGGACACCTGGCACTTGGTCAAGGAGACCCCGAAAATTTCCGGTTTCATCGGTGATCCTTCTAATCCTTCACCCCTCTCGGAAGAGGAAGTCGGGCGTATCTCTGCGCAGGTTGAAGAAGGAACAACGTCACCGCGCTCAAAGGCAAATTTCGAGCAAGGCGAGACAGTCAAGGTAATCGACGGACCGTTCACGGATTTCAACGGGACCATCGAAGAAGTGAAGCCGGAGAAAGGCAAGGTCAAGGTGCTTATCAGCATCTTCGGCCGTGCTACTCCCGTCGAACTCGATTTCATACAAGTGGAGAAATGCTAAATGGGTAAAGAAGTTACCAACATTATCAAGCTGCAGATTCCGGCTGGTGAAGCAAATCCTGCTCCGCCGATCGGACCTGTTCTCGGACAAGCCGGCGTCAACATCATGGAGTTTTGCAAGCAATTCAACGCAAAGACCATGAAGCAAAAGGGCGAGGTAACTCCTGTGATCCTCACGGTATACAAGGATCGTTCCTTCACCTTCGAACTGAAGACTCCGCCGGTGTCCTATTTGATCAAGAAGGCATTGGGACTTGAAAAGGGGTCTGCAGTTCCGAACCGAGATAAGGTCGGGAAAATCACCAAAGCGCAAGTTGCGGCCATCGCAAAGCAAAAGATGGCGGACTTGAACTGCGACACGGAAGAGGCAGCGTTTAAGACCGTCGCCGGTACCGCGCGGAGCATGGGTGTCGACCTCGCTGACTAAGCAGGGGTGAACAGTCGGGCTCCATTGAGAGACCGGTTATCCAGGAATTTAGGATAGCTTTTTAGGAAAGTTAAGTATGGCTGGCAAAAGAATCAAGGCGCAGCGCGCCAAAGTAGAACTGGAGAAGCTTTACGATCTCGAGAAGGCTTGCGAACTCGTGTGCAGCACGGCTTCTTGCAAGTTCGATGAGACCGTAGACATCGCGCTCACGCTCGGAGTTGATCCGCGCAAGGCAGAGCAAAACGTACGCGGCAGCGTTCCGCTTCCTCATGGACTAGGCAAGAAGGTGACTGTCGCCGTATTTGCCAAAGGCGAGAAAGCCAATGAAGCTACCGCAGCTGGTGCTGACTTCGTCGGTGCTGAAGACCTGGTCGAGAAGATCAAGGGCGGCTTTCTGGATTTCGACAGCGTTATCGCTACGCCTGACATGATGGTGCAGGTTGGTAAGGTCGGTAAGCTCCTTGGCCCCAAGGGATTGATGCCCTCGCCCAAGGTCGGCACCGTTACCTTCGATGTCGGCGCTACCGTGAAATCGATCAAGGCAGGTCGCACCGAGTACCGCGTCGAGAAGACGGGCATCGTGCACGCCGCTGTCGGCAAGGCATCCTTCGGCGGAAAGAAGATTTTCGAGAACGTGATGGCTTTGATGAATGCGATCAATAAAGCCAAGCCGGCTACCAGCAAGGGCATCTACCTGCAGAAGGGGACGCTTACACTGACGATGGGACCGGGCGTGCAGCTCAACATCGAACCACTCCGGCAGTAATCGAGCAGTCACAGGAGACATGAAATGAACCGAGAAGAGAAACAAGTAGAATTGGATTCGATTGGCGCGGCGTTTATTCACGCGCAGTCGGCTCTCTGTGCGGACTACCGAGGCTTGACGGTCGCGGAAGTTACGACGTTGCGTAAAGAGCTGCGCAAGAACGGAGCCAAGGGCAAGGTGGTGAAGAACACATTGGCTCGTCTTGCCGCCGAGAAGGCGTATAAGGATGCCGATGGCGCTCAGCTCAAGAAATTCATGGAGCTTTTTGCCGGGCCGAGCCTGGTTATTTATTCGGACAAAGATCCGGTAGCTCCAGCTAAAGTTATCTTCGCATTTGCCAAAGATCATCAGAACTTGAAGATCAAAGGCGGCTGGGTCGATGGGCAGTTCCTCGACAAGAGCGGGGCAGAAATGCTCTCCAAGATGCCTGGTCGCGAAGAGACTTTGGCCAAACTTCTTGCATTGATCGCTGCTCCTGCAACGCAGCTCGTTCGCTTGCTCGCCGCACCCGGCACGCAGGTCGTTCGTGTTATCGATGCACAGCGTCAGGCTATCGAGAAGAAGGGATAGTTTTAATTTTTTAGTGAGTTGATTTTTAGAGGAGATGGAAAATGAGTAACGTAACCGTAGAGCAAGTAAAGGACTTCATCAAAAACATGTCTTTGATGGATGCTGCTAAGCTCGTTAAAGATCTCGAGACAGAGCTCGGAGTTTCCGCTGCTGCTCCCGTTGCCATGATGGCCGGTGGCGCTGCTGGTGGTGCTCCTGCCGCTGCTGCTGAAGAGAAGACCGAGTTCGCGATTTGGCTTGATGACGCAGGCCAGGATCGCGTGAAGGTCATCAAGGTCGTTCGTGAAATCACGGGCCTTGGTCTCAAGGAAGCTAAGGATCTCGTTGACGCAGCTCCGAAGCTCTTGAAGGACGGTGTTGCTAAGGCTGATGCCGAAGGCTTCAAGAAGAAGCTCGAGGAAGTCGGCGCTAAGTCGTCCCTCAAGTAGTTTTTCGGTCCGCGGCATCGCCAGCGGGCTCGGCTTTTATCGGCTAGAGTCTGCTGGCATTGCCTTGTTCGCAGACATATATAGTTGATATCACTTGATTTTAGGCCCTGAGGCCGAGCCGCCGGGCCTGTGGATAAGTGATAATACTGCTACCCTAAGGCCTTCTGTAAATCGCCGGTGCAACTATTGCTAGTGCAAACGGCATTATCCTATAATCTCTCGCTATTGTTGGGGTTTATAGGGTCCGGAATGACCGAGGCGATAAAGCTTCACAGGGCAGCGGCACGTCTGAGAGCAAGGTAAAACTAGAAAGAAAGTCTAAGACCCAGTCCTACAAAGACGCGGTCTGAAAAAATCGAAAAACTAAACTTCGAAAATTTGAGAACAATCTCTAGAAGAAACTTCTAGACGAGAATTTCTCGAGACGGAGTTTTTGACACGAATCATTCCCTCATCCGGGGAAGAAGTCTTTCGGGATTACGAGTTTGCTCCAGTTCTTGCGGCCCCTGAAACAATCAAATCTAACGAGCATAGCAGCTAGTTTAGTTGCGGCTCATTCAAAGTGTTCACTAAGACGCGACGGGAAAGATCTCTCTTCGGGTCTTTTCGCGTTTCAAAAGATTTTATCATACAGCAACTTCATTCGATAGAAGATTATGGCATCAAAGATAAAAACCAACCTTCGTCTGCGCCGTAGCTACTCAAAGATTCGCGAGGTCGCTGAGATTCCGAATCTCGTGGCGATCCAGCGCAAGTCGTATGATCGATTCTTGCAGGCTAACCTCGAGCCTGAGAAGCGCGAAGAAATTGGGTTGCAGAAAGTCTTCAAGTCGGTCTTCCCGATCAAGGATTACAATAATACTGCATCGCTTGAGTTCGTGTCGTACACCCTCGGCACCCCGAAGTACGATGTTGATGAATGCCGCGACAGAGGCATGACGTGGGCCGCTCCGCTGCGCGTTACCATTCAGCTTGTTTTGTGGGACGTTGATCCGGAATCCGGCGCTAGAAATCTGAGTGCTCTGAAAGAGGACGTCGTGTACTTCGGTGAAATCCCGTTGATGACCGACAAGGGTACCTTCATGGTGAACGGCACCGAGCGCGTTATCGTCAGCCAGCTACATCGTTCTCCTGGCGTGTTCTTCGATCACGATGACGGTAAGAGCCACGTCTCCGGTAAGCTCCTGTATTCCGCCCGCATTATCCCGTACCGTGGATCTTGGATCGATCTTGAGTTCGACGTGAAGGATATCCTCCACGTCCGTATCGACCGCCGCCGTAAGCTCAATGCGACCGTATTGTTGCGCGCTCTCGGCATGACCGCAGATGAGATCCTTGCTACCTACTACAAGTTTGACACGATTACCTTCGGCAAGCGCGGGTTGGTAACCAAGGTATTCAATCCCGAGCAGCTCGAGGGCCAGAAGTCCTTCCGCGAGATTAAGGCCGGCGGCAAGGTAATCGTCAAGCAGGGCGGGCGCTTCAACCGCGCCGTCGTGCGTCGCTTGAAGGAAGCAGAGGTTGATTCAATTGAAATCGATCCTGAGTCCATTCCCGGCATGGTGTCCTTGGATACCGTAGTCGAGGCATCCGAAGATGTCGTTCATCCTTCCACGGGCGAGGTTATCCTCGAGAAGGGCGAGACGCTCGTCGGCTGGGACGTTATTAAGGAGAAGTTCGGTGCTCTGGTTGAGAAGCTTGATGATGCTCCGGCCCAGAAGATGCTGGCTAATCTTAATGTAATCGTAAGCGCCGGCGAAGAGCTGACCGGAGATAAGGTCAACGCAAAGGGCGAAGTCGTCGAGCAGGGGACGATCACCCAGCTTCGTGAGAAGAAGATTGAGACTATCCGGGTTATTTATCTGGATGATCATCATATCGGTGAGTCGCTTTGGCGCACTCTGATGACAGATAAGATGGCACCAGAGCGCACGGATTTGCACTCACGCCTCATCGAGAAGCCGACAACCGACAGCTTGATCGAGATTTACCGCCGCTTGCGTCCTGGCGATCCGCCGCGACCGGAAACCGCTAGCGCCACGTTCAAGAATCTTTTCTTTAACGGCGAGCGTTACGACCTTTCGGACATCGGCCGCTATAAGATTAACCACAAGCTCTACATTTCTCAGGGACGCGAAGCGCCACCACTTGATCAGGGGACGCTCAGCGCTGATGACATTAAGGAGACGATCCGCTATCTGCTCGAGCTTAAGAACTCGACTGATCCGGTTCGATACTCGGTCGACGACATCGATCATCTCGGCAACCGCCGTGTGCGCGCCGTTGGTGAGTTGATTGAGAACCAGTACCGTATCGGCTTGGTCCGCATGGAGCGTGCTGTCAAAGAGCGCATGGGTATGCAGGACGTCGATACCCTCGTGCCGCAGGATCTCATCAACTACAAGCCGGTTGCGGCTGTTGTTAAGGAGTTCTTCGGCTCGTCCCAATTGTCCCAATTCATGGATCAGACCAATCCGTTGTCCGAGATTACGCATAAGCGTCGTCTTTCGGCCCTTGGACCAGGCGGTTTGACCCGCGACCGCGCCGGGTTCGAAGTGCGCGACGTTAACCCTACTCACTATGGGCGTATCTGTCCGATTGAAACGCCGGAAGGTCCGAATATCGGGCTTATCGCGTCGCTGTCGGTCTATGCTCGTGTCAATGAATTCGGGTTTGTAGAGACCCCGTACCGCGTCGTTGATAACGCTAATCGCGTTACCGATGACATCGTGTATCTCTCAGCTCTTGAAGAAGAGCGTGAGACCATTGCGCAGGCTTCGGCTCCTCTTGCTGATGACGGGAAGTTCAATGACTCAGCGGTTCCTTCAAGAAAGAGCGGGGAATACGTACTCGCAGGTCCGCAAGAGGTTACCAAGATGGACGTTAGCCCGAAGCAGATCGTATCGGTCGCTGCGGCGTTGATTCCATTCCTTGAGAACGACGACGCGAACCGAGCGCTGATGGGTTCCAACATGCAGCGCCAGGCTGTGCCGTGCTTGCGTACCCAGGCTCCGCTGGTCGGAACCGGTATGGAGGGCATCGTTGCTAAGGATTCCGGTGCCACCGTTGTCGCCCGTCGTTCAGGCCGTATCATGTCTGTCGATGCGGATCGCATCGTTATCAAGGCTGATAAGACCACCGACGATGCGCTCGACACTGGAGTTGATATCTACAACCTCGTGAAATATCGCCGCTCGAACCAGAACACCTGCATGACGCAGCGTCCGATCGTAAGGGCGGGGGAGAAGGTCGATTCGGGTGAAGTGATCGCAGATGGTCCGTCAACCGAAATGGCAGAGTTGGCCTTGGGACAAAACGCCCTGGTCGCGTTCATGCCTTGGAATGGATACAACTTCGAAGACTCGATTCTCTTGAACGAGAATATGGTCAAGCGCGACATGTTCACTTCGATCCATATCGAAGAGTTTGAATGCGTTGCCCGTGACACCAAGCTCGGAAAAGAGGAGATCACGCGCGATATTCCGAATGTCGGTGAAGAGGCTCTCAAGAACCTCGACGAGTCCGGTATTATCCGCATCGGCGCTGAAGTTAAGCCTGGGGACATCCTCGTTGGAAAGATTACCCCGAAGAGCGAGACTCAGCTGAGTCCTGAAGAGAAGCTCCTTCGAGCGATCTTCGGTGAGAAGGCCGGTGAAGTGCGCGATACATCCCTGAAGCTCCCGCCTGGAGTAGAAGGAACTATTATCGCTGCTCAAGTGTTCTCCCGTAAGGGCACGGACAAGGATGAGCGTACCTTGGCTATTGAAAAGCGCGAGATTGCTCGTATTGAGCAGGATCAACGCGATGAGATCAAAATCCTTCGCGATGCAGCGCTTAAGGAAATCAAGGAGCTTTTGGTCGGCAAGCCGACCTCTGCGCGTTTGGTTGACGAAAAGCGTGCTCAACTGATTGGCAAGGGCGACACCATTACCGCTGAGATGCTCGAGACCGTGCCGTTTGAATACCTGCGAGACATTCAGATTGGTGATGAGTCGGTGCAGGAGACATTGAACCGCATCGTGGTTCGCACAGGACAGCTTATCAACAACAAGCGCGCGTTCCTCGCAGAGAAGATCAAACGCTTGAAGGAAGGTGATGAATTGGCGCCTGGCGTTATCAAGATGGTCAAGGTCTTCGTTGCCATCAAGCGCAAGATCCAAGTCGGCGACAAGTTGGCAGGGCGTCACGGCAATAAGGGAGTGCTCTCTCGCGTCGTGCCGCAAGAGGACATGCCATACTTGGCAGATGGAACACCGGTAGATGTCGTTTTGAATCCGCTCGGCGTGCCCTCCCGCATGAACGTTGGACAGATTCTTGAAACGCATCTCGGGTTTGCTTCTTGGAGAATCGGTAAGATCATTACCAATCTCCTGGATAAAATCGTTGATCCGTATACCGCCGTGCCGCGTCAAGAGGCCACTCCGGAACTCCGTAAGGAGATCATCGGGCAGCTTCGCGACCTAATGAGCAAGGCTGTATCTGACCCCAAGACGGTCAAGATGATTGCCGGCTTGTCCGAAGACGACGTGATCCGCTTGGCGCAGAAGGAAATGGCTGGTGTGCATGTAGCGACCCCGGTGTTCGATGCGGCGACGGAGCCTGAGATTCGAGACCTTCTCAAGACTGCCGGTATGGATGAGTCCGGTCAGGTGCAGTTGTATGACGGTCGTTCGGGCGAGCCTTTCTCTGAAAAGGTCACCGTCGGCGTTATGTACATGCTGAAACTCGCGCACATGGTGGAAGACAAAATCCACGCGCGTTCGACCGGCCCGTACTCGCTCATCACGCGCCAGCCGCTTGGCGGCAAGGCTCAGTTCGGCGGACAACGGTTCGGCGAAATGGAAGTGTGGGCCATCGAAGGTTA
>JAYRHW010000071.1:0-8967 GCA_041907145.1 Bdellovibrionota bacterium
AACCGGAAATCGAGAGCGGCTAGTAAGGAACACGATTTCACCAAACGGAGAGCGGTTCCGACAGCTTGGGAAATGAGGGTGGATAGAGCCCAGATGGAAAAGGAAGTGAAAAATCTCCAAGTTTCCACGCGCGACTAACGCTACGTGCCCTATTCATCAAGTCTCGAAAGAGCTGGAGGAATTTCTTTCTCAAGCTTCTATCTTCAGTCAAGCAAATGGTCCTTCTGCCCTGCCTTTCCGGGCGGTGTACTAGATTGAAGGTTTGCTGGAGGAGCCGCGGTGCTCCCATAACCGTTTTTCCGAATTGCCGCCTCTTCTCAGCGCAACGATCCTCCATAGTCCGTAGCCGGGACACGATGCGTTCGTTCCAACGGGCCTGTTCGAGCGGATCGATAATTCCAAAAGCTTCCATCCAAGCGTTTGGTTCAAGTATAAAATCATGTTGAACTCGAGCAAGCGCAAGTACGCGAGATGCTTCTGCGGCATAACCGCGAGGATTGAGGCTGTCTTTTGACAGAGTTCTTACAAGCCGTCTTGGAATGCGCTTCCATTTCCTTCGATTGCGATTGGATTGAAACATTTTCCAGGTCGAGAATCCTGGATAGTGTTCAATTGACCCCACCAGATTGTCTTTTGATGGGTTCAGGTAGAGGTAAACAATCGCTAAGAGAGCCCGAATGGGTGTGAGAATTATCGGGCTGTCATAACCCTCACACCAGACGGTCCTTTTTCTTCGTCCGACTATGCGATTCAATAGATGCGCCGACTCTGTTTTAAAATGTCGAATGAAGGCCGGCACATCAGCAGGATCGTCCACAACCAGAATT
Source organism: Bdellovibrionota bacterium (assembly GCA_041907145.1). GTDB lineage: Bacteria > Bdellovibrionota_C > UBA2361 > UBA2361 > JAFLCA01 > JAFLCA01. Next base: position 828 of record JAYRHW010000071.1, read on the forward strand.
AGGTGGACGTGGGTAGATTCCACCAGCAGGTGGCAGATTTTCACTGGATACAGGTGCTGAGCCCGAGCGAGGCACCCTTTGATGATCGCCTGACAAAGTGGATTGCAGAGCAGCAGCAGTCCTTCTTCTATGCTGAAGGTTATAAATAGGACACTGTCGTGTGGGTGGTACTTCATGGTTCGCGGCATAGTGAGCTATTATTCGGCCGCACTGGCTAAAAGTTGCTTGTAGTCAGAGGATCAGTGTAGCCCCGCTCCAAAGTCGGCGGTGTCTCTCGTCGGGAAACATGCTAGAATTACAACAGGTTAGCCAAGCTTGGAGTAGCCGAGGGGTCAGGCCGTTGTTCTAGTATAACTGCTCAAGATTATTGAATTTTCTGTCGTTCCCAAAGTCATGAACTCCAAACCTCCGACTAAGTCAAAGCACCTCTTCGTGGTGAAGGAGGGTAGCCCCGCTCCAGAGGGGAGGATGGTGAGTGCGGAGTCGCTCACCAGCGAGCAGCAACTCACCGTAAAGCGCTACATGGCGATGTCCGGACTGCAGGGCGTAGTACTCGGGGCCTTCGTAGCTCCATCCACCTGGGACATTCGTCCATTGCTGCTCAGTGAGGGACTGCTTTACATCCTTCGCTTTAGCGATCCGGCAATCGGACTGCAAAAGTCTCGGCTCAGTTTCCTGCGCGCCACGTGCGAAAAGATTCAGCAGAGCCTCGAACCAAAGGCCATTGCCGGCTTCGGCGAGTCCGAAGGGCAGGTGTGGGTGCAGCGCCGCTTTTTCCCCTCCACCGTCGCCGAGGACAACGCCGGTACTTCTGGAATTCACCCGCTTCAATTTGCGCAAAAATTAATTCGTGCCGTCATAGCATTGCATCGTAGTTCGCTCATTCACGGCCATATCTGTCCAAACAATGTCGCGGTCGAAAGCCAAGAAGTATTCCTTCTCGATCATTCCTTCCGTGTTAGCCTGCTTCCCCAAGGTCGAGAAGTATCCACACTCGCTCCAGAACTGAAGTTGTCGGTGATTCCCACCTATGCCGCCGATGTTTACGGACTAGGCCTTGTGCTGAAGGCTTGCGCCATATCAGAGCTCGGCGCCGAACAGCAATTGTGCATAGACCGCATGCTGAGCAGCGACCCGGGCAACCGTCCCGCGCTTGACGTGGTGAAGGAAAATTTCATGCCCCACGAGGCTCAGCAAGCAAAGCCCGCCACCGTCTCAATTATGACGCCCGCTGCGCAGGGGCTCACTGCTGGGAAGCTTGTCCCCAAAAGCGCCTCTCAACCGGACATCGCATCGCCGCTTCGCACCGAAGGTCCGCCCCGCATAATTGTTACCAACGCGCCGATCATATCTCCCCAACAGGTGCCCGAGTGGAAACGCCCCGAGGCCATAGTTCCCCCCTCGATGTCCGATCGGGCCGGGTCCTCCAACAGCGAAGCGGCTCCGGTTATAAATAAGACGTCCTCCTCCAGTGGATTGCTCGCTCTGCTCTTTGCTTTCGCAGTCTTGCTGGTCGGCTACTTTTACTTGGGAAAGGGCGGCACTGAGATTGACCCTGCGATGCTTGCCGCAGCTTGGAGCAGCAATCAGCCCTCTCGCATGCAGCAGGTGGCCGATGCTGCGGTACGGGGCAATGCAGATGCCCAGCTCATCATCGTATCGGACGCGCTTCGCGGACAGACTCGACCGCTCGTACGTACCAGCCTTCTCCGTATGGGATTCGACTCCAACTGGGAGAAGGATCTTGCTGCGAGCGATAGAAAGATACTGCTGAGCTTAGCCTTGGTGAAACTGCTAAGCGATCAGAGACTTTCTCTGCCACCGCTTAGTGAAGCGCATCCTGCTGTAGCGCTTGCGATTGCAGGGGACACCCCCGATCTCAATCAGAGCCAAGGCAACGCAGAGCTTGCCGCCGTTCCAATCTCGAAACTGGCGTTACTTAACGCTCCCTATGGTGAAATGTTCTCCCTTCTTGAGCGAGGCGGCATTAAGAACCTCGGAGACCTGCCCGCTCGAGGATTGGCGCATATTGTAGCCGGCGATACCTCCCCGCTGGCTCTTCAGTCTTATTTCTCCTCGGGAGACAGCCGGGAGACTGCGCTACTGAAGCTAGCAATACTTTTCCCGCTCGCTCGCAGGGTGCCTACGGTGGAGGACGCGATTTTTTCGACTTTGAGCACCCAAGCCGGGCCTCTCAATGAGGCCTTTGTGTGGTTCGCCAGTGAAGATCTTGCTCAGTGGACCAAGACATCTCGGATAGACTTACTCGCCCTCGTAGCCGGAGAGCTTCCCGCTACCGAGCTGAGTGTTGAACAGTATGCTGATTTATTGCGATTTCCCGACCCTGCAATACGAGAAAAGGCCCGGGTTAAGGCCCTCGAGCGTTACTTCTCGCCGAAACTTGCCTCAACATTGACCGTGCTTTCTTCGCCCGCCGTGCGGCTGAGTCGGTTCCAAGTGATTTCCCTGGTCTCGGCCTTACAGCTGCAAGGAGAGGCGAGTTACGCGTTACTCGGTTCGGTCATGGAAACCAATCCCGATCCTCGTGCCATTCTTATGTTGTTGCTGGCGCGGGCGAGTGCTGAGCGCATCGATCCGATCAACGTGGAGTTTGCTCGCTACGTAACTCGAATGAATCCTAAACTTAGTTTGGAGGAGCTCAAGAAAATGAGCGTGCACCCGGAGCAACTTGCGCGAGCATTTGCCTATGCCAACTTGAGCGAGAAGGATCCTCAGCAGCGAGAAATTCTCGCGGCGGCCGCCGTGGTTGAGCCCTCAGAGCGCCTACGTAAGCAGATTGCAGAAAAGCTCAAGGGAGTCGTTGTCGACGTGCCTGTGCCGGCATCGTCGGCGGAAGATCGATCAACGCCGTCCGCCACCCCCAAAGCTGTTAGCCCGAAGGAAGAGGATCTCGATCTTGATCCCTTTTAGATGCTGCCCCCGGAGCAGACTGTTGACGATAAAAAAGGGGCCCCTTACGGAGCCCCTTTTCTTTACTAACTGAACGTTTCTTATTAGGCCTGAACGTTCTTGTCGTTGAAGAAGGTACCGACGAACGAGCGCAAAATAAATGCGCCGACGGCTACAATCATCAATCCAAGAGCAGCTCTGTACTGACCGAAGGCCGAGCTCAGAATTGCTCCCACTCCTGCGCAAACCATCACGAGAGCGCCGAACGAACCTTCGAGGTAGGTCAGGATCGCGTTGATGGAGTTAGCAAGACGCTTATCGTTATAGCGGGTCGAAAGACCTGCGACCTGCGCCATCGCCTGCTCAGAGAGACCGGCGGTGAGCAAGCCAACGCCTAGAACGAACAGCATGACTTGAATATGACGGGCTGAAGGAGCATGCACTGCAGCTCCAAAATACTGGCCAAGCTTCACATAGCTAGCTTTAGCCTTTGTTACGATTGAACTAAACATAATCACTCCCAGAGGGATGTTAATCACCAGTTGTCTAACCGACACCATGCTACACAGGTAGCATGTGTCCCATGTTTCTATAAGTAGTTATGGGGCAAAGTAATTTGCATGTTACCTTTGTAAAACTTCTCCTTAGGTCGCATAATATCAACAATATCATATAGTTAGCTGCAACGAGCCCTAGGAATTACTCCTATTTTAGGCTTCCCTGGCTCTGTACCCATGTTTGGGAGCGGGGCTACTCGCGAGCATGCTTTGCCAAGCGGCTGTTTCCCCCGCTAGAATTGCCCGCGCCGTCGCTCACCGTACCGTAATTTGAAGTTGCGAGATGTCATGAACGAGAGTCAGAAGTCCGTCGCCAGGAAACTCCCCACAGGAGTAATGTTCAATGCTTACCCGGACAGCATTGGTGAGCGCTTATCGGATACCGTCGCTGTTCTTAAGCGCCCTGAATTTAAGGACGTCTTTTCGCTTTTTTACATTCTCCCCACATTCTTCAACTCGGATCTGGATCGCGGTTTTTCGATCGTAGATTACAACCTCAATGAGGATCTCGTTTCGTCGAGCGATATCGAGGAGCTGCAACGACTCAACATACTCCTCAAGTTCGATCTGGTCCTCAATCACCTGTCGGTGGGCTCCCCGCAATTTCGCGATATGCTGAAGAACGGCGATCAATCCGAGTTCAAAGACTTCTTTATCGATTGGAATGAGTTTTGGAAGGGGAACGGCGAGCTGGGGCTCGATGGTTACATCATTCCAAAACAAGAGTACCTGCAGAAATTATTTATGCGCAAGCCGGGCCTTCCGATTCTCAAGGTCCGATTTCCAGACGGAAGCGAGCGGCCTTATTGGAACACTTTTTATCAGCAGGTTGAGTACCATCCCATCGTGCCTTCAGACTTGAACGGGCTCGGTCTTTCGAGTGCCCAACAAGCGGATGTTCTCGCCAGAGTAAACGCAGCAATAGAGGCGAAAGAAAAAATTGCCGCACTGGATCTAGGGCTTCCGGCAGAGCTGCGGCTAAAGGTGCTCGATAGGGTCGAGCAGAGGCGCAGTTATCTCGGTCAGATGGATCTCAACGCTCGCTCAGAGAAGGTTTGGAAGTTCTATGAAGAGACCTTCCGTAAACTCAAGAGCTACGGAGCAACCTTGATCCGCCTCGATGCCTTCGCCTATCTCCACAAAGAGCCGGGCATGGTCAATTTCTTCAATAAGCCAGAGACCTGGAACTACCTTAATCGACTGCGCAAGATCGCAACGGACGTTGGGCTGGTGCTTCTGCCTGAGATTCACTCTGAATATGGACAGGGCTTGCATGAAGAGGTCGCCAATGCCGGATTTCCGATTTACGATTTCTTCTTCCCGGGTCTCGTAATCGATGCCGTTGATCGCGGCACCTCCCTGCATTTACTCAACTGGATCCGAGAAATTCATTCCAAGGGCATGGTGACCATCAATATGCTGGGCTGCCACGACGGCATCCCAATTCTGGATCTCAAGGGCCGCACCGATGCCTCGGGCAGCGAGAAGCGATTGCTTGGCGAAGCAGAGATAGAAGCTATTGTTACACGAGTGATGGACAGGGGAGGGCGCGTCAAGAATTTGTACGGCCCTGACGGCAAGAAAATTGCCTATTACCAAGTGAATGCGACATTTTTTAGCGCACTGGGAGAGGATGAGAGGAAGCTTCTCTTAGCCCGTGCCATCCAGATGTTCATGCCCGGAATTCCGCAGGTTTGGTATTTAGATTTGTTTGCAGGGACGAACAATTACGAGGCAGCCGATCGCGGGGGAGCCGCTGGGCATAAGGAAATCAACCGCACTACCTTAACACTCAAGGATGTTGAGAATGGACTCAAGCGCGACGTCGTACAAAGACAGCTTCAGCTTATGCGCCTGCGGAACACCCACCCCGCTTTTGGCGGGCAACTGAAGTGGGCGGATTCTGAGGACTCCATGTTGCGCCTAACCTGGGAGCATGGTTCCTCCAAGGCCGCATTGGATGCAAACCTAGTCCAGGGGAGCTTCAGTATTCATTTTACCGATGGTTCAGGAACTACCCAAACACTGCAGTTTAAGTGAGTGTGGTAGATGGTTGCTCTGCCATCTTGTTCCCGGCTGCAGATCTGCGATGATGCTCGGTAAGATTTCAAAAATTAACCTTACCCTTGACGGAGCGCGCTATGGGTGCCGATTTTAGCTCGGAAAGGCGGCAAGTTTCTCTACAAAGCGAAAGAGTCGATGTGCCCAAAGTCGAGCGTGCTTTCGCCATGCCTACCGACGTGTATCTTGAATTTCGCACCTCCCTCGAGGGGGCTTCGCTCGTGCTTAAGGGGCAGACGCTGGATTTCGATCCGGTTGAAACTCCGGAAAATCGGGTCAAAGTGTTGTTCAAGTCAGATATGCGCGAGGGAGACTCCGGCACGACGATGGATCTCATGATCTTTGCAGCTGATTTGCGCAAGTCCGGGACACTATTTCATATCGACCAGAGCGATCTTATATTGGTCCATAGGCCCAGTGACACCCGAGTCTTCGGCAAGTGGGATCCTCAATTTCACTTTCTGAAATTTCCGGATCTGCATCTTGGACAGGAATACTTTTTCGTCTTCAATACAGTGACAGACGGAGTCTTTGCCGAAGCCCGTGCGCCGAGACCTTCATTGCCTGCTGCCGAGAGCTAGTGTTTAGCTTGCAAGCGGCATCGAGGTGCGCCCCTTTCGCACACCCTGTTGAATGAGCTCCGGCTCACGAGCGATTCAGTGCCGTTGTTCGAATTTTTCAAAGTACGCCGAATTTATCTGCCAGGGCCTTCGCGCGATAGCTAAATATTGTTTCAAGTTGTCGTGCGACAAGGAGTCTTTGCATGATTACCCCCAACGGTCCTAGGGGCATCAAATAGTCGACAATATCTTCTACCAACACACCGCCTGACACAGGCTTTAGAAAGTGCTGATGGTGCCACAGTCGGTAGGGGCCGGCACGCTGCTCATCGACAAAGTAGTGCGGCGCGCGAATGTGAGTTATTTCGGTTACCCACAGCAAGGGGAAGCCCAAGAATGGCCTGATCCGATAGGTTATAATCTGCCCCTCGTATGTTTGCTCCGAAGGAGGGGACGTGATTCGCATATCCAGATGCGGCGGTGTTATGAAGGGAAGGTTGCTCGGGTTCGAGAAGAACTCCCATGCCTCCTCGATCGAAGTTTTTAACGAAATGGAGCGGTGCAAGCGGTAAAGCATGGGCTCGCTACCGGAAAAGATCCTGCACCGGCACGCTCAGGGCGGCGGCAATTTTGAAAATGACATGGAGCGTTGGGTTGTGTTTCCCATGCTCCAGGGCGCTGAGGTACCCGCGATCAAGCCCGGAAGTTGCAGCAACGTCAGCCTGACTAAGATCCTTGGCCCGTCGAACTTCGGCAATACGTGCCCCAAGACCCTTGCTCAATTGGGCAAATCCGAACTCCGGCCCGGTTTTGCCGAACAGGTTGCGCGTCTGGATGACGGCCGTGCGCGGATCTGAGGCGATAAGGTCGATGCCTCCGAGAGATTTGAGCCGTCTGGCGGCATGTCCGCCAACGATTATCTTCGGCGGCCTGGGGATCCGCCGCAGTTTCGATATAAAATTCCTGCATTCCGGCTGAGGATCCAAAGTTACCGATAGCCCAACGGCGTCAAACCGGGCATCTCGCAAGAACTTGAGCATATCGTCCGCGGGAGTTTGCACACCTGAAAAGTGGACGTCCCAACCGTCAAAGTAGAAAAGATCGGCGATTATTCGTGCAGGAAAGGTATGGGGTTCGCCCGGCGCGGCTGCTATGAAGATCTTCAAACCAATCGGCGGCCGAGGGGCACATTGCAATCGAAGCCAGGAGATCTGAGCAAGGGATATCTCGGTGGCGATGTGCTCCAAGGTGATCGAGATCTGGTTATTAGCCCAAAGTGTACCGAGATCTCGCTGTGCTCCACAAATGACGTCCAGGTAGATGCTGGAAATGGGAACTTTATGTGCCAGACACTGTCTAATGACCGCAGAGGCTTGGCTCGGATTCGTAGCCAACAAGGCAGTGCGATACTGCTCTACGACAGAGGCAAATAGACTGGGGGTATCTGGATTCGAATTCATCGGGGATTACTTTCGGAGTCGCAACAGGGCATAAATCCAACCGACGTCAATCAGCAAAAAGACGCTGGCGTTTGACAGCGGCAATACCCGTAAGAAAGTAAAGTAGGCGACTACTGCAGCATCGCAACCATGTGCCGTAATCAAGGAAGATACAGCTGCGGGCATGTACAGGGGATCCCTGCTGGCCTGATAACTGAGCATCGCTAGCCCACACATCATGGCCCCGGCAACGGCAAGTGCGATATCGCTGTTGGGTGCCTCAATACCAGCGGCGAGGAGCCAAAGCTGCGGGAAGAAAATCGCACTCAATCCGCACAGAGTAAGGTAAAGGAACATGATGGTGAGAACCAGGCTGCGTCTCTGGTACCGAAGTATTTGAGGATCCATTGGGAGCGATGTGTATTGTATTACACATAATATATCAATACATTGTATGTTATGCAACAATGCCTCCCATGAACAGAGGGGGCTCAAGGTCATACGGTAGAGCATCGTAACTCATGGCAGAATCAAGCCTCGCCAATAAAATTGTATGGGTGACGGGCGCCAGCAGCGGTATTGGTGCTTCACTGACCGCTGAACTTTGTCGGCG
>JAYRHW010000072.1:0-15443 GCA_041907145.1 Bdellovibrionota bacterium
GAACGACATCGCCGAAAATTTGAAATTCCGATTGAACACTCTTATCGAGCTATCGGACTGCAATTTACTCCAGAACAGCTCATTGAACTTGATGAAGAGTTCCATCGCGAGTACGACGCATCTCGTGCTACCATCAACACCTTCCCAGATATCGCACCAACTCTCGAACATATTCAGGTCGCAGGCGCAGGCAATTCGATCCTCTCGGCACTCCCGGAGAACCTGCTGCATCGAGACATCAAGCACTTCGCGCTTGAGTCGCATTTTTCACGAGTGATTGGGCGCAGTGGAAAACTTGCTGGAAGTAAGGTGACTCAGGGTAAGTCTCTCTTCAAGGAACTAGAACTCGACCCGCAGGACGTACTGGTAATCGGAGATACGATTTATGATGCGGAAGTTGCCCATGCCTTGGGTACAGACTGCGCGTTACTGCCTCGTGGGCACCAAGACGAGGAGCGTCTGAGGGCGGCCAAGCCCACTATCCTAGCCCCCACTTTGGCCGACCTTCTGGAGGTCCTCCAGACTGCCTAGGTAAAGAATCAGGGTTACCCTGAGAAACACCAGCAGGTGTCACTCAGATTCGGTAGCGCCAATTATAATAATAATTTCAAGAGGTTAACTAAATTGCTCTTGGAATGGCGCCGACAAAATCGAGACAAAGATTAGTTTAGAATAGATGTTACACTTAAGGTGACTAGCCCATAACAGATGTAGACGGGTCCTTTTCTCCATAGTGACCCGGAGCAAGTGAGTTTAGAGATCGCATGTTAAACCAAGCTAACGAAGTAGCACGGGAAGTCGGCACTGAAGCTCAGATAGCCGAAATCGCCGACATGACCGGCCAGAGCATGGCCGACATTAGCTCGCATCTTCGTGACGCCCATCTCGATGCGCACGCTCAGCAGTGGTCTGGGACTGTTCTCAGAAACGCTGATTTTACTCCTATCGCTCAAACTGAACAGGCTGTTATTACCGCAGACGGAGAGGGTACGACTACCTCCACGGTCAACTTAGGCGTAAATGGCCAGGCTGCCCGTAACGCTGCTGACGCGATGCAGGTCTATCAGGCGATGGGCTTCTCTCCTGAGGCTTCAGCAAAAGCTGCTCAGTTGGTAACCACCTATACCACTGCAGCGCAGGGTAATTCCCAGACTTCCTTCGCGGCAGCCAGCCCTGAAGCTCAGGAACCGATGGCACTAGGCCAGGAGCAAGGGATGGTTGAACCGCTTTCAACCGAGCAGCCGATATCCATCGAACAGCAAGAAGCCCTTGCTCAGCCGGTAGCCCAGGCTGATGAGCTTGAACTGCAAGATACGATGGCGGAGCTGAGCGAAGCAGTCGATCAAGACGAAAGTATTCCTCAAGATGTTCGCGTCAGAACTGCTCTGGATGAAGAATTGACTCTCGAAGACCCGCTAGCCGATACGGAGTATATGCGGGAAGTCGATGTCGAAGAGCTTCCTGAAGCCGTCGCTCAACAGACTGGCCTCACGGAGGAAACCGAGCAGCCGTTGCAAATAGCCGACAGTAGTCGTCTGGATTGGGGCACTGAAATTGCTGAACAAACGGCCGAGCTTGAAACTCAAGCCACCGGCACCGAATCAGAAACCCGATTCGACTTGAAGCTTACCGAGTCCGTCGAAGCAGATGTTGCTCCCGAGAGCAGGCTGGACCTTGAAGCTCCCATAGCGATTGGATCGCAGACCGAAGAAACTCAAGCTATCGAGCAGCAAGTCTCCGGACTCGAGACGGAGGAACGCACCTTCAAGCTCAGCTCCGCCAGTGAAACGAACACCACCCGCCGCGAAGGCCGAGCCCGTATTGGTGTTTATTCCCTCGCTGCCTAAGGTACTCATTCATTGACGTGCAAAACTATCGAGCGTTTATGGGCGCTCTTTCGATGCTCCCAAACATAGATTCCCTGCCAAGTCCCGAGCACTAGCTCCCCGTTCAAGACCGGAATCCCCAAACTCGTAGCAGTCAGCACCGCCTTTATATGCGAGGGCATATCGTCCGGCCCCTCGGTCGTATGCGTGAAAAGCGAGTCATTCTCCTTTACCAGGCGGTTAAGCCACGCTTCCAAATCGCGCTTGGCGGATGGATCCGCATTTTCCTGAATAATCAGGCTTGCCGAGGTGTGCCGGATAAAGACCGTGCAAAGCCCCTCGCTGCAATCGCATTGACGAATAAAGGAGTTAACCGAGTCGGTAATCTCGTAAAGTCCCTGCCCTTGCGTATGAATGGATAATTCCTTAATCATTGGTTCCAATGTAACACTAGAGGGTAAAGCTACGTATGATGAGCATTATCGCTAAACCTCTAATCCACGCCAACGAGCGTCCGGTCGGCACGGCAGTTGATACCATCATCATTCACTCGCTGTACGCCAAAGATCAACCAGAACCCGTGAGCATTGCGGCATGCTTTAGCGTCCTAGATGCCTGCCAGGTTTCGGCCCACTATCTTATTTCAAGAGACGGTGAGATCTGGCGGCTTGTCGACGAGGAAAAGCGCGCTTGGCATGCCGGTGTCAGTAAAATGCCTTTCTCAGAGGATGGCCGCGAGAACGTCAATCACTTCAGCATTGGCATCGAGCTCATCGCAACCGAAGAATCCGGATTTACCGATCTGCAGTATGAGGCTCTCACGCGTTTGACGCTCGAAATAATTCAGCGTCACCCTATCAAGAGCATCCTTGGTCATGAGCATGTCGCCCCAGGACGCAAAGTGGATCCAGGCCCGCTGTTTGATTGGGCGCGCTATCGGAGCTCAGTTGAAGCGGGCACTCAGATTACGCTGCAATTCCCTGCCTGATTGTATGCGCTTTGGCCCACGCGGATAAGTCGGAGACCGGAGACTGCTCCTTTGTTTGGAGATTCTTGATTTCCAGCCCGTCTTCACTGACGAACAATACGAAAGGAATTTTCTTGGAATCGGCATAGTCGATTTGTTTGCCAAGCTTGGGCGCCGTGAAGAACACTTCGGCAGGCACCCCTGATCTTCTGAGTTCGCGAGCAACTTCATTGCAACGTGGGCGCTGATCTTCGTTGAAAACGGCTACGAGCACCTGCGTAGGGCTGCGCCTCTCAGCGGGAATGAGGTTCTCGGAGACAATCAAATCCATGAGCCGGGTAAGCCCAATCGAGATCCCCACTCCAGGCAGCTTCTTATTGATAAATTGCGATGCTAAGTCCTCGTATCTTCCACCAGCAGCGACGGCGCCAAACTCGGGGAAATCATTGAGATGCGCTTCGACGATAATGCCGGTGTAGTAATCCAGTCCGCGCGCCAGACTCAAGTCAAGCTCGAATCGATCGAGCGCAGCAGGCGGCAGCCACTGCCTAATAGACACAAGTTCAGCCAGCCCCTCGCGGCACCACTCGTCGTCAGGCAACGAGCCCGCTAGGGTACCGACAAACGACGAGAAGGGAATTTTATTCTTCGAGAATTCGATGATCCGATGCGCAATGGGCAGCTCAAGTTTTAGGTGATCGCAAAGTTCCTTCTGAACTCCGTCCCAGCCAATTTTATTAGCTTTGTCGACAGCGATAATTGCGGACTTGCGTTGAGCCTCGGACAAGCCCAGCGAGCGATAACAACCAAGCAGCAATTTTCTATTGTTTAGCTTGATGGTGTATTTTGCCACGCCAATCGCGGAGAACGCGGCGTCGAGAACCTCCAGCACTTCGGCATCGCAGCTTAGCGGCAACGTCTCGCGAGCGATGAGGTCGATATCGAACTGATAGAACTCCCGAAACCTACCGCGCTGCGGGCGATCTCCTCGCCAGACTTTCTGCAACTGGTAGCGCTTGAACGGAAACTGCAGCTCGTTGAAATGCTGGCCAACGTATCGGGCAAAGGGCACAGTGAGGTCGAAGTGCAGTCCGAGCTCAGCTTCAGCATCCTTGTCTCCGAGCGCGCGGGTAACTTGAAAAATTTCCTTATCTATAACTCCCTTGGATGCCAAGGTGCTCATCAGCTCAACGGCCGGCGTTTCGATGGGAGTATAACCGTAGCTCGCGTAGACCGACTTGACGCGAGCAATCAGCGAGTCCTCGATAGCTTTGTGTTCGGGAAGCCACTCGGGAAAGCCTGATATGCTGCTGATTTTACTCATGTTATTTATGCCGGTTTTAGGCGTTCGAGCTCTGCGATAGTGCCACCGAGGGTGCCGGAAATCAACCTCAGTATGCGCGCTGGAGCCAGCCTCCAAGGCCCAATTTCTTTGCCTAGATCGGAGCTTTCCGGTAACATAGGGCATCTGCGGTATTCTAACGCGCCTCTTTCATTAATCGGTTTTCCCCTTTTTACTCTCGCGAGTTTTCAGCCATGGCGACTTATTCAAAAATGTCTTGGAGCAAAATTAAGCAGCTCTTCGAGGGTGAATGGGTTGAGCTGGTAGAACTTGATTGGGACTGGTCTTCCCCATTTCCCAGGACTGCTCGAGTAAAGAATCATGCTCCCGATCGCTCAGAACTTTTAGAACTGATGGGCGCTGAGGACCAATCTGCGAACTCCGTGGTGCTCTTTGTCGGTGCCGCTTCAGCAGTCGTAAATTTCGAATCTTCAGTGACGGCGCTGTAGCTTCAGTCTCGGCGCTTGTAAGCACCTCACAATTTGGCTAGATATCGAAGCATCATGTTTGATGCCACCCCGTTCTTACGCTTGTATGCCCGCCGTCGCGCTGAGCAGCTTCGCATGCAAAGTACTTCAGTAGCGCAGGAAGGCACGCTCCTTAGGCTTGTTCGCACTGCCGCAAATACGAAGTTTGGACGCGATCACAACTTCGCTGCCATAAAGGGTGTTACAGACTTCCAGTCCCGCGTGCGGCCTCGCAAGTATGAGGATTTCTGGAACGAATACTTTAAGCCCGTATTTCCAAGGCTCGAGAACTGCGCCTGGCCCGGGCTTATTTCCTATTTTGCGGTGAGCTCTGGAACCAGCGCTGGACCGACCAAGTACATTCCGTATACGAACGAGATGCGAAACTCCAATGCCAAAGCGGGCCTCGATTTGCTTGTGCATCATTTGCAAAGCCGCCCGCAGAGCAAAATCTTCGCCGGCAAGAGTTTTGTTCTCGGTGGCAGCACTGATTTGGTCGAACAAGCCCCGGGCATTTCAAGTGGAGACTTGAGCGGCATCGCCGTCAAGACATTGCCCTGGTGGGCACGCATGCGCTACTTCCCTCCACCGGAGCTGGCACTGATCAAGGACTGGGAACAAAAAGTTGAAGTTCTAGGGCGCGAGTCGCTTAAACAGAATATCAGATCTATTTCCGGGGTCCCGAGCTGGCTCCTCATCTTTTGTGAAAGATTGAAACAGCTGAATCCCGGCCTCGATGCCCGCTTCTCTTCCTGGTACCCGAACCTAGAACTGCTCGTTCACGGCGGCGTGAACTTCGCTCCCTACCATCGCCAATTCAAAGCTCTGCTCGAGGGCAGTAAGGCGGAGATGCGTGAAGTATATCCGGCAAGTGAAGGATTTATCGCCGTGGCTGATCGCGGATACGGGGAAGGTCTGCGACTGGTGCTTGATAGCGGGATATTTTATGAATTTATCCCGGTCGATGAATTGGACTCCCCAAGCCCCACACGACATTGGATTAAAAATATCGAGCCAGGGGTAAATTATGCTGTAGTTATGAGCACCTGCGCCGGTCTTTGGTCATACATCATTGGCGATACGGTGAAGTTCATTGACCGAGATCCCCCGCGCCTGCTCGTATCCGGAAGAATTTCCTATTTTCTCTCGGCTTTCGGCGAGCATCTGCTCGGGGAAGAGATCGAAGACGCCGTTTCCACCGCTGCCGGAGCTATCCGAGCTGCTGTGACGGATTATTCCGTAGGCGCACTTTATCCCGAAGGCCCTGGAGAACTTGGCGGTCACCGTTTTGTCATAGAATTTAGCGGTGCGGCACCCTCAGCCCAAGAGCTGGCCACCTTTGGTCTGACCCTCGATCAACATTTGCGCAAGCGCAATGAAGACTATGATGCGCACCGAGCCAATGGATTTGGACTTAATGCCCCCAGCATAACTGCGGTCAAGCCAGGAACCTTTGCGGCATGGATGAAAGCTCGGGGCAAGCTTGGCGGCCAAAACAAAGTTCCGCGAATTGTAAACGACAAGGAATTATTTTTGAATCTTTGCGAGTTTGCTTCGCGATCCTAAAGTCACTCCAATCGCTATCGGCTATTGCCTTGCCATCCCTGACGCGGCTAGACTCTCTTTTTTTTTAAATTGCTTCTAGCCGTTTCGCTTTTCTTAGGGCACACTCTCTGACTGTTGCCAGCGTTCGCGAATCTCGCGGCATCGCTCTTGCAACTCTAGGCTGCCTCTCTTGCTCCCCTAAGCACCCTTTCATTTGCATTGGTTATGGCTGTTGCTGTCCAAGAAGTCCGCGAAATATTGCCTGAAAAGCTCTCTATTCCAGCTGTGCTCGATCTCCGAGTCGAAGCTATAAGCAAGAGTTTCGGCGACGAGGGGAAAGTCCTCGATTGTATTAGCTTTGAGGTCGAACGCGGCCAATCGGTGGCGCTGATTGGCTCCAGCCGTTCAGGGAAATCAACACTGCTCCAATGCTGCGTGCGACTGCTCGAGCCCGATTCCGGTACCGTGCATATCTTCGGAGAAAATACTTCACCACTCTCGAAGCGACAGCTTCAGCGTGTGCAGTCAAAAATTGGTTTCCTGGGTAGTAAAGCTCCGCTTAATTCAAAACACACCGTCCTGCGCGCCGTTCTCGAAGGTGCGCTCCCCAGAAAGAACAAAGCCGTGCTTTGGATTCAGAGTTCTCTACTCAAAACCGAGCGAGAAGAGGCGATGCGTTGCCTCGAGTGCGTCGGCGCTGCCCACTTGAGTGCTAAATTGGTTTCCGATCTGTCCCCCGCCGATGCTCGTCGAGTGGCGATCGCTAAAATTCTTATGCTGCGGCCGCAGCTCATCATCGCCGATGAGCCTGTGGCGGATCTTGATATCCGTTCGGCAGAAAAGACCATGGATCTGCTGCTTGGATTGGTGCGAGCGGCAAAACTTACGCTGCTATTTTCGTCGCATGATCTGGTGGATGCTTTATCTTACGCCGATCGCGCCCTGGCGCTGCACCAAGGAAAACTCGAGCTCGACGCGCCTGTGGGAGCGGATGATGCCCGGGTCTTGCGCGCCCTATTATAATATTGGCTTCTCAGGCGCTCCAGCTGGTCCAGCAATGTAAGCGGCTAATGGCCACGACTTTGCATCCGGCGTCGATTTCCCTGCAGTTACTTCGCTATTAGCCTCCGAGCTGCGTTCTCAAGCGTTGCTTCAAAATTACCGAAGAACTAGACTATATTACACTGAGGCATTCTTAACCCAATGTATTACGGCGACGCAGAAACCATTTCAGGCGAACAAAAGTTCGCCAACGCGCTCAAGCAGTTCGTGTTTTGGCTCGTGCACGCGTCCTGTGTTCTTGTCTTCTGGGTAGGGTGGAGCTGGGCAGCGCTTCTAATGTGCCTGCTGATGTATGTGCTGCGCATGTTTGCCATCACTGGCGGATACCACCGATATTTTTCCCACCGCAGCTATCAGACCAGCAGAGCTTTTCAATTCATCCTTGCTTGCATAGGCGCGTCGTCGGCCCAGAAGGGGCCCTTGTGGTGGGCATCCCACCATCGGCATCATCACAGGCATTCTGATACCGAGGAGGACGTGCATCCCCCATTCATTCACGGCGTTTACTACGCGCATGTCGGCTGGATACTCAGCTCTCAGTTCGTCAAGCCACGACTCGAGTTGATGAAGGATTTTTTGAAGTTCCCCGAGATTTTGCTAGTCGACAAGTATCACCTGGTTCCTCCCGCCATTTTGGCAACCAGTATGTATTTGGCTGGCGAGTTTTGTGCTGCTTATTTCCCGGCACTGGGCACAAACGGCATTCAAATGTTGGTGTGGGGATTCTTCGTCAGCACCGTCTTCCTATATCACGGCACCTTCTGCATTAACTCGCTGGCTCACTTGGTGGGAAATCGGCGTTTTAACACCACTGACCACAGCAAAAATAATTTCTTCCTGGCGCTTATCACGCTTGGTGAAGGTTGGCACAACAATCATCACCGCTATCCTGGCTCAGAAAGACAAGGCTTTTATTGGTGGGAAATCGATATCACGCACTACATTCTCACTGTCCTTTCGTGGATGGGTCTAGTCTGGGATCTTCGAAGCCCCCCTCAGCGCATATACGAAGAGGCACAGGCTCGATAGGCTCCCCCTGTCCCTCTTGCAAATCCTCGTGCTAATCTGAATCAGTAACGCTTCGTCGAGAGAATTACCATGAAATCCATACGCTTGATGTTGGGGCTCTTCTTTGTGCTTGCGCTTAGCCACACCCCAGCAAGGGCCGATGATGCCGCTGACTCAATCCCATCGCTGATAGGTGAGATTAATATCGATCAGTCAAGCACCACCAAGGACTCCTACCCTCTGACTCAAGATCGTGCCATTGAGTACATCAAGAACTTGAACGATGTAATTGCTACGCTCTCACATGGCGCGCAGGGCGCGTCAATTCCTACTCCAACGGATAATATCCTAAGCTATTTAAATGCGGCTTATTTGTACTGTGCGGTAAATATCGGCGAATGTCCGGTTATTTTGGATGCCGTACTGGAAACTGACATTATTAACTCGCGAGTTTCCAAAATTGCTCAGTGTCCGAACATGACTCGATTCTGGAAACTTTGGGTCAAGTCGGATATGGAGGCGCGGCACAAATACCTGGTAAAAACCGGCTACCTCAAGACTACCAGCGACTTCAATCAGAATAAGCGCCCGGCTTACATTAAGTGCCAACAAACAGTAGCGAGTGAAACGGCCGGATCCGGCAGCGATGAAGCTTATTTTAAGGCTCGCTACACCCCTGACTCCGCGCATACTCTGGTAGCAGCCCGTACTCTTAAACTCATCGAAGAGATGAAAGTGAAGATTCCCAACCTCTTTGCGGCTTTGGGCACTAGCTTTGGGGCTGCTAGCTCCGCTGCAGCAGAGCCTACTTCGAAGCGTCCAAAGCGCTAACCTCCTGAAAACTCAGCGCTTTCCTTAGGCTCCTAGCTCGAAACTCTGCTCCATAACATCTATGGAGCAAAGGGCCATTGAGGGGAGCTACGCCGCTATGCCAGAAACTGATTTAGTCGAACGAAATACTCCGGTTGCCAATCAAGTAGCAACAGAAGTTGCTGATGAACTGGCCCCTGAAATCCGCAGGGCTACAAGTCCAGTAAATCCTCAGGATATGGAGCGCGCCCAGCTCGAAGAGCATCTCCACAAGAAAGTCCAGGAACATCTCGATGGTCTCTCCGGCGAACGCGTGATGGAGATTGGACGAGATATCATTAAGAGTGAATCTACTGACGCAACTACCAAGCAGAACTTGGAAGGCACCGAGCGAGATTTACGGTCAAACTCGCAGACTCTCAAAGAGGTGCTCTTCTCGGCCCTGACTGGCAAAGATAAGACCGGCATGCAGCGAATCGAAGATCTGACTCCAGAAGAGAGAAAGCAGGCAGAAGCAAATCTTCGCGAGTTGCTCGAGAGCTCCAGCGATGAAGAGCTTATTCGCCTTTTCGATAAAGTCGGCATAAAGACCGGATCTCCTACCGAAACCAGGCAGGAATTGATCGATGCGTTGATGAAATCACAGCTGCTCGAGCGCAGCCTGCGAGATCCCTCCGTGGCAGCAACAGTTTCCGAATCGTTGGCAAACTCAGGTAAACTTTCTTCAGAGCTCAGTGCATCGCTTCGCGATGTAATCGAAAAGACGAGAGAAACGCTGGATAAGATAAAAGAGATCGTGGGCAAAGAGCTCGAGAAGCGCATCCACCGCTATATTGAGCGCGTCGCACGCTCAAGCGCCCCCGGCACCCCGCTCCAAATGAGCGCGGATGACAGTCTGCAAAGCAAGACTGACTGGCCCTTTTACGTTGAATTTTTAAGAGCCCTTGATGACTCGGGTGAGCTCAAACTCTTCGATCCTACGGTAAAGAAGGATGACGAAGTCCAGAGGGGGCTGAATGCGATCGGCGAAGCCCTGCAAGAAAAGGAAAAGAAGGAAGCCAAGCAGGAACAAGAACGTCGAGACGTCGAAGCGGACCTAAGGCGGGAAATACAGCGTATCGCGCGCCAGGCTCCGGCTGTGTTCAATAGCCTGATCGGGCTTTCTGTGTCCCAAACCCAATATCTAGACCCCATGGTTGTGGCATACCGCACACCTCCATACGAGTCAGCCTTCGACTAACGCTTGTAGATATAGCAGCTGTATACGATTTCCTTCACTCCTACTTCCTTGTAGCGAGCAGGAGGGAGGCGGTCGGTATGCTGTGAGCGATGCAGCAGCTTGAGCGCCCCGAAGTGTTTTCGCATATCGGCAGGCTGCACGGAAAAGGGCGGGCCCGGACGCTCGGCCCCCCGCATCCTAAAGACAACGATATAGAGCAAACCTCCCGACCTGAGAGACCTACGCAGGACGGCGGCGTAACGCCTGCGATGCCTAGGATTCATGGCTACAAAAGCCGCTCGGTCATAGATTAGATCAAATGCGGCGTTCTTCCTGAACTGCAGAAAATCCTGCTGCAGGAGCGCTATTCTTTCGCGCGAATATTCTCTCCCTGCAGGAACTTTCGCAGTCTTCCATGTCCTGCGCCCGAATTGCTTTTTCAGGTTTGAAAGCGCTTCTGGGACGTATTCTACTCCTGTTACGTTAAAGCCTCTCTGATGCAGCTTCTTGATGATGGAGGAATTCCCACACAATGGAACAAGAATGCTGGCTCCTCGCCGCAACCCCTTCTCGCTGCGCAAAAACTGTAAAAGCGGTTTATCAGAGTTCGGCGCGACCCACGGAGTGTTCTTGGTCTTCCAGGCCTGGCGCCAGAGCCCGAACGCTCGAGAAGGTCGAGGGGCCGTAGATTCTTTGGATTTTTTTGCCGCTTTGGACGGGGATTTTCGCTTTGCCATGATATAGTATCGACGTTATGACGGATAAGATTATCGCAGACTCTAGCCCAAGCACCACCCCGTCAACGAGCCCTCTGCTATTCGAAGTGGCCTGGGAAGTTTGCAATCAAATTGGAGGGATTTACACGGTCATCAAGACCAAGGCCCCCTCGATGATAGAGCGCTGGGGCTCTAACTATATCCTCGTCGGCCCCTATACTCCGGAAACTGCCGCGATTGAATTCGAAGAAACATCTCCCGACGAGACATTGCGCCCCTTGTTGGATAATCTGCGCAAACGCAGCATTCCCTGCTACTTCGGCCGCTGGCTTGTTGATGGGCGTCCGCAGGTTCTGCTCATTGATTATCGACCGCTGTTTGCTGCTCTCAACGACCACAAGTATTTTTTGTGGAAGGACCATGGAATTCAAGGGCTCGATGCCGATCCCGGGGTGCACGAATCTATAGCCTTTGGATTTGCATTACGGGATCTATTTCAAGAAGCCTGCACCGTCTTTCCCAATAGAAGGATCCTAGCCCACTTCCATGAGTGGATGGCGGGAGTGGCGGTTCCGCTTGTCAAACATCTCGCCCCGCAGCTCCGCACGGTCTTCACGACGCACGCGACGATGCTCGGGCGCTATATTGCCAGCGATAACCCAAACTTTTATCGAGATTTACCGCATATTGAACCCTTCGAGGCAGCCAAGCATTACAATATTGTTGCCAGGCACCATATCGAGTACGTGGCTGCGCGCCAGGCCTCGAACTTTACCACCGTCAGCGAAGTTACAGCCCGCGAAGCCCTGCAGTTGCTTCAGCGTAAGGCGGACTTCATCTTGCCGAATGGATTGAATGTTCAGCGTTTCACCGCGCTGCATGAATTTCAAAATTTACATGCCCAGTTCAAGGAGCGCATCCATGAGTTTGTGATGGGGCATTTCTTCCCGAGCTATACGTTTGACCTTGATCGAACGCTTTATATATTCACCAGCGGACGCTACGAGTATCGCAACAAGGGGATGGACCTGTTTATCGAAGCCTTGCATCGCTTGAATCTTAAGCTGCGCGAGCTGCAGACGCCGCCGACCGTTGTTGCATTTATCGTGACCCGCGCCCCCTATAAAAACATCAACGTCAATGCGCTGCAAAGTCACCTGATGTTCGATGAACTAAAGAACCTTTGCGATGAAGTCGAGGCTGGCGTTGGGCAGCGCATCCTGCAGGCCGTCTCGCGCGGTCGTCTGCCGCGCTACGAGGAAATGCTCAGCAACGATGCACAGGTCCGCATCAAGAGATCCATTCATGCCCTCAAGAGCAGCCGCTTGCCGAGTATCGTCACTCACGACCTGCACGAAGATAAGTCAGATGCCATTTTAGCTCACTTGCGGCACCGGCAGCTCTTCAACGCCGCGGCCGATCCGGTCAAAGTAGTTTTTCACCCGGAGTTTATCACCAGCACTTCCCCGCTTTTCGGCATAGACTACGACCAATTCGTGCGCGGCTGTCATCTCGGTGTTTTCCCGAGCTACTATGAGCCTTGGGGGTACACCCCGCTCGAATGTATGGCGCTTGGTCTGCCCGCTGTCACGACGGATCTCAGCGGCTTCGGCGCCTATGTGCAAAAGGAGATTCCAGACTCCAGGGAGCAAGGAGTGCTAGTGCTCAACCGCAGCACCAGCAGTCCAGAACAGACCATCGAAGAACTCAGCAGCTATTTGTTCCAATTTGCACAGCTCGGCCGCAGGGCGCGCATTGAACTACGCAATCGTTCTGAGCGCCTTACTGAAGGCTTCGATTGGAACAAGTTAGTGAAGAACTACCACCAAGTGCACGAGAAGGCGCTGCAGTAAGTTTATCGTCCGAAAATGACCCCGCCAAGGTTACCCTGCCGCGCTGCTTCCCAGCGCCGATACTCGGCCCACTGACTTTCCGACCACTTACCGAGCTCAACGTTAGTATCGTTGATGTATCCAAAGTTTTTCTGAAGAATCTGATCTTTCGCGGTTACGCCCTGTACCATCTCGTCATACTTTATGCGCGTAAAAGTATCCAAGTCGCGCTGCTGATCCGCATTCATATGAGGCTGCTGCAATCCAGTCTCCGCCGTCTCCAACTTGAGCGTGCGGTCCGTTAGGTCCTGGCGCGTACGCGCGAGGACAGCGATTCTTTGCAGCACGGGATTGTCAGCGGTCGGCGCTCCGGTCACACCCGCCTCGGCTCTGGCCTTTGCATCCTTCAATACGGCATCAGCGCCCTGCCCTCCAAGCTCAGTGGCTGCCATAGTGGCCTGCAGTTCCGCGAGGCGCAGTCGCATTTCACCGGGTGTCATGACCGTAGGGCCGTGGCTTACATACTGCAGTGCCTCTTCGACGGTCACCGGCTTAAGCGCGGCGATTACATCCGCATCCTTGGCAGGATCGGTGATACTTGCCAAAGGCTTGAACATAGGCTCCTTAGCCATATCAGCCTTGCGCTTCTCCTCTGCTTTCTTTACTTCCTCAGGGGTCGGCTCCTTTGGCCCGCCACTAAGGATGCCACCGAGAGGTCCCAAATCTATGGTAGGGGCCCACAGCGCCCGCTTTGCAGCGGCGATCTGTTCATTGGTGGAGGTATAAACTAGGTACGAGTCCCGTTGGGCCTGATCAATCGCCGCTCGGTCAGCGTCGAGTCCGGTCGCAAGATCTTTCCGGCCCTGATTTAGACCGGCAATGGCGTCAATTATGGCTCGCGGAACTCCGTTGACCAGTTCTCCTGCCATTGCCTTACGAGCTTCAGCTACAGCAGCCTCACGACCTCTAATTCCCTCGCTCTCGTCCTTATAGGCCTGTCCGAAGAAAGCGTTAATCGCAGCAATCTGCTCATGAGCCGGCGCTCCTTTCTTATCGGCCAGGATTTGCGCCAACTGCTCATACATGACGGTCTGTTCCTGATTAAGCCGCAAGGTGCGGGTGGCCTCGGCTGTACGCTTGTCAAGATCGATCAGCATTGTGCGCATCTCTTCTGGCGTTAACTTCTCGATCTGCTCTTGAGTCAACGGTCTCCATACCTCCGGCTTGGGGCCCTGACTGGGCTGGGTAGTGACCGGCTGCGCAGGCCCTGTAGTGGGCTGAGAAGTAGTGGTTGGCTGACTAGCTGGTGAGGCTGCTGCCGGTTCACCAGGCTTGGCCGCCGGCTCAGCATGTTTGGCGGGAGCAGGGGGCCCGGCTTGAGGCTCGGCTGGTTTTGTTTCAGCGGGCTTTTCTGCTGGCTGAGTCTCTGGGTGCTGACGCTGCTCACGGCGTCTGAGCAATGCCCCAGCCCCACTTTCCGGCTGTGGAGGCTCTGCGCTAACAGCCGCAAAACGGTCATTTATCCGCGCTTCAGCGCCTTCGTCAGTGCCAGTTACTATGA
Source organism: Bdellovibrionota bacterium (assembly GCA_041907145.1). GTDB lineage: Bacteria > Bdellovibrionota_C > UBA2361 > UBA2361 > JAFLCA01 > JAFLCA01. The sequence continues at coordinate 14,356 of JAYRHW010000072.1, forward strand.
GGTTGCGTGCATCGTCGTGAGCAGGAACGAAAGTTGTGGTGATTGAGGTGGTAGTAAGCTCCGGCCCGGTATCTGGTTGAAGATTAGCCGCCTCTGCGCCGACAGCGGTCACGACGGCCGTAAAGAATGTAGTAACTTGTTGTCCTACTGCCATAACTCAACCCATGGAAATACACGCAGACTTCCAAAGGGTTATGGTCGGATTCAGGCGCTTGGTAACTCCCAAAAACTCAGATTAATTCTAGTGATTATAAGATGTTACTGCTTCGGCATTTGGCAGGCTACCAGCCCGACCCAGGTCGCCAGTAGGCCGAGGACTATCGATGATAAAATGTAGGCGAATGCCAGCTTCCAGTGGCCCTGTCTTAGCAGCGATAGACTCTCAATACTGAAAGCAGAAAAGGTCGTAAAGCCTCCTAAAAAGCCCGTCACTGCGAACAGCCGAAGCTCAAGGGTGACGCCCTGGGCCCAGCGCTCACTAAGACCAAAAACGAGCCCAATCAGCGCACACCCGAGAACATTTACGAAGAACGTGCCCCAAGGGAACAGACTATTGGGCTGTGCATCACTAATTGCAGTCCCGGCGTAGTACCGAGCTATGCAGCCCAGAAATCCACCAAAGCCAACGAGTAAGGGATAGCTCATAGCCCATAGCGTAAATGACAGCAGCGACCAAGGCCAGCTTGGATCTGATACTCTCAGAGAGTAGACAGAATTTTTGGCGTTGCTGCTGTTTTGAACGCAGCAAAGTTAACACAAGATTCTGGCTACTTGGCGATTCAGGTCGAAAAATCACCAAGTTTCTGCAGATCTTATCATCACGCTTAGTGAGGGATTGAATGCAGCATCAAAGCTGCATTCAATTCATCTTTGGATCCGCTTTTGGCTCTACATTTCCTAGGCACCTCGACCCTAATTCGCTTGCGGCAATAGTCTTTTTTACTGCATGGAATTCATTGTGCAGCCTCAATATTATGCTAAGTCTCTGAGAATTATATGCGGGATCGCCTCTTCTTTGGGTTCGATCCCGGCCCGTCGAGCAGAAACACAAGAGCCCTAAGAAGCTAACGCTTCTCTCAGGGCTCAAC
>JAYRHW010000073.1:0-3149 GCA_041907145.1 Bdellovibrionota bacterium
CGAAGAGCTGACTCCGAGCCTGTTTGCCGTCACCAAGCGCGCCAAAGTTACGCTTCCTGCTAACACTGCAGTTGACCTCTCACAGGTCAGTGGCCGATTCGCCAAGACCTATATTCCGCCGTTTTTCCCCTTTACTCTCGACATGCTCTCGGACAAGCGCCCGCTCAATGAAGTAATCGGGGCTATTCCGGAGGGGTTTCGCGCAGTGACGATAAACGTCAATGCCACGAGCAGTGTCGAAGGCTGGGCGCGCGCCGGCGCCAATGTCGATATACAGTGGGTCACCGAAATTAGAGGCGAGCGTTCCGCAAAGCGGCTGGTAGAAAACGCCAAGATCCTCTCGGCCGAGCGCAAGGTGGAATCAAATCAGAATCCCAACGAGCCGATTCCTACGACAGTTACGCTGCTCGTCGCTGAGCGCGAAGCACAGAAAATCAGTCTTGCGGCCTCCTCGGGGCATCTCGTGCTGCTTCTGCGCGGAACCAGAGACCAGGGTAAAGGCGGTGCTGATGTGGGCACGCTGACGCTTTCAGACCTAATCGGCGAAAAAGTCCAAAGCGAGGAGAAGATTCAGGGCTCACTGACCGTGCGCGGACCGAACGGCTCGGTAGAGGAGATGGTTATCGTGGATGGAAAGCTGCAGAAGCGCCAGCAGGCGCCCGCAGCTCCGAAGTTAACGGTACAGTGGGCTCAGTAAGTGGGAACTAAGATGACAAGAGGTCTTAAGTACACAGATTGGGATTGTCGCGGAACGGTGCGGACGGCTCATGCCGGTGCCGTTCGGCTCCTGCTGGTCTCCGGATTATTTTTCACTGCCCTATTAGGAGTTTTGCTTGCACCGTCGGCGTCGTCACTCGTGAGCGCTCACAACGGCTCTGAAGCTCAAGCTACCGTACCCTCTCCGATTGTTCTCGACCCCAAGGAGAGCGTGAATGTGCTTGTGCCGCGTCAGCCCATATACAAGGGCGATAAACTCATTTCCGTTATGTTTAAGTGGGTTCGCGTGCCGCTAAATAGTCCCGCTGCTGAGGGCATTCGCCGCGCAGACCAAATTTCCGGTCATTACGCTGCCCGAGACTTCTCCCCGAATATTCCCATCTTTGAGAGGGATGTTCGCAATACTCCGGAACTCAATGAAGTTGTCAAATCCATTCCAACAGATTACCGAGCGATTAGCGTCTCGGTTGATGCCACCAGCGGTGTCGAGGGTTGGGCTTCGCCTGGAGCGGCGGTCGACGTCGTCCTGATCGCAAATCAGGATGGAGTGGCTACTTCGAATATTTTGGCGCAGAACGCTGAGGTGCTCTCAAGCAACAGACGCTCAGCTTCGACGGCTCGACCCGGGGGTGTGATCCCGACGAGCATTACCTTGCTCGCCCGTGCGGAGGAAGCCGCTCGCATTGGGCTGGGTTCCAAAGTCGGGAAAATCGTTTTGCACCTGCGCGGCTGGAAGGATGCGCGCATGGGCAAGACTGAGGAGTTAACCCTGACAGATTTAAAGGCCGCCCATACTACCCCCCTTTCTAATCCGGCGCTAAACGCCAACGCCGTAGGCAGGCCGAGGTTATGAGGAAGCATGAGTACCCGAGGGGGATTTAAATTGGCACTTAGCTGCGCGGTCATAATTTTGATTCTCGCAGCAGCTCTGACCGCGTTTGACTACGGGGTAGTGGCCCAGGTTCCGACTGAAAAATTCGACCGCGCTGCGTTCCTGGAATTTCTCGCCAAGAACCCCGAGCCTGCCTCCGATCAGCTAAGGGCGTTCTATACCCGTGAAGGAAATCCGCCCCTTCGAGAGCCTCGCTGGGAAGATCGACGAAAGAAGCTCGAAAAACTAGGCGCCCAGTTGTTCTTCGATCCCCGACTTTCGGATTCTGGCCAGATGTCTTGCTCGACCTGTCACAATCCCGTCTTTCACTGGACGGATAGATTGCCGGTCAGCACCGAAAATGCCTCCCGGCGCAGTATGTCGCTGTACAATTTGGCTTGGGACAAGAGCTACCTCTGGAACGGGCGAGCCGGTTCGCTTATGCAGCAGGCTATACTGGCGCTAACTGCCACGAAGGGCATGCATGCCGTTCTTACGAAGGTGCCCGAAAAGCTCTCAGTTATCCCAGGCTATCGTAAGGCATTCGGCGATGCCTTCGGACTCAAAGATTCGAACCCCTCGCTCATTACCTTTTCAAAAGTTGCCACCGCACTGGAAGTCTTCCAATCGGGTATCACCTCCCCTCCTAGCTCCTTCGACCGTTGGGTTGATGGAGACGAGCGGGCAATTTCCGACCAGGCCAAGCGCGGCTTTATGCTCTTCAATGGAAAGGCGCAGTGCGCCCAGTGTCACAATAGTTGGCGCTTCTCTGACGGCCGCGTCTACAATACAGGTCTTGCCAGTCAGTGTGTTGAAGCGAAGGAGCCGAACACTCCAAAATCTTGGAATCACGGATTATTCAAGGCAGTGGGGCTCAGAGAAATCGAGGGTCGCGCTCCCTACATGCATGACGGCACCAAACGCACCCTCGAGGAAGTCGTAGAATTCTACAACCGTGGTGGTGACGCACACTGCGACATCACGGATGCGCGTATTAAGCCGCTTGGTCTTTCAAGCACTGAAGTTCAGGATCTTGTCTCGTTCTTGGGTACCCTGGGGGAAGGGTCGAAGCCGTATTTAGTTCCGGAGTTACCAAACTAAGAGGAGCCCCCCATGAAGGTTGTAGTTCAGCATACCCAGCGATTTCTTGGTTGCATTCTGCCGATAGCGGCACTGCTGCTCTTTGCAGTTCAGCAAGCCTCGGCAATTTCTGATTCAAGTGGCGGCGGAGGCGGCCCCCTTCCCACTCCCGCTACCGGCGGCGGCGGCACCGAACCGCCCGGTACCGGCACCATTGACGATCATACAACGGTAATGACCTATTACGATATCAACGAGACAATGTGCGGTTCAGGCCCCGCGGGCGATGTCGATGCGAATGGTAATCTCATGCAGTACGGAACCTGCCCCCAAGGTTCTGACTGCGTGCCACATCCAAGCGGCGGCAGCGTATGTCAGGGCGGCACTGGTGGTACCGGCGGCACTGGCGGTAGCGCTGGCTCCGGTGGTACTGGCGGTACCGGCGGCACCGGAGGCTCCGGTGGTACTGGCGGTACCGGCG
>JAYRHW010000074.1:0-7945 GCA_041907145.1 Bdellovibrionota bacterium
AGTCCACCCGTTGGTGCGCGCCGTCTTCGGCTTCGACGACCTGATATCCTCCCGCTGTGAGAATCGCACGCAGGAGTGCTCGGTTCGTAGCTGAGTCATCGACCACCAGGATCTTGGGGTCCTTCTTATCTTGAGTATTCAGTAGCATAGCGCAGTAATACGGGCTTCCCGGCCTACTGCAATTATCGGCAGCTCGAATTCGTCCCTGAATGGCGAATTGAAGCTCGATGATAACGAAACTGGAAAGTGGTTCAAAAGTTGCTGAGAAGCGCTTTCGGACGTTGATTTGTGGCCAAAAAGGTAATCATTTAAAGATGCCTATACTGGATCGCCCCGCAACAAAACGCAGCTCCCTGTCCAAAATTGAACAGCCTACGGCTCGTTTGCCGCAGGGCGCGGTTCTTGCAGATTCCCTGCGAACACTGGAAACACAACTTGCCCGCCGCGGCTTTCTCCAGCAGCAGGCCGCCGATAACTTCAATCCGCTTTTGTATCTGGTTGAAACCGAAAGGAACGTATTTCTCTGGAAACGAGGCTGCTCGGTACTTCAGCAGGATGAATTTGAGTTCTGGGTCGATCTGGACGCGCTCATAGAAAAGCGACTGCGGCAGCTTGATTTACTCGGGGGAGAGAACCCCTTCGTGAATCCTCTGTGGGGGATCTCATCCTTCGATCATTCAACTAAGGAACGCGAGCGCGAGTACCTCATGAGCTTCAAGGCTGCGCTGCATAAGATCGAGCTCCATTTGCATGCTCTAAGCTGTGTAAGCAGCCTGCTGCTCAAAGAGCAAGAACAGCAGCGCAAGGAACGGGTTGTCCTGCCGAACGCGCGGTAACAAAAAAGGGCGCCCCTCTCGGAGCGCCCCTTCGCGACTACTAAACAATCTCTTGTCTAGAAGAAGCTGCTGAGCTGGAAGATCCACTTATTGGTGTTAACATCATCTCCATCTCCAAGGACGCGCTCATTTACGTGTACGTAGTTAAGCTGTGCCTTGAGGGAATGACGCCACCAGAAGTAGTTCAAACCTGCCGTGACTTCATTGACCTTGTCGTTGCCGTTGCACATACCGACGGAAACCTTTCCATTGTCGCAGTCCAACAGTCCGTAACGAGCGGCAACTTCCCAGGTCTTAGGCTCGAGGAAGTAACCAATTTGAGCATAGAAGCCCATCGGCTCTAGAGTCTCCGCACCATCAGCATCCGGGTTATACTTCTCAAGGAAGTATTCAGCATGCGCGCTCCAGCCGTTCGACTTGAAGTTCGCATCGACGCTGAAGTTGTGCTGCTTAACGTCCCCACCAGCTGCTGCCTGCATGGCTTCCGAATAGGCATAGGCCGCACCAACAGATACGGCTGCCTCCTCGGTCCAATCCACGTCGCCCTCTTCGTAGGCGTTCATCTTTCCCATCGGGTTCCAGCGCGCTGCCAGAATTCCGGTGTGCTTGGTGTCCACGCCGCCTTTGTTGATTCCTTCACCATCGCTGATACCGTTAAAGATACCTGCTGATGCGTTCCACGAGCCATCGCCGCCCTTGAAGTAGGCTGTCGCTCCCGAGCTGCGGCCGAGATTGAAGAAATCCGACGCAATCGAGCGATCAGTGAACTGAATCGCATGATCGGATGTATTATACTGACGGCTTACCTGGGTCTTGTACTGTCCCATTCTGACGCTCGTCCAGTCGCAGGCATTCCACTGCAACCAGGCATCACGCAGATCGGGGGAGCGTGCGCCGGTGGAATCCTTGGTTCCAACGAAGTCGGTAGTCAGATTGTAGGCGAACTCCTCGTGCATCGCGGTACCCGTGATGATGATACGAGCCTTGTTTATGTCGAAGCTCGAGGTGTTTTTCTTCCCAGCCTTCTCGTCGTTATCGTTGAAGCCGTAGCGAGTCTGGAAGAAGGTGTTCAGCTTCGCGGTGAACCCTGAATCAGGGAATTCAAACCGAGTGCCATCCTTCCAGTAGGTCTTGGACGCGGCGGCGCCCGAAGCAGACTGAGCCTCAGCCTTCGTAATTACTCCCTTCTCGACAAGCAAATCATCAAGCGTCTTGGCCTGAGAAATTGCCGGAGCGAGGAGCAACAAAGAAGCGAGTATGGTAACTTTACGCATGCGTTACTTAGCCTCCAAATGTTGTCATGTGCATTTAATTGACGGACCATTGCACCCTCTTCGTTCAAGACAAGAGCTCGCTGGCTCCTGTACTTCACACGCAACCCCCGAGCAATTTTCCTGAACGAAGCTAGGGCCTTTTTAGGTTACGTTGAGTTAAAACTTCCATCCTCAACGGCCTTGGGTCAAGTCAAGAAGTCCTCATTAACACAATTCTAATTACCGGAATTGAATATTTTCTACTCTCTCTGCTACATTTGACTACACCTTGAGGGCTGATGTTGATCTGATTCTTGCAATTAACCAGAAATGTCGTTTGAAAATCAAAACTCGGAACTCCTTGAGATGCGCGAATCAGTCGGCAAGCTGGCCCGCAAGCGCATTCCTGAATTTCAAAGCTCCCAATTTTACAACACGGTCCCTCGCCCACTGTTCAGCGCGCTGGCTGAGTTAGGGATCGCCGGACTTTCAGTTCCGGAATCCTTCGGCGGCATCGCCGCAAATGCTCGCACCTGTGCGGCAATCATGGAGGAACTCGCTGCGATCGATCTTGGTCCGGCAATCTTTTGTTCGGTGCACTCGATGGTGTGTGGCATTATTAACCGCACCGGCTCCGCAGAAATTAAACAGGAGTATCTCCCTCGCTTGGCTTCAGGAGAATATTTGGGCGCCTTTGCCCTGACCGAGCCGAGCGCCGGTTCTGATGCGCGAAATTTAAAAACGCAAGCCCGGGCTGACGGTGATTTCTTCGTCCTTAACGGCAGCAAGTGCTACATCACCAGCGCTGGCTGGGCCGACGTTTATGTGGTCTTTGCCCGTACCTCTCCCGGCGACGGCAGCAACGGCATTAGCTGCTTCCTGGTTGATGCAAAGACAACCGGACTGAGCATCAGCCAGCCTGAGAAAAAGATGGGCTGCGAACTGTCGCCCATCGCCTCCCTAACTTTTGAGAATATGCGCGTGCCGCGCAGCAAATTATTGGGCGAACTCGACAAAGGCTATTCCACGGCACTCAGCGGGTTGGCCGGCGGGCGAGTCAGCATCGCCTCCTGCGCTAATGGCCTCTCCCGATCCGCTATCGAAAGAGCTCGGGTGCATCTCGGAGAGCGGGAACAATTTGGCTCGAAGTTAATCGAGTTTCAGGGACTGCAATTCATGCTTGCTGATATGTATATGAGGTATCGGGCCGCCGAGCTTTTGACGCAGCAAGCTGCGGCGGATATTGATTGCGGCGCCGCGGCTGCCCAAGTTCGGCTTTCGTCTTCGAGTGCCAAGTGCTTCGCCACCGATGCCGCAATGTCCATCACCACCGATGCAGTGCAGCTCCTCGGTGGCGCCGGCTATATCAAGGACTATGGAGTGGAACGCTTGATGCGTGATGCCAAGATGCTGCAGATCGTCGAAGGCACCAATCAGATTCAGCGCATGTTGATTGCGCGAGAGTTGGCGAAGTAACGTCAAATCGCTTACATCCGCGGAAGAAAAGGAAAAATGGTGCGTCGGCAAGGGATCGAACCTTGGACCCGAAGATTAAGAGTCTTCTGCTCTACCAGCTGAGCTACCGACGCATCCTGTTGCTAAAAGATGAGACTCTAAGGGAACTTAGGCTCACCCACAGCGGAGAGGGATTTTGGACTAAAATTGAGGATTAATCAACCCCACCCCGCCTCGTTGCCTCCTGCAGGGAGTCCGTCTAAAGGGCCTAGCTGCTTCAATTGCCAGTCCGTTATAGTTTGAAAATCAGCATCCCGTGGAGGCGCTATGTTTAAATCATGCACGCAGTGCAATTTGCCTACGAAGGAATTCTTCCTTCGTGGAGCTCGGCTCGCCTTTGGCATTTGGCTATTGTACGTAGGCCTCGATAAGTGGATGGGCGGAGCATCAAACTTTGTCGGCTACATTACCTCCGAATTTGCCAACACCTGGTCGCCTAAGGAGCTGAACACTATCCTAGCTTGGGTTATTTTGATCGCCGAGCCGGCTATTGGACTATGGCTCATTATTGGAAAATGTCAGCGCATGGCCTGGGCAGCAGCCGCCAAGCTTATGTTCCTTTTGATGTTCGGACTGACCATCTTACATAAGCCGGATACCGTGCATAACTTTGAATTCTTCGTATTTTGTTTGACCTGCGCCGCACTTGCTCCCGCTCCTGCTGATGAATGCAAGGCAGGCTAGTATCATTACCCGTACCACGATTCGTCCGTGAGCAGGTTCGCCAGACTGCCCCGTCAGGTCGTTCTCCTCGGCTGGGTCAGCTTCTTTGCCGATATTTCATCGGAGATGGTATATCCCCTTGTCCCCCTCTTTGTCGTGGGGATACTCGGTGCACCTGGATTCTCCTTGGGCCTGATAGAAGGCGTGGCGCAGGCTGTCGTAAGTCTTTGTTCCGCGTTCAGTGGCATTTTTAGCGATCGCAGCGGGAAGCGAGTGTTACTCGTGCGCTGGGGCTACGGACTACCGATTTTCGGCAAAGCCTTGTTGGCGGTCGCTGGTTCTTGGGGATCGGTGTTGGTCGGACGAAGCATCGACCGCTTCGGCAAGGGCATTCGCGGCAGTCCACGTGACGCCCTGATTGCTAACGCAGTATCGATTGATCGTCGAGGTTCGGCCTTTGGGTTACACCGCACCATGGATACTGCCGGCGCTGTGGTTGGAGTGCTAATTGCCGGGCTGATGATGTACTGCGTTGGCAGCGATGCGTCGGAGCTCGCATACCGCCGACTATTTTGGCTTGCCGCAGGATTTGCAGGAATTTCCGTTGTAGTTGCCTTACTCCTAAAAGGTGATTCGACCACTGAGGAAAATGTACTCAATCGGCCGCAGTCTTCATTGCCCCCAGCAATGGTTCTCCCGGCTCTTGGCAGAACCTATTGGACTAATCTTGCAGTACTTGCGGTATTTTCCTTAGCGAATAGCAGCGATACCTTTTTACTACTGCGTGCGGCTGATCTTGGGCTAAATCCTTGGCAAGTAATCCTTGCCTACGCACTTTGTAATTCCAGTTATGCTCTCGGCGCGTATCCAGCTGGAGTTCTCAGCGACCGAGTCGGCCGCTGGAACATGATTGCAGCTGGATGGACTATCTACGCATTGGTCTATGCCGGTATGGCTCTCGGCAGTGAAACTTCTGTCTGGCTTCTCTTGTTCGGCTACGGATTCTATTTGGCCCTGACTGACGGCGTGGCGAAGGCGTTGATAGCCGATAGTGTTGGGGGCGAATACCGCGGCACAGCATTGGGAATGCTCTACGCAATCATGGGGATAACGACCTTGACGAGCAATCTTCTGGCGGGCTATGCCTGGGATGCCTGGGGCAAGGCAGCGCCATTTTGGATCGGTGCTTGCACAGCCTTGGCCTCTGTTGCGCTTGTCCTTATCACCAGAAGAAAATAAAATTCATTGGTATGACAAGTGAAACAGCTAAAAATCCCATCGGGCCCAAGGTCAGCATTGGGCACGTCCATTTGAAAGTCGCCGACCTGGAGCGTGCGATTGGCTTTTACCGAGATGTGCTGGGGTTTGATCTTACCCAGCGCTACGGCAAGCGGGCGGCGTTTCTGTCGGCTGGCGGTTATCATCATCATATCGGCCTGAACACTTGGGAAAGTCAGGGCGGACAACCGCCAGCCCCCGGTACCACCGGACTCTATCATCTGGCCATTCTCTACCCTTCCCGCGCCGAGTTAGCTGATGCCTTGCGGCGAACTATGAAAGCGGGCATTGAGCTTGACGGTGCCGCCGATCATGGTGTGAGCGAGGCGCTTTACCTGCGAGACCCTGACGGGAATGGCGTCGAACTCTACTGGGATAAACCAAAGGACAAATGGCCGAAGGCCTCCGATGGTGGACTAGCTATGACCACTGATCCTCTTGATATCGAATCACTGCTGTCTGCGTAGCGCCGCGTCAATACCAAGTTCGAGTCGCCTCAAGATTCTGTTTCTCTGCACCAGAAACTCCTGTCGAAATCAGTCAGATTAAGGATTTCGTGAAATCGCCCCCGGAGATTTGTCGATCAACCACTAAGTCGGTAGATTACGCGTACATCATCCGCGAGACTTCTTCCTCCAGTTTGTCGAACGATCCAGTCCAGCCCTGAGTCATGCCGCTTCGTGCCGTGATAAAGGTCTCGAGCTCTTCCGCCGTGAGAGTCCCCAGCGGCTCCCAAGTCACTGTTACCCGAGTCTTGTCCGCCCCTTCGGCAGTAAGCTCAACCACCGTAAGTAAAGTTGCCGGGAAAGTCGGCGCCATTGGATGGCGGCCCAATTTTTCATTTTGATCACAAAATTGCTGGATGTACACAATGCGAGACGGCGAAGTGATTTCCCGATATTCCGCCCGACCGTACATCGTCAGCATCTCGCCATAGTTCATGCATGAAAAGGTACTCCCACCCGGGCGAATTTCCGCACGGATAAATTTCATGGTTGCCCCAGCTGGAGGAATCCAGCGCGAGAAATGTGCAGGATCGGTCCACATTTTGAACATCAGCTCAATCGGCGCATCAAAGGTACGGTTAATGACGAATTTCTCCTTTCCTGAAGCTCCCTTCTCCAAGTATTCGGCAAGGCGATCCCAGGTCGATTCGCCCCCGGCCTTCTTGATGAATTTTTTTGTCTCCTGCGCAGCCTCCGGCGTGGGCAGCGTCATAGTCATTTCCATTTTCGTCTTCCCCCGAATTTCGGAGAATAGGACCGTGACGCGGAATAAGGGCTTTCGTTCGTCATGGCCGCCGTGGTCATAGACCAATTTCTTGCACTCTTTGACTTCGAAGTATTTTGTTGTGTTCTCATAGTCCGTGCCGTCGGGGCCGTGCATGGTGTAGTGCCAATGGCCGCCGGGGCGTAAATCCTTGCTATGAGTCGTAATCGTGAAGCCGCGCGGCCCCCACCACTGAGCAACCTGCGCTGGGTCAGTCCATGCCTCCCAAACGGTTTGTACCGGCGCGTCATAGATTCTAGTGATAGAAATTTCGTTCGCCTTACTATTTCCGCCCATGCCTTTTTCCCTTCTGCTGTTTAGTGACCGTCTTTAGATAAGCTTCGAGACGATCGAAACTCTCCTCCCAGAACATTCGATACTGCTCCATCCAATCTGCCGCGTGCTTGAGAGCCTCGCCGTTTAATTTGCAGGGCCTCCACTGCGCCCGCTTGGACTTGCTGACTAACCCCGCATGTTCGAGCACTTTGAGGTGCTTGGTTATGGCGGGCAGACTCATTTCTTTTAGAAATGGCCGCGCCAAGTCCGAGACATTAGCCTCCCCCTTGGCAAGCCGAGCCAGTATTGCCCGCCGGGTGGGATCGGCAAGTGCCGAAAAGGTTTGGCTAAGATGATCATGCACGTATTCTACCCTATAGTTAATTAACTTATAAGTTAAATATAAAGCAATCCTCAGTTTGCGTCAAGAATCGACAGTAATTATCTATTTCATCCTAAACGCCGAGATATCCAGGGAGGAACTGCCTGAAACAGCGAGCTGGGCGAGCGCCTCACCCACTGCGGGTGAATGCTTGAAGCCATGCCCCGAGCAAGGCGACGCCACGATAATCTGCTGGCTCTGCGGGTGACGCTGAATAACGAAATCTGAGTCCGGCGTGGTTGTATACATGCAGCTCACTGATTTGACGCAGCGTGAAGAAAGCAACGGGAAGCGCGCTTTAATATAGTGCTCGTACATCAACGTGGTTTCTTCCGCCGAAACGTGACGATCTAAAGTATCGGGCGTGGTTTCAATCTCGTACTGCTCACCGGCCACTTTCACACCGCCCCCCGGGCCATCCACTGCGGGAAAGCCATACATCCCGTCTCCATGCGGATGCTCGAAAGACCAAA
>JAYRHW010000075.1:0-6093 GCA_041907145.1 Bdellovibrionota bacterium
ACAATTCCTATTTGTCCGTACTTGCTCGCCAGGCGCTGCGTCTCGCGAATGACCGCTTGCAGGTCTGAATTGTTTTCGACGTAGTTCATACACACACCTCCGTGTGACTCGACTTTTGGCCGGCACACGGGTACGGGGCAGGCTCCGCGGGTCAAGCGCTCGATGAGGCAAGTGCGTGGCGATACGCCCGACTCGCGCTTGAGGCGCGGTGGCGCATGCCCCGTAAACTGGAAGATGCCGAAGAGAGAAAACAAAAGCACCCCTCCCTCTTGGGAGGAGCGCTCCTAATCTGGTACCGCTGCGACTACTTGCGCTTGTCTCCCAACTTCGCAATCAACTCGCTGTTCTGGGATTTGAGTGCATCAGCCTGACCTTTCATTTGAGCGGCTTCCTTCACTGCCGCAAGATGATCGGCAGTGAGCATGGAGAGCTGCTCGTTATATGACGCTCGCATAGTTGCTTGCTCTTTGTGCTGGCGCTCAAGCTCGTTTTGCAAGGAAGCGACCTGCTCTTTAAGCTGGATTGCGGTGGCATCTAGTGCCGCATTCTGTTTCGCAGTTTCGTTTACCTGCGCCTCCAAATCGCCGATTCGAACGCGCTGCCCTTCAATTTCTGCGCCGGCAGAATCCAGCTCAGATTCCAGTTTTTGGATGACGTCCAGGGCGCCTTCGAATTGTTTGTGAGCAGTACGCACATCTTCGGCGGCTTTGTCCCTAACGGCAACCACTTCGCGGGCGGCTTCCATAGCCGCCACGCGCCAGGTGCTATTGAAAGCGTTTTGCACCACTTCCGGCACCTCGTTATTACCAGCTGACACCACAGCCGGGCGCGATGCTTCCCAGGCAGAGAGGTGTTTGTAGATGGTGGTCAGGCTGCCACCACCCAGGGCCGACAGCACCGCCAGCGCCGAGACCTCTTTGCCGTCAGCCGCCAATTTTTCAGCAGCATCGAAAACCTCTTCCTGCTGCACAACTGCACGCCTTGCCATAAAGTGCCCTCCCTGCGCTGTTTCAGCCATTATACCATATTATTATGATTACTATTATTATCATTATTATTACAGATCATCCGAGGAAGAGGCTCAAAACGCCCATCCTGTCTGTGTTCCTTTCTAGTCAGGTCGAGCGGGCGGGGCGCCATGCCAACCCATGCGTGAATAGCGTGGACCGCGGGACCCGTCGGCAAGGCCGGCGCAGCCGCCGCGCAAGCGGGCAGCCTTGCTGATGGGCGGTCTACGCTAGGCTTTCTCGCCGCGCATGGCACCCGCCCGCTTCGGATGACAATCATTCGCACCCCGATGGCTGCCACCAGATTTTGCGTTGCGAGCGCGGCGAAACATAAAGGCGAGTATCAGCAGTTCATTCGACGCTGCTGGTTACGCCAGTCATCCTCAAAGGCGGCAAGGCGCTGCCGCACAATCGCAATCCGCTCCTGAATCCAGTGCTGGCATTCTTCGTTCGGCGCCAGTGGCAGATAGCCGATCAAGGCAACCAGCCCTTTCTTTATCTCCGGTAGATATGCGATCGAGGCGTCGAAAACAGCGCCAACTCTCGCGCACCATAGTTCTTCTTCTGTTGCTCTTTGGCGTGAAGCATCCACGGCGAATGTGCGACGGTCACGCTGATGTCTCATCGATATCTCGTAGGCTATACGGCGTGCCGCCAGAAGCCCCGGGTCCGCAATTTTTTGATCTACAGCGGGAGGGGGCTCGGTTTGAAGCGAACCAGCCCCCTCCACATCGTTATATTCGTCGGTACAGATTGCAAAGAAACCGTCCGCGAGATCTTCGTAGTCTCGGCGCCAGATGTCCTGATGGCTGTATAGCGTCCTTCTGGAACAGCCGGCCGCTTCCTGCAGTTCGACAGTGGTGAACGCTCTACGCAGATTCTTGAGGGCTGCCAGGGCAATTGATATTCGCTGCCGCGCATTCTTCTTGCGATTAGCGTTCTCGCGTGTCCAGGCAATAGGCTGGCGAGCAACGTACTTAACCGCATCAACGTTTGCCCGATGTGGCGGAACCCAATTTGCGGCCCGCTCGACCTGGGCAAGTGCATCTGCACGCCCTCGGTTTATGTCTTCGCTCTGTCCGTTGTTTCTGGCGTTCAGAAATTCGCGGATCGCCCACTCCCTCTCTTGTTCGTAGCCGTAGCCCATGGCGGGCAGCGCCCGGCTCGGGTCGCCATAGAAAAAGTAATGTCCGATGCACTCAATTGCCTGGGCGCGCTGCGACGGTCCGGTCAATCCATTCAAGTGATACAACCGGCCGCGATACCAGTTATCTACGATCATGCCGGGTGGCAGATGCCCGAAGACGGCACGGACGAAATCAGTGAACTCTCCAGCCCCGGTTAGGTCACTTCGTCTAAGTGGAACGACGGTGCCGCCGGCAGCATTGCGTGCCAAAACTTTCGCCTGGGCGCGCCACACTTCTAGCTCTTGGACGTGGTCTGTCAGTCGGCGGAAGCTGGCATACGAATTAGCATCACCGTCCATGGCATCTATGAAAAGCTCCAGCGCTTTTGTCGCCGTGAGCTCGTGGCGCTCGTGATCTACTTCCAACGTCTTCTTATCCAGCCAGGCAAAACCAGGCTGGAGCGGCAGGCGAAGTCCTAGTCCCAGTGAATCGCCTGCTCCGGGATGGGGAAATATCTCGAGCTGTCCTTTGCCGGCCTCGAAGTCATTCAGCGCGAGTAACTTGAAGAGTTGCTTTCGTAATTCAGCACTGTTGAGGGGTTCATCAAAGAAAAGGTACAGGTGCCAGCCGCCTCCATAGCTAGAGCGATACAGAGAGGAACGCGCAAGACCTGCGTCAGATAAGAGCTGTAGCAGCTTATCAAGGGAGCGCTGGTTGTGGTACTTGCTGCCGGCGTCGATATCGAGGACGGCAAAGCGAGTTGTTTTGCCGGCACGGCATCCTATATAGAACTTCTGGTGCGCGCAAGCGATCGCCTTCAGTATCTCCGAATCCGGCAGCTTCCAGCGGTCGTTGGCCGAATACCATGAGCCGCCGGCGAGCGGTTTATAGATGTAGCCATATCTATGGAACAGCGATAGGAACTGAGCTGTCACTTCCTGCCACCCTGGCGGGAAGTAATCTAGGCGAACAAATCTAGCCGGCACGTTCTCTGTTTGAGAACGCGCAAAAATACGTCCGATAGTGTCAGTCTCCTGGCTAAATCAAGACAAGTTGACCTTCTCGGACCAGTCGCTTATGCTGAATGCACTTCAGGAAAACCACAAACCTGAAACGCAAGTGAAGCAATCGGCCCAAGGTCATTGCCAAAGAACATCGCCCCTGGCGGTGTTTTTTGTTTGTGAGCTTCCGGCTTTCTAGGAGGCAGCCGCCTCGGATATGCGTGCGATATACACCGAATTTGGTGGCATCACTGTTGACACTATATTCGGTGAAAGAACCAGGATCAACTCTTGACGATTCCCGAAACGGCATGCGGATCGCTGCCTCCGGTCTTCCGGAGTTGAGCGCCGCAATGTCCGGGCCTCCGGAGATTGCTCGGATTCCCGCCCTGCGCGATCTCGCGTGCCGCTTCCGCACAACGACAGGTACGGAGGGTTTGGCACATTAGATGTACTGGCGCGAAAAACCGTAGTGCTTATGGGCAAACCCGAATCTCCGGAGTTGCGGGTTTAGACTTCCGGATCTCCGGAGTCGGCGCCTAAGATCCGCGAGTGCAACTCCGGAGATCCGGAGATTGCGCCTCCAAGTCTCCGGATCTGTAGTACTAGACTATCTTCAGAGCGATGCCGCCAAAACGCAGGGCGGGGTTAAGGACAAACAGAGACTTCCTCAATAACCCTCAGCAGAGATTCTCCTTAAATCCGGATGCAGCAAGTGCCACCTCCGGAGGTGCTCAAGAAAGCTCTCCGGATCTCCGGATGTTAGTTATAATTTCGTAGAACGCTATCCCTGTGAGCAATAGAGGCACTGATAGATACGTGCAAAATATACAAAAGAATCCTATGGTCACCGTCGCCGAAGCCGCAGCTATTTTAGGAATAGATGCCCGCACTGTCCGCGAAAAGCTTTCCAGCGGGGATTGGAAGGGCGAGAAGCGGATGATCGGAATGAAAGAGAAGTGGTTCATGTACCGTGGAGAGTTGGATCGCCAGCTTGAGCGATTGCAATTCGGACGCCCGAGGGAGCGGGTGTCAACGCAAGGATTGGACAGTATTTTCGAGCCCACAGATCAAAACGAGGATGAAACAGTTGAAGCTGAAAGTATCGAGGTTCAGAGCGAAAAGAACGCTCCGGAAATAGGCAAGATTCTCGAAGACGTGCTGACCAAGGTAACTGAACAATTTGCAAAACAGCTGACTGTCGAAAAGGAAGTTATTGTGTCTCTTCGACGGGAGCTTGAAGACAAAGACCGATCGTTAAGACTTCTGCCGGATCTTCAAAAACAAGCCGAGCACGAGAGAAAGGCAGCAGAAATGCGCGCCTTAGAAATTGAAGCGCTTCGTAAGCAAATCGCAGCAATCGAAGAAGAGAAGCAATCCCTGAAAGCCACGGTGGAGACGCTTAAAGCGCCGTGGTGGAAGAAATGGTTTTCCGCTCCAGGGGCAGAATAGAGTATGTGTAATCATCAATGGAGTAGTAGCGAAATTGCTATCGAGCCGGCGCCAGGCTTGGTTTTTCGGTATCACAATGTGAGCTGCCAGAGGTGTGGGCGCTCTGGCACAATCAATCACAAGGCTTATCAGCAACTACTCGAGTTACAAGGCTCCACCAGGGCTCCTAAGCACTCTTGTGAGGATGGGTGTGAAACCGATGATCGGGCAATGTGCCGAGCAGGGGGGCGCTCTCTAGTGGAGAAAAAGTTGCCACCAGAAAATCTCTGTGAGTGCGACTGTCACGACCTTTTTGATGTTCTGTAGGCAAGCAAGCATGCATATTAATGAAACAGTCCTTGTTGCCCTAATCTCCGGTGGAGCAGCTGCATTGGTATCTGCGGCGTTTACGTTTTGGGGGCAGCACCTAGAGCGCTCACACCAGAAACGCAAAACGTTGTTCGAGACCGCTCTGGCGGCCTCGCAAAGACGAATTGAGTTCGGAGTCGAACTCGTAAAACTCACTGGTAAGCAAGCCGAAGTCCCCGATCAGGTGTTGTTAGCCGGCACCTATTACCGTTGGTTGAGCGAGCTGTACGAAAAAGGGGTTCTTCCCAAAGAGGCGCTCGAGGCAGAAGAGAAGTCGCAGAGGGACCTCGATGCTGCCAAAAGGGACAGAGAAAACCGACGGCAGCTTGAGATAGAACGGCGAGTGACCGAGGCAGCTCGTCATCCACTCGCCGCGAGACAGCTCTTAGCCGCAAGTGATTTGTCGGTCTTTTCAGAAGAGCAACTCGCACGATTACAAAAGGGCGCAAGCGTCTCCTATCCTTGAGGTAACTAGTCTTTGGCAAAGCCTTTAAAACGATTAGCGTCCAGCTGCGTGTATAAAACCGTGTGTTGGATGTTTTTGTGCCCCAAATACGCCTGTATAGCCCTTGTATCGACGCCTTTTGAGGCGAGTTGGTAGCCCTTCGCGTGCCGCAACATGTGGGGATGGACTGGAAAATCAATTCCGGCTTCGACGCCGGCACGCGCGACCATGGCGTGCACCGTGCGCTCAGAGAGCGGGCCGCCCCGTTCGGAGACGAAGAGAAACGGCGTATCGGGGTAGTCACGCTTCAGCTGGCGGAGGGCGCGCAGTTCATCGCCTTCAATAAAGTGAACGCTGTTGTCGCCGTTTTTGAGGCGGTTGACGTGAAGGTGGGCGTGCCTGAAATCAACCTGGTCCCATTTGAGAGCGACGAGCTCGCCGACGCGCAGACCGTGGCGATAGGCCATCATGATGAGCAGCCAGTCGCGGAAACCGTGACGGCCAAGCATTTTGGCGGCCGCACGCAGGTCTTTAGCTTCCGCCGGCGTCAGATACTCGCGCGATCGCACATCAGCGTTCTTGGGCTTAGCCGGCGGAAGCGAAGACCGGCGGCGGCGTGACTTTGCCGAAAATGATGTTTGGGTCTTCTTTTTTGGCATGCGGCGGACCTGATTGTGACGGCACGCCGACAATCATACACTGCCTAATACGGT
>JAYRHW010000076.1:0-11340 GCA_041907145.1 Bdellovibrionota bacterium
CAAGATATTCTTTACGCGCTACGAGTTATTGAGGATCCTGCGTTGGACAACCGAGGGTCGTAGCTATGAACGACTGCAGCGGGCGCTGGACAGATTGAGCGGCGTTAGAATAAAGGCCACCAACGCCTTCTACGACAACGAGACCAAGTCACATAGCACCAGGAATTTCGGCATTTTGGACGGCTACGAGATCAATGACGGCCGCTCTACGGCACCTAAGCCAAGCTTCTTTACGTGGAGCGATGTTATCTTCAAATCCTTCCAGGTTGGCTTTATCAAAAAGCTGGACCTGGATTTTTATCTAAATTTACAAAGCGCGGTGACCAAGCGCCTGTATCGCTATCTCGACAAGCACTTTTGGTACAAGTCGCGCTTGCAGGTAAATTTATTCGTTCTTGCACATGAGAAGGTCGGCATCTCCCGGAATTATGCCTACGCCAGCTCTCTTCGTCAGCAGCTCGACCCTGCAATTGAGGAGCTCGTCAACGTGGGATTCTTGGCCGGAGCTGAATATCGAGGCAAGGGGAAGGACACTGATGTCGTTTTGATTGCCGCAAGTGGAAAGCCGCGATCGCTGGGAGCTGTCGCGGAAAAGTTTGTGGCCCCGGAGAAGTCGGAGAATCGAGCTAACCCACAGACCGCTGGCGTGAGTAATTTGGCTCCCATTCCGCGGGATCAAATAATTGCCGCCTTGGTTAGCCGCGGCATTCGCGAAGCTCAAGCGCGAAGGCTGATTGAAGCAAAGACCGAAGAGCAATGCGCCAGGGTGCGGGAGATAATCGCTTACTTTGATTCGCTCTGCGCATCACCGCAGCAATCAAAGATGAAAAGCCCGGTTGGATTTTTGTACCGCGCCGTTGAACGCGTCGATGAATTTACGATACCCGGCCAGAAGACGAAGGAATATAGGCCGGCGCCACAGTCTCCAAAGCCTCGAGCTAATGTTGTAGGGAAAAGCGGTGAATCAAGCGACCAGCAATCGGCGTACCTTGTAGAGCGGAAGAGGCAAGCGGCGGCCCTCAAGGCCGATATGGAACCTGAGGTCCTTAGGCGCTTGAGCACGGAGGTCGAAGCGGGTCTGTCCAAACTTCGCGCCATGATTTCTATCGAACGCTTCCATGAAGCTGTTGAGCACGCGGTAGAGGAGAAGGTGCTCAAGCTTTTCGCCTTCCCTAGCTACGAGGAGTGGTTGACGCTCAATAAAACACGTCACCGAAAAGCCCATTAGCCTGGCATAACAACTGCTATTTACGATCCCAGGGACTTGATTTTGCCCACAGGGATCGTGGCATGAAAATAGATTTTAATGCGACATATCGTGAGCTTAGCCGCATCACCAAGGCGTCGCTGAAGCGCCAAGACGGGACTACTCCAGAGTCAAAATTCCCCAACTTGCTATCTGGTGTCTCTCCTCAATCGACTCAACTATCCAAAAACATTGAAGAATTGCCAGCTAAGCTATCAACTGGGAGCATCAGTATCGCCGATTCATTTCCTCGGGCGAGTTTAAAAGCACTGTTGCCAAATCAAAAGATTGAAGAACTTGGGAGACTTACCCCTCTAGACCCAAGGCCCGATCAGGTCAAGGATGCTGCTCCCCGTGTCAAAACTCCAGCGCTGCTATCAGTCCGTCGAGTTGACACACGGGAGGAGGGGGACTCATTGTCGACTGCGAGCGCGCCGGACGAGCCGCGCGCGTCACTAGCCGCGCCCGTAGTTTCGAAGGCTGAAGTCAACTATTCAGATGTGATTGTTGAAGCCGGAAAGAAGCATGGCGTTGATCCTAGTCTGAGTCTCTCCGTCGCTCTGGCTGAGTCCAGTCTCAATCCCAAGGCTGTCAGCAGCGATGGGCTTGAGAGCAAGGGACTATTTCAATTATTGGATAGCACCGGCAAGCATTTATTGGAGCGTAGCGGAGAGCAAGGTCCCTACGATCCCTTCAATCCTCAGCTCAACGTTGATCTCGGTGTGGGATACCTGCGCTATCTCCATGATCTCTTCAGTAAAGACAGCGAACTACCAAATAAATTACGCACTTCGGCGGCGGCAAATTCCTCCTCTTTGGAAAAACTTGCCGTGGCGGCTTTTAATGCCGGCGAAGGCCGAGTCGCCTCCGCGCAGCAGCGTGCCCAAAGTGCTGGTCTTGACCCTTCGGTCTATGAAAACGTGGAGCCGTATCTTCCTGAAACAACGAAGGAATATGTCAAAAAGGTGCAGCGTGGAAAACGTGAGTTGGAAGCGAGGCTTGTCGGCTAGGACTGTGCGGTACTTGAGTGGTTTTTTGGAAGTTGGCAAGGCCCTTGCACTTGCTGAGCTGGACAGCACAAAGGCGATCTCAGGTGTACATGAGCGCCAGAGGATTTGGTTCTGATCCTGCGCCGAATGAGCGTAGGCACAAGGCAGTGGTTTAGGAGATTCATTTTCAACCGCCAGGGAGAGTTAGGCAATGGGCATCAATATACGCACAAACATTCCTTCGTTGAGCGCACAGCGCAACCTCGGTCTTTCATCGGATCGATTGAACGCAGCGTACGAACGACTATCTTCAGGTCTTCGTATTAACCGCGCCAAAGACGACGCCGCCGGACTGTCGATTGCTGAAAGCTTGAAGGCGAGTGCAAAAGTCGCAACCGTCGGTATCCGCAACGCGAGTGACGGTATTTCGATTATCTCTATCGCTGACCAAGCGATAGGTCAGATCACCAACGTTCTGAGCCGCCTTGCAGAATTGGCGCAGCAATCAGCGAACGGCGTGTTCAGTAATACACAGCGTTCCGCTCTCTCGAACGAATTTACGGCTCTTACCTCGGAAATCGAGCGTATCGCGGTCACCACCGAGTTCAACGGCTTGAAGCTGTTGAGCGGCGGCGGTGAGGTGGCCTTCCAAGTAGGATTCGACGGAACGTCTGTATCACGCGTCAGTTATAACGGTGTGCAGGCAACCCTTGCGTCGCTCGGACTTGCGGCCGCAGGAACTTCAGCGGTGTCCTTCTCGATTCTTGGCTCAACGGATCTTGACTCTCTGTCAGCTTCGCGCTTGGCGCTCAATGCGATAAATGACGCCATCACTTCCGTTACGAGAAACAGAGGTACGTTGGGAGCTGCGGAAAGTCGACTCGATATCACAATTCAGAACTTACAGGTTGCTCGAGAGAACTTTGCCGCTGCAGAAAGCCGAATTCGCGACGTTGACGTGGCGAGCGAGGCTGCAGAGCTAACTCGCTTGAACATCTTGCAACAAGCAGGTGCGGCGGTCTTGGCGCAGGCCAACAACCAGCCACAACTCGCGCTGCAATTACTGAGAGGGTAGTAGGCACGGACGACTAGTAGGATGAGTTAGGCAATTGCCTAATGAAACTAAGGGACGGTAGCAATGAGTATTAATATTAGAACAAACCTTGGCTCACTCTCGGCACAGCGAGCGCTGTCCGGGTCGACGGAGCGCTTGCGAACAGCCTACGAGCGTTTGTCATCAGGTCTTCGAATTACGCGGGCCAAGGATGACGCGGCCGGACTCGCTATCGCAGAAGCCCTCAAGGCGGATGCCAAGGTAGCCACGGTCGCTATTCGTAATGCAAATGACGGTGTGTCTGTCGTTGCCATCACTGACGGCGCTATTGCTCAGATTACGAACGTACTTAGTCGTCTTGCCGAGCTTGCCGAGCAGTCAGCTAACGGCGTGTTTGCGAATACGCAGCGTTCAGCTCTGCAACTTGAGTTCTCGGCGCTGATGTCCGAAGTTGAGCGTATCGCTCTAACCACCGAGTTCAACGGGTTGAACCTCTTGAGCGGCGGTGGAAACGTCACCTTCCAAGTCGGGTTTGACGGAACCTCATTATCTCAAATCGGCTATTCTGGAATTCAGGCCACATTGGCCTCACTTGGGCTAGCTGCTGCGAATACCTCCATTCAAACGTACTCAATCTTGGGGAATAGTGATTTGGAGTCGCAGTCGGCTGCACGATTAGCGCTGGATGCCATCAGTAACGCTATCACCTCTGTCACGAGAAACCGCGGTACATTGGGCGCTGCTGAGAGCCGTCTTGATACTACGATTCAGAACTTGCAGGTCGCTCGAGAAAACTTCACCTCAGCAGAAAGCCGCATTCGCGACGTCGATGTCGCCGAAGAAGCAGCTGAGATGACCAGACTATCGATCTTGCAGCAGGCGGGGACTGCTATCCTTGCTCAGGCAAACCAGCAGCCGCAACTCGCACTCCAGCTCTTGAGAGGATAGGGTCTAGCTTTGGCCGATTAGCGATACAGGGTCAGCGGTACGTTGCGGAAACCCACAGCATTTCGCACTCGATTGAGCACGGGCTCAGCGATTTGAAATGCGCGCTTTGCACCGTCGTTCAGGACTACTTCCAAAGCCTTTTCATCCCCACGCAGCTTCATATAGCGTTCTCTCGGCTCTTTAACGTGGTCATTGATAACCTGGAACAGCTCATCCTTAGCGTGGCCCCAGCCCAATCCTCCTGCCGCTAGACGCTTTTCTAGGTCGGCATACTGAGCGGCGGTGCCGAAGAGGGAATACAAATCCGAAATCAATGTCCCCTTAAGTACCTTAGGGGCTTCCAGCGCCGTGGAATCAGTCTTGATAGAGAGAATATATTTACGCAGGCTCTTCTCGTCGCAAAATAGCGGGATTTCATTGCCATAGGACTTCGACATCTTGCGTCCATCCAATCCCGGGATGGTCATCACACGTTCATCGATAACCGGTTCCGGGAGCTTGATATATTCTCCCTGATAGAGAGCATTAAAGCTTCCTGCCATATCCCGCGCCATTTCTACGTGCTGCTTCTGGTCTTTGCCGACGGGGACGATATCGGCATCGTACATGACTATGTCTGCCGCCATGAGGACCGGATATGCGAATACTCCATGGTTGACGTCGCGGGCCTGCGTTTGAGCGTCTTTAAAGGCATGGGCCTTCTCGAGAAGCCCAATGCCTGTGGCGCAGGAAAGGTACCAGGCGAATTCGGCAACCATCGGGATATCGGACTGGCGATACATGAGATGCCGTTGAGCGTCAAAACCCAACGCAAGCCAAGTTGCAACGATATCTAAGGTTTGTGATTGCAGTAGCTTTGGGTTTCGATTGGTCGTCAAAGCATGCATATCGGCGATAAAGTACAGGCACTCAAAACTATCCTGCCGCTGAATACCGGGGCGAATCATTCCGAGATAATTTCCCAGATGAACGGTGCCAGAAGGGCGGATACCGGAAAGCGAACGTTTAGTTGCCATACCTCAATAAAATCTGACTGAGTAAAATTATTTTCTCACTAGTAGGGACGAACCGGTGTATACTGGCTTTTGTACTTTCTTGGTCTTTCGCAGTCGTCTAAAGCTCCTAGAGATAGCTTCTTCATGGTAAAAAAGGAAGATCGCTTACCATCCTCCACAGGCAGCACAGCTGCTCCACGCCACGCCCATACCATCCTCGTAATCGATGACGAGGAGCTTATACGCTCCTCCTGCTCCGGCATTTTAAGCCGTGCCGGCTTCGCCGTCCGTACTGCCGCTGACGGGCGAGAGGGGTTGTCACTATTCGAGGAACTGGGTGGGGAAACTCGCTGTGTACTGCTCGACCTCTCAATGCCCTATGTCAGGGGTAACGTGGTATTTGCGAGAATTCGGGCCATTAATCCTGATGTTCCAGTCATCATCATGAGCGGCTATTGTGACGAGCAGACCATGCGCGAGTTTTCCGCCGCCGGTGTTGCCGGTTTTGTGCATAAGCCCTTCCAGCCGGAGCGACTCGTAAAGGCTGTTCAGGAGGTGGCTGCGCAGATGCAGGAAGTGGCGGCAAATCAGTAGAGCGCTACCGAGCTTCTTCGAGAGGGGCTTGGTCGAAGATCTTGATTATGTTCAGTGCGCTGTCCCGCTGAGCAGGGATAAATCCGGCACCGCGTATATGTTCGCGCAGTTCTTCGGGACTCATTGACCAGCGATCCTTCGTGGGGGCGCCGGCCTGTGAGACGACATTTTCTTCCATCATTGTGCTGCCAATATCATCACAGCCGAAATGTAGTCCAAGCTGAGCGATGTCGGGCCCAAGCGTAGGCCAGCTTGCCTGATGGTGCTCGATATTGTCCAGATAGATACGACACCACGCGATATTCTTCAGATATTCAGTGGCTGAGGCCCCGTAGCGATCGACATGCCTGCTGCGGCCGATGGAGGTCTTGTCATTAAAAACCAAAATCCAAGAGATAAACATGTTAAACCCGGCATGTCCCTTGGACCGACTTCGATCCTGAAGTGAGCGCAGACGATCGAGGTGATTCAGGCGATTTTCCAGTGATTCGCCGAACCCTATGACCATGGTCGCTGTGGTGACGAGGTCCAGACTTTGCGCCGCTTCCATGATTTCTATCCACTCATCAGCCTTAGTCTTCTTGGGGCTGACTCTTCGGCGCACCTCGTCATCGAGAATCTCGCCGCCTCCGCCGGGAAGTCCATCGAGGCCGGCGGTCTTGAGTTCCGAAAGTACCTCTTGGTAGCTCTTTCCGGAGACTCTCGCCATTTGTTGCACTTCAGAGGGGGAGAAGGCGTTGAGATCAATGTCGAAATTACTCTTAATTCGTGAAATGAGATTAATATAGTAGGAATAGGGGAGTTGATCGTTGTGTCCACCTTGCAAAAGTATTCGTGTCGCTCCGAGCTCTAAGGCTTCCGTGATTTTCTGATCAAGTTGTTCATCGCTTATCACATAAGCTTCCGGGTGCTCAGGATCATGCCGGTAGAACGCACAAAAGGAGCAGTCTGTATTGCAGACGTTCGTATAATTGATATTCCGATCAACGAGGTAGGTAACGACACGACCGGGGTTTTGCCGATGACGCACCACGTTGGCAAGTTCCGCCATCTGCATCGGGGTGGCTGCGTGCCAAAGTTCTTCAGCTTCAACTCTAGAGAAGCGCTCACCAGAACGTACCTTCTTCTGGGCGTGCTCCAATACCGAGGAAGCCGAACTGCTCCCGTTCAAATGCGGGACCGGATCAGCAGGGGAGGAGGCCGAGGACTGGCTCATGTACTGAGTTTTAGAAAACTGTTACAAGATAGTCAACCGACAGCCCCGTTCATACGTTGAAACCATGATTGCGAAGCGAAGTATCACTATATTCCACTCCCCCGACGCCGACGATGCCTTCATGTTCTACGGTCTGCAGAACGGTGCGGTGAGGCATCCCGACTTCGATTTCCGGCACCATAGCGCGGATATCGAGAGTTTGAATCATCGCGCGTTGACTGGAGAGCTCGAGGTATCAGCTGCTTCGGTACACGCGTTTGCGTACTTGAGCGAGCGATACGCGATTATGCGCAGCGGCGCGTCTATGGGCGGCGCCGATTACGGTCCCGTGCTCATTGCGCAGGAGGCCTTCGATATTTTGGATGGGCGCCACAGAACATTTGCGATCCCCGGTGAGCGGACGTCTGCGGCTTTGGCATTCCGAATATTCTTGCGTGAAAAGGGAATCGACGCCGAGCTGATGAATATCCACTTCGATCATGTCCAGGATGCCGTCAGGACGAAGACAGTGGATGCCGGTATCATTATTCACGAGGGGCAACTGACGCATCGTCGACAGGGGTTTGTCTCCATACTGGATCTTGGACAGTGGTGGTGGCAGGAGCATAGGCTCCCGTTGCCGCTGGGAGTGAATATCATACGCAAAGATTTGGGTACGGAGGCCCTAGCGGCTGCTGCCTGGGCTATTCGCGAGAGCATCGAATACGGTTTGAATCATCGCCGAGAAGCCATCGATTACGCCTTGGGGTTTGGCAGGGGGATCAGCTACGATGAAGCAGATCGCTTTATCGCTATGTATGTGAATGAGCGTACGCGCGACATAGGCACGGACGGAATTGAATCAATTTCTCGCTTCCTTAGGCGAGCGACTGAATTAGGACTTATTCCGCTGCAGAATCAGTTGCAATTCGTGTAGCGACGTAAGTTCCAGTTGGACGTATGATTGAAAAACTCTTCCTCGGGATTGATCAAGGCTCCTCCGCGACGAAAGGGGTGCTGCTCGATATGCATGGGCAACATTTTCAGGAATATACTATTCCTGTCGCTACCCAGCGACTCGATGCCGACAGAGTCGAGCAGGATCCCCGTGAATTGCTTGCTTCGGTGCGGCAGGTGGCCGATGAAGGGATTCGCGCAGCTGCGCGTCTGCGCAAGCATATCGCAGCCATGGGGTTCAGTTTCCAGCGCTCGGGTGTATGTGCGTGGGAACAGGAGAGCGGCGAGACCATGCATCCGCTCATCACCCATCGCGACCAACGTTTTTTGCCTGAGCTAGCCGAACGCAAGGCACATCACGCGCTCATCACCGAGCGAACCGGACTTCCCCCGCTTCCCAACTATGCAGCTCCCAAGATCGCAAATCTTCAACGCGAATTCCCCGATAGCCGCGTGCTTATCTCAACACTCGATAGTTATATTGTTCAACAGTTTGCGGGGGAGAGTCGCTTCATCACCGAAGATACGATGGCCTCCCGAACCATGCTGTACAGTTTGGAGCAGGGTGGTTGGGATGATGAGCTGTGCCAGATATTTGGTGTACAGGCTGGCAGGCTGCCAAGCATCAGCTCTAGTCTTGGCCTGCATGGGACCTATCGCGGCATTCCGATAACCGCCATGCTCGGAGATCAGCAGGCCAGTCTCTACGGCCGACTCGTGGAAGGCATCACGGGGGTTCTGAACCTTGGCACCGGAACATGGCTCAGTATTTCCGTGGGAGAAAGACCGGTCTTCGAACCGGGCTATGTCACTGCCGTGTTTTACTCGGAAGGCTCTATTCAGCGTGAGCTGCGTTACTCACTGGAGGCGGTCACCCCCGCCAGTGGTGCAACGATCGACTTCATCATTCAAGATCTCAAGGCGGCACATAGGGTAGGTGAAATTGAACAGGTCTGCAGAAGTGTCGAGGATTCGGCGACGCCTATCGTCTTTGCGGCGATGGGCAGCAGCGGCTCCCCTGATTGGCGAACCGATTGCCCTCAAATCGTTCGAACACCTACGATCAGTGAAGCTGCTCCCATGGTGCGCGGGCTTGTTGAGAACATTGGTAACTTTGTCTCGCAGAATATCGTGGACCTGATCCGCAAGGGGATTCTTAGACCTGAGCATCGGCCGCTTGTAGTGTCAGGCGGACTTTCAGACCTCGATTTTCTGATGCAGCATATAGCGGATACCAGCGGGGTCGAGTTAACCCGCCTGGCGTCTCGTGAGGCTTCGGCGCGCGGAGCGGCTATTGCTGCCATGCATTCGGCGTCGCGCAGCAGGGCCCGAGGGGCCTTCCCGCGTTCTCGCGAATCGAAGCTCTTTAAGCCTTCCGTTTCTACGGCAAATGAGCGTTTTGGGAGATGGCAGAGACTGCGGGAACAAGTACTCGCGGGCGAGGCCCCAGCCGAGTGGACTTTTACGCTTCCTGGATGACTGACGGATGCGCAGCTTTGAGGCATTTTTGAGTCATATCAAGTCCAGTGCTCAGGCGTTCACCACACTGCCCAGTAAATCCGTGCTGCTCATTCATCATAACGATGCCGATGGACTAAGCAGTGGAGCCATTTTGTCGGCTGCCTTTGAAAGAATGGGCCTGCGCGTGAGGCGATACTGCCTGGAAAAGCCCTATCCGTTGGTGGTGAAGTTATTGTTGAAGGAAGCGCCTGACAGCGCGGAGACTGTGGTGTTTGCGGACTTTGCCTCCGGTATGCTCGAGACTTTGCAGGACCTTAACGTACATGGGCGTCCGATTTTCGTACTTGATCATCATCAAGTTTTGGGTAAGCCACCGGGAGACATTACACTGATAAACTGTCTGCCCTTCGGCATCAACGCCGATCCTGATTGTTCTGCCAGCACGATAGCTGGACTATTTGCCGAGGCGCTTTCGCCCGAAAACATAGACCTGTGCGCGCTTACCGTCGTGGGTGCAATCGGCGACGGGCTTAAGACCAGCGCGGGGAGGCTTTGCGGTCTCAATGATTACTGCACCGAAGAAGTTGCAGAGCGAGGTAATGTTACATTTTCTGGGTCCGAATATTACCTGAGCGGCTGGCCGCATATTCCGCTTTCTAAGCTAGTTCGTATGGTAAATGTGCTGGGGAGCGCCGGATATTTTCGCGGTGGTCCGGATATTGCGATTAAGGGGCTGCTTGCCGGCGATAACCCGTTGTGTTGGGAGAGAGCAAATCAGTACGAATCCGAGCTTCAAGCGGCGGTGACGAAATTTACTAAAGGCAATTTTCTGAAGCACGAGAGATCGCTTCAGTGGTTCACGCTCGATTCCTCTTTTGCCGCCTTCGGAGTCAAGACGGTCGGACTCCTTTGTGAGCAGCTTATTGCTGAGAAGGCGGTAGATGCACGGGTCTATTTAGCGGGGCTTCAGGAAGTGCCTGACGAGATTCCCGGTTTGGGGCGAATTGCGCTTGATCAGATTAAAGTCTCAATGCGGGCACCATCGGCTCTAAGAGCCAGAATCACTGCCAAGGAAGTTGCTGATCTGACGCAGGTTTTGCCGGCATCGACTCGTGCAGTAGGCGGATTTGTTGACGCCTGTCATCCATATGCCGCGGCGACTACGATTCCCAAAGGCACTGAACAGAAATTTTTGGAGAGTCTGATTTTAGAGACCGACCGAAGTTACTAAGGTTCTTCTCCCTCGTCTGATTTATCCCCCGCCCCGGTGCGCAGCATCCAAGTAAACGACGAGCCGTCCCTGAGCAGCTTTTCAGTCTTAGTCTTTATTTCCGCCACCTCCGTGTCGCCGGCATCAAGCAATGCTGCCATTTCAGCTTCAGGCGGCGGACATCTTCCATCCTTGAGTCCGTCTATCCAATAGAGCACGGCTCGCCAAATGGCCATTTCACGCTTAAGCGTCTCGCCTGGCGCAACAGACTTTCGCAGCACCTTCGAGGTCTCGAGAATATCCTTGGTGAATCCTAAATCCTTGATCAAATACGCGGAAATTTGCGCGTGGTCACAGCCCCACTGTCCGGCCTCGTGGGCCGAATCAAATTTCTTCTTGAAGCGATTGCGGTAGCGAATATAGACATCGGGACTGCGAATGAGAAAGGTCGCGAGCGCAACGTATCGGATGCCGCCCAAGAGCGCACCCAGTGCCGGGCCAACATTCACCAGTGAAGTGCCGATGATATAGCCGAGCTCCATATTGAGAACGAGCTCTTTAGAGAGCGTCTCCCATTCAGGCGCCTTGCAGATGTGATTGAGTCGTCGGTGCATGTACACTAGCCCAAGAAACGAAGCAAAAAGCCCGGGCTGCAAAATCTCGAGCAGGGCCTTGGAAGTATCGTCTTCGG
>JAYRHW010000077.1:0-3708 GCA_041907145.1 Bdellovibrionota bacterium
CGAAAGCTGCCGTCGCTCAGAAAGTAGGTCTTCTTAGTCGTGGTAACGACGAGAAAATCGGTACCCAGAGTGCTGTTATAGATATGAGCGACATATCGCAATATGTCGAGCGGCACCCGTGTTTGGTCAACTTCTGTGCAGACAAGTTTCCTTGCCAGTACTCGTTGAATGTCGGTATTGAGCAGAACCGGCCCGCAATCGACACCAAGGCGCTCCTCGGATCGAGCGAGGAGGTGAGCGTACAAATTGGATTCGCTTAGGTGATAACTTATGGCAGGAGATTCGAGGATGACGGAGCGCTCTAAGCGCTGGAAGGCAGCTGCGCTATATTCAGTATTGCCGGCCGGACTAGAAGGAGAAGCGGCCCCGGTGGTCGCAGACTGGGTTACTTTTTGATTCTCTGGCGCTGGAGTAGGCACGAAACCCCGACTGCTGGATTCTCAAACGACGCCCTAGCGTCTCCGTGCCCCCATTTTCTCATCTCAGCATATGCTAAGGAAATTCAATTTCCTGGAGCAAAGTTAGGAGGTTGTCTGCCCTTCGAGCTAGAACTTATTGACGATCTCCTTGCGTTTAGTGTCGTACTCCGCCTGGGTGATCAATTTCTCACGCAACATCGAGTCAAGCTGTCTGAGCTTCGACGCTGCGTCCTGTTCCGGAGCAGCCGTTGCGCGGGTGCTTTGGGTGAAGTTGCCTGTGACATCCGCATACACCGGTGTGTATACGCGCAGCTTACCTGCGGCAATGCCGTTGCGGATCGATTTTAGAATCCCGATGACGAGCAGCACGGCGCCGAGCATGGAAATGGCAATGCTGGAGGCAATCGAGCCAAATACTTGATTGATAAAGCTGCCGGCCTCCTTGCCCAGCCCAAGTGCGAATCGGTCGGTCACATCCCGTCGTATGCCCTTGTCATCGATGCAGATGTAGCTAACGCTATGACTGTAGGTATTCGTCCCGGGAATTCGGGCGCTGCTGCCGCTGCTTCTTTCGAGCTTTTCACCGGCATTACATAAATCAGTGGCCTTCGGCTCCGTAAGTCCGGGAATCGAGGTTAAGCCGGGAAGGGCGCCCACCCCCGTGCGGGATAAAAACGGAATAAGAAATCCGCCCATCATCAACAGAAATCCCACGAGTATGAACACTCTTCCCATAAACTCACTCTCCCCTTGAATAAGCCACCAGGGTGGACTCGGTCCTATACTCTCCAATTGGCGAGGGTTGCGTGAACAGAGATCCGGCGGTACCCACGTCTCGGCAGTAATAACTCTTGTTCACGACGTCCTTGAGATTCTCCCTTTTCAAGATGGTCCTTGAAACCTCGAGGCAGTCTGGAAGCTTCAGTCCATTGGGTAGAGTAATGGACAGCTGCCCCGTAATTTTCCGTTTTGATTGCTCCCCATCAAAGTAATCCCATTCCTGTCCGACGGATGTATCCTCAGGAAGTTCCACGGTCTCATTCAGCTGACCCTTAATCATGGACCCAAGCAGGAGTTTGCCCCCATCATCCCGTCGCCAGAGCTCAGCCACTCCCTGCATATAGGAAATGCCCTCGTACCTCGTCTCGAATCGAAAATAGCGTTTCCCATCCCTATCTACTTCACCGGTGTTCGAGGAAATCATTTTGCCCTTGGTGTTGGATCTGGTGTATTCCTCTCGCTGGGAATCGACGCTGAACTTATAATCGAAGTTGGCAGTGGCGCCCTTCTTCAAGGGGAAGTAGGGATGCGCGTGAGTGGTTTGAGCTGACAATAGTACCAGTAGTACGACCGCAAAGCCTAATTTCATGGCGCCCCAATCTGCAATATTGCTTCCGAGACAGAACATATAACGTAGCCGAGCTTTTTCTCAAAGAACTTCATGCATATTGCAGAAATTATTCAATCACTGACGCTAACGCAGTTTTTCTTCGCAGAACTTTTCATATTGGCCATGACAGGGGCGTGTATATTTGCAGGAATGAAAGCTGGGCGAGTAGCGCGAGCTATTGCTGAAACCAAAGTTTCTAAAATCTCGGAGGCCTTGCCGGGATATATCGCCTTAGAAGCTAAAGTTGAAGATTTGCCGGGGCAGACAATCAAGGCTCCCCTCACTGACTGGGCATGCTGCTGGTACCGAGCGAAAATTGAAAAGTGGGAGCGTGATCCAGCAAGAAGTAGTTCAGACACACGCTCCAGTGACTGGCATACCGTTGATGAACTCACCAGTACGGTGCCGTTGCTGTGCCGAGATGGTGGCGGGATTTGTGCGATTCTGCCCCGGGGAGCGAGTGTGACGTATACCGACAAAAGCGTTTGGTATGGCGATTCCCCGAAGCCTGAGAACCGTAATCCGGAAAGGTATGCGGCGGGAGAGGCCGCAGAAGGAGCGCTCAGGATATCGGGAACGCCGGGTCGAAAATTCAGGTACACGGAAGAGCGAATCTATAAGGGTGATTCGATCTTCGCGCTTGGCCATTTTGAGAACGATCCGGAGGTAGAGGATGAGGAGGATCCCGAGCTTGAAGGGGTTCGCGCAGCAACTCCAAATCGTCTGGTGCGACCGAGTGAACCCGGGCAGCCCTTCATAATCTCAGCAGTTTCGAGGCGCACGTTGATGGAAATGAACCAAATGGGTTCAAAGGCCGCCTATTCAATTGCTGCATTGCCGGCAGCGGTCGCAGCCCTATTGCTTTGGATCAGGTTCTTCTAGAGTCGCTGCAAGCTAAAAAACGGGGACGCTAAATTGGGCGGAGAAATCTACCCCTGCAGTCGGAACTTCAATCATCAGTTTCCAAGCGAATTCTGGGTTGTTCGATGAATCGGCGCTCGTCGGCTGGCATTCGGCGGGAACGGCAAACTCGATTGGTAAACCGACTCGTAAAGATGAGCTGCTGGCGTCGCGTGATTGCTCTACCTGCCATAACGTCACCTCTTGGGTCGAGCGCTTGTTGCCGACCTGTTCGTTGATGCGCTCGACGCTCATGAGCGTAATTCTGACCGAGCCTTCGGGGACCAGGTTACTTGGAAGATGTGCTGTGGCTCGCAAGGTCCCTCCGACCTTGCCGCGTTCATCAGGGAGCTGCAGGACGGAGTTCCCATATTTTTTCCAGCGGATGAAGTTGTAAATCGCAACTACCCACAAGCCCAGGCCCGAGAGCGGTAAGACATATCCAAACGCCGCTGCCGAATTTCCACTCCGTATTTCCTCGGGGAGCAAAAAGAGCAGAGGTGCTGTTACGAGAGACCAAAACACGGCAAATCCGAAAAGGACGAGAACGAGAGTGAGATTACTGGAAACAATGCGGCCGTTTTCCCACTCCGGGCGCCAGCGCCAAGGTGCTTGAGGGAACTGAGCCTTTAGCTGCTCCATGCGCTTCTGGCGGGAGGAAAAGTAAAATCCTCCGATAATCAGCAAAATGCCGCTTAAGATGAATACTCCTGCACCGATAAGCACTGTGATGTGAACCGCCGTGCTTTCGACGTCCTCAGCTAGGTAAGCGGCAAATGACCCGCCAAGAAAGCAAAGTAATCCAGAAAACAGAAAAAAGAAGAGCATGGAGTCTCAGTCTACTCGGTGAATGAAAGCGGAGTCACGTACATTGGGCGGGAGCACGTCATTGTACCTTTCGTTGAGCTACGGCTACTAAACCTCCGGTACGGCGCAAATACTTTCCTGGTCTGCAACAGTCGCCAATAGGCTTACATTTCTTTCGTACGCCGCATCCGA
>JAYRHW010000078.1:0-3424 GCA_041907145.1 Bdellovibrionota bacterium
TATTCGGTACTCAGCGCCGCATGGA
Source organism: Bdellovibrionota bacterium (assembly GCA_041907145.1). GTDB lineage: Bacteria > Bdellovibrionota_C > UBA2361 > UBA2361 > JAFLCA01 > JAFLCA01. The sequence goes on from JAYRHW010000078.1 coordinate 26, forward strand.
GCTGGCATTCGGCGCCCGACCTGAGCGCATCATCCGCGAAGTGGCCAAACTTCCTGAAACCCTGATGCCTCCAAGCATCGGTCGACTCTGGGGGCACCGCAGGATTCTATCCGACTTGCTCAAGGTTGGCCTGCGCCATCATTCCACGGGTCCCGTGCAGGAATGTGTTCAACGACCCGCAAGACTGAACCAACTACCGCTTCTCAAGACCTGGGAGCTCGACGGGGGGTCCTTCATTACCTTGCCGCTTGTGTACACCGAGCACCCTGCTTCCAAGATTCCCAATCTCGGTATGTACCGCTTACAGCGCTTTGATGATCAGACGACAGGTTTTCACTGCCAGATCGGCAAGGGCGCGGGCTTTCACCTGGCTGCGGCTGGTGAGCGGCGACAGAAACTGCCGGTGAATATCTTCCTTGGCGGGCCTCCGGCGCTCATTCTCTCGGCAATCGCTCCGCTCCCTGAGAACGTGCCAGAACTTCTGCTTGCATCGCTGGTGCTGGGAAAGCGCTTTCCGCTTTCTAAATCTTCCGATGGGCCGCTGCCACTGGCTGCGCGGGCAGAATTTGCGCTGGTGGGCGAAGTCGATCCAATGGAACGCCGACCGGAGGGGCCTTTTGGTGATCATTACGGGTATTATTCCCTACAGCATGACTACCCGGTGTTCCGTTGCAGCGCGCTCTATCACCGCAAAAATGCCGTTTGCACCGCCACCGTAGTGGGAAAGCCGAAGCAAGAGGATTTCTTTATCGGCGATTATTTACAGACGCTGCTCTCGCCGCTATTTCCGTTGGTAATGCCCGCCGTGCTGGATCTCTGGTCGTACGGCGAGACTGGCTATCATTCGCTCGCCACGGCTGTGGTACAGCATCGATATAAGCGCGAGGCCATGGCGTCGGCATTTCGCATATTGGGCGAAGGGCAGCTTTCCCTGACCAAGTTTTTGTTGGTTGCCGACAAGCGCATGGATATAAAGGATTTTCGATCAACCTTGGAACATATCTTAGCGCGCTTCGATCCCCGCACTGATTTATACGTCTTCTCGAATCTCTCGATGGATACCCTGGACTACACCGGGCCTAAGGTAAATGAGGGTAGCAAGGGGGTGCTGCTTGGGGTCGGTGATCCGATTCGAGACCTCCCCGGAGTATTTAGAGGCGAACTACCGCGCGGCGTGCATAAGGCAATTCCTTTTTGCCGGGGCTGCCTGGTGCTCGAGGCCGACTCGTTCAAGGACAATCCCGAACTTGGTGATTTGCTTGCACGCCATTCGGCTTTTGCCGCCTGGCCGCTTCTCGTCTTAGTCGACCAAGCCGAGCACGCTACCTCCTCGGTGTCGAACTTTCTCTGGACCACGTTCACTCGCTTCGAGCCTGGAGCTGATATTAAAGCGGCAAACCGGGAAATTGTGCGAAATCACGTTTCCTACAGCGGCCCGATTCTGATCGATGCGCGAATGAAACCGCACTATCCTGATGAGCTGCATTGCGATGACGAGACCAGCGCGCTCGTTACCAGACGTTGGAAAGAATATTTCCCAGACGGCATGCCATGAGTTTTGTCGGCTTGGATTATCTTCTGCATCCGCACGGCAATGAACTTCGACTCTTGTCGGGAGCAGGGCTTCTTGTCTACGGATTGAAAGTCGCGGTTACACGCAGCATCGCAATTAGGCATCCTGACAATTTGGAGAACGACGATTCGGATCGCTGGATACAAGATCCGACTGAGAAAAGGCATGACATGGTGGATGGCGGCACTGCCGTACGTTTGATGGGTGTCGCCATTATCATCCTGGGACTCATGATGATTTTTTCCGACGCCGGAAGCGATTAGGAAAGTCTCTGCCGTAACTCCTGGAGTCTCTCAACTGTGCCTACATCGAGCCAGTAATTAGCTTGAAGCGGAAATCCTTGCACCAGTCTTCCCGCGCGCGCGACTTTGACATAGGTAGAGACTATCGGGAAGTTGGGAGCCTCGTCCCGCATATACTCAAAAATCTCAGGCGATAGTACCTGAATGCCCGTGTAGCATAGCCTCTGTGCATTTGAAACGTTCCGTGCCAAATTCCTCTTTCCTCCGTCGGCCATCTCCCAGCCCACGAGTCGATTGTCCGAGTCGAAAAGCAAATAGCTCTCTTGCTTCTGCTGGAGGACGGCAAGAGTTGCAGCCGCTCTGCTTTCAGAGTGCTTCCTCAGCATGGCATCGAGATCGACGTCTGAGTACACATCGCAATTATGGACGATGAATTTGGGGCAGTCCCTGAAAAATGCCTCGACATTGCGAATGCCACCGCCGGTGCCCAAAATGTTCGGTTCTTCGGAGAACAGCACGTCAATCCCGAAGTTCCGCTGCTTCAGTACATACTCACGAATCAGCTCACCCTTGTAGTGAAGATTGATGATTAGTTGGGTTACACCACAGCCCTTTAGCCTATCCACCACCACGTCAAGCATGGTTCGCCGGGAGTCCACCTCAACTAGCGCCTTCGGCTTGTCCTTAGTTAGAGCACCCAGGCGCGCCCCCAATCCCGCCGCTAAGATCATCCCTTTCATTAGAAACCTAATCTATTCAGCATGTTGCTAAGGCAAGATTTTGCAGTCCTTGGGCTTAGCTTCGTCATCAAAACTAACGATATCCATCGAAAGAACTACTTTATCTCCGTAAGACCCCGATGGCACGTGAATTAAATAATACTGAGAAAGCCGCCCTTACCCTATTGTCGCTGGGTAAAGAGGTGGCTTCTGAAGTATTGCAACACCTCAACGAGCAAGAGGTTAAACGCATCAGCCGCGCTTTCATGGCGGTATCAGAGGTCGACCGCGAAACCCAACTGTCGGTTACGCGGGAATTCCGCAACATGATGAAGGCAGGCGATACCTTGCTCGTCGACGGGCGAGAATTCGCCAAAGAAGTCATTTCCACCGCCTTCGGTGACCAGGCGGGGGAAGGCCTGCTCGAATACATTACCGGCGCTCGCAAAGAGCCCATCAGCGCGATTATTTCCGACGTGCCCGAAAAAATTCTAAACGGCTTCATCGCTGCAGAGCATCCGCAAACGGTCGCATTCTTGATGACCAAGATGAATGCCGATCAGGCCGCTGCCGTGCTGCAAAAGATGAGCGAGGAAACACAGACGGATGTTCTCGTTCGTATAGCAAATCTCAATAACGTCAAGGGAGATGTCGTTGATGAGGTCCGCGAGGTGCTGCGCTCACAATTGCGAGGAAATGGATTGGCGGACGAGGAGGAGATTGGCGGACCAAAGGCTGCTGCCGATATCTTGAACTTCGTAGACCGCACCAACGAGGAGCGTATTATCACTGAAATAGAGGAAATGTTCCCGGAACTCGCGGAGCAAATCCGAAATCTCATGTTCACTTTCGAGGATTGCAAGAA
>JAYRHW010000079.1:0-11779 GCA_041907145.1 Bdellovibrionota bacterium
CATGGATGTTTGGACTCAGCTTAATGATATCTATAATGAGACAAATGCAGATCGTCGTGTAGAACGTTTGCAAGGTTTCTTGGTTAATGAGGCAAATGATAAGTTTAGAATTGCTTTTGCTCAATCTCGAGAACTTCCATCTTTAAATCGCTTTAGACCTCAATTACAAGCTTTGGCAGATGCTTTCCAAAATTTAAGAAATCAATTTGATAACACAACCAATGTGGCTGAGCGAAATCGAATTTTGGGGAATATGGGCTTAATCACAGGTGTAGTAGAAGCTTTTGTTCAGATGGGTCAAAATTATTTAGATCAAAATGGAGAGGTGAAGGCCGAATACCGCGATCCTGCTTTCTTAAGAAATATTACACAAATTCAAAATGTTTTAAATAAGGCGGTAGAAGCCATTCGCAATGGAGATTACAATGAGGCAGATTATCGACTGAGAGAAGCTAGAACATTGATTAATAGCGTAGAAAGTTTGAGGGTTACAAGAACTCAGACAGCTCAGAGTTATAGAGAAATGCAACTTCAGTATCAACAGATGCTTCAACAGCATCCTGAAATGAGAACTGAAATGGCAGAGTCGACGGGACTTTGAGTCAGCTCAAAGTCTGAAGGACTTGGCTGTGGTTATTATTTGTGCGCGTGGAGCACAAATGTGCGACCTTCCGCCTACGCTATCGCTACGGCGGACTAGTCGGTCGCGGACTGAAGTGGCGACTTGATTCACAACTTTCGGACCTAAAGGTCCGAAACTGGCGGAGTCGACGGGACTTGAACCCGCGACCTCTCACGTGACAGGCGAGCGTTCTAACCAGCTGAACTACGACTCCGTTTATTTAATGCTCCCAGTAGGATCACTAAGGAAACGTCCTGGATCAACCAGGCGAGCGTTCTTGAGTCTGACGAATGAAACGCTCGATGTCTCGCACTACGGCCAGGTCAAGCTAAACTATGACTCTGCGGACTCTGAACGAGGGATTTAACTATCTCAAATCACTATTAATAGCAAGTCTTGGGGACGCCTCAATCAACCAGGACAGAGCGCTGGAGCAGACTTCCTTGCTGCGCCGTCAATTTAGTGCGCTTGTAGCTGTCCATATCTGTACCGTCAATAAATATGGGGAATGGAAACATAAGGTTCTCACGGATGGACTTCTCGGTCTTACAGTCCGTAAGGGTCAGACAGGACTCAGTATCACTAAGCGAGTCCGAACCAGTCGTATTCCCGCCGTCATTCTCGACGAGATGCGACACGCCAAGAAAATGGGCAATGAGTTGGGCCATTTCTTCGGCAGCCAGCTGAATCTCATCCTCCACAATCTGTTGCCCATCCTCACCGTCGTAGTTAAATCGACCATCCGAACCAGCAACCGCAAATATTCCCAGAACTCCGACAGCTTGCGCGTTGGGAACGGCAACGCCGCCATCGCGAAGGGAGACAGCATACTGGTCATTTGGGGAACCTAGACCCGATACCTGCGAACCGAAAACGAGATTAACGGACTGGGGACGGGCCGCCTTGGTCAACTCAAGGTAAAAGGCATCGTTGCCTCGGGGATCGGGCAGCACGCTCGACCCTGCTGCCGCACTCCACTCAACATCCAATGATAGATTTACCGTTGAGAAAATTGATCTGACTTCGTCCAAGGCCGCTTCCAACGACTCCCGTAATTCCTGCGAACCGCCCAAAGGATCCACAAGAATCAAATTTACCCTCACCGTGCCTCGGCTAAGGTCAGCGTCCTGCTTAGTCAGCAACGTTGCCCCTACCTCTGTGTCGGTGAGTGGCATTTGAGTGCCCGGGTCTATAAGCTCGTATTCGGCAGTATAATTTCCCGCAATCAGGTTGTCGGGAGTAAAGGGAACTTGCAGGACATTAACCTGAGACTGCAATTCAACCGCACTCGAATGAACGCTATCGAGGGCGGATAATGATACCAGGCCCTGATCATTCCGAAGGTTGAGCAGCCGAATTTGATTGCCTTCTGGAAAGGTGAGCAACTGAAAGGCCGCGGCACTGCTGGCCACAGAGAAGTCAAACCGCAGACGTCCGTCGCCATCGCTTCTTGCTGAGAGAGACCGGGTTGTTACTTGCAAATTACTCGATCCGCTTCCATCGCTGTCCGACGAAGACGAGCCCCCGCTCGTGCAGCCCCAAAGCGTCAGGCACAGCGCTATGCTCACAAGAAGTGGAACCTTGTACTTCAAATAATTCATGGAAAGGCTCTGTTAGTTTGAACAAAATCGAAGCCGGAGCGCGAAATAGTACAGCGTTTCTGGTAGTTAGTATACCGGGGCCCAAACTGGGAGATTTGCCTGCCCGGCCCCAAACAAGCCCTAATTGGCTTTCAATTTTTTCTCAGCTATAACCTTGGGATATCGTTTGAATACAAGTGGTTAAACGCTTTAGGAGTATCTGTGGCCGAGTACGAACCAGGCGCCATTGAAAGCAAATGGCAGGACTATTGGGATAAGAACCAAACATTTAAGGCCGGCAAGCCTGGTGCAAAAAAATTCTACTGCCTCGACATGTTCCCGTACCCCTCCGGGGCCGGGCTGCACGTGGGGCATCCGCTCGGTTACACGGGCACCGATATCTATTCCCGGTACAAGCGCATGCAAGGGTTTTCGGTCCTGCATCCGATGGGCTTTGACGCCTTCGGACTTCCCGCCGAGCAGCACGCGGTCAACACCGGTGAACACCCGGGAGTAATCACCGAGAAGAACTGCCAAGTTTTTACCAAGCAACTAAAGATTGTGGGACTTTCGTACGACTGGGACCGTAATTTAGCCACCTGCACTCCGGACTATTACAAGTGGACGCAGTGGATCTTCCTGAAAATCTATAACTCCTGGTTCGATGATACCAAACACAAGGCCCGTCCTATTTCCGAACTTCCCATTCCCGAAAACGTCAAGAAGCAGGGCATCAAGGCGGTAGAGGAATATCAGGCGCAATTTCGCTTAGCATACTACGCGGATGCCATGGTGAATTGGTGCCCGGCGTTGGGCACCGTGTTAGCCAATGAAGAAGTTATAGATGGAAAGTCGGAACGCGGAGGCCATGAGGTAATCCGCAAGCCCATGAAGCAGTGGATGCTGCGCATTACAAAGTACGCCGAACGACTGCTGTCTGAATTGAGCGAAATCGACTGGCCGGAAAATATCAAGGAACAACAGCGCAATTGGATTGGCAAGAAGAATGGGGCCGAGATCGTTTTTCAACTTCCAAAGTCCGACAAGTCTGTTACCGCCTTTACCACCAGGCCCGATACGCTCTTTGGCGTGACGTTCTTCGTTCTCTCGCCCGAACATCCGTTGGTCGAAGAAATCACCACTCCTGAAATGAAAGACAAGGTCCTGGCCTACCGCGAAGAAGCCCGCAAAATGAGCGATTTCGTGCGTACTATCGAGAACCGCAAGAAGACCGGCGTGTTCACCGGGGGCCACGTCGTCAATCCCATTACCGAGGAGATGGTGCCGGTCTACGTTGGAGACTACGTGCTCATGAGTTTTGGTACGGGCGCCGTGATGGGCGTGCCTGCTCATGACGAGCGAGATTTCGAGTTTGCTCGTACTTTCCAGATTGATATACGGCCCGTCCTGGCCCCAGCGGAGGCGGAGAAAGATGTTACCTCGGCTGTTTTGGAGGGCGAGGTCGCATGGACCGAAGCCGGAACCATGCTTAATAACGATCACAGCGTCGCAAGAGAGCTGAAGCTTGGCGGTAAGCCAAATAACGAGGCAGCTGCGTTAATTACCAAATGGCTTGCCGATAGAAAACTCGGAAAAGCCGTTACCACCTATAAGCTTCGTGATTGGTTGTTCTCTCGCCAGCGCTATTGGGGAGAACCCATACCGATTGTTCACTGGGAGGACGGGCGATCAACTGCACTGAGTGAGTCGGAGTTGCCGCTTATTCTGCCCAAGGTCGAAGATTACAAACCATCCGAGGGCGGAGAATCTCCGCTGGCCAAGTCCGGTGATTGGTTGAACGTCGTTGACCCCAAGACAGGACTGCGCGGAAGACGCGAGACGAACACGATGCCAAACTGGGCCGGTTCATGCTGGTACTATCTGCGTTTCATCGATCCGCATAATGACAAGGCCGCTTGGGATCCGCAGCTCGAGAAGAGCTGGAGCCCTGTCGATCTTTACGTTGGTGGAGCAGAACATGCCGTATTGCATCTGCTCTATGCGCGCTTCTGGCATAAGGTGCTCTTCGATCTTGGCTTGGTTTCGACTCGCGAGCCGTTCAAACGCCTGTTCAACCAGGGCATGATTCAAGCCTACGCCTACAAGAATCGCCGCGGAGCCTTGGTGCCAACCGATGAGGTTCGCGAGGAGGACGATGGTACTTCGATTCATACGAAGACAGGGGAGAAGCTCGAACGCATCGTAGCCAAAATGTCGAAATCGCTTCGCAATGTCGTTAATCTCGATGACATCGTCAAGCAATACGGCGCCGATACTTTGCGCATGTATTTGATGTTTGCAGGTCCGCTGGACACGGGGCGCGTTTGGGATCCCAAGGCAATCACCGGAAACTATCGCTTTCTCAAAAAAGCCTGGGCCTTTGTTACAGAAAATAGAGACACGGGTATCCGCGAGGTCGTCAGCGGCTCTGATGAGAGTGCCGTAACGCGCAAGGCTCTCCATCGTGTGGTTAAAAAGGTTACGGAGGATATTGAGAACCTAGCCTTCAACACCGCCGTATCAGCGATGATGGAATTCCTTAATGCGGTAGCTGGAGAAACTGTTTCACGGGAGACCTTGGAGAAATTCACTCTCGTGCTATCACCATTTGCTCCGCATATTGCGGAAGAAATGTGGGAACGGCTCGGGCACAAAAAGACACTGGCCTATGAGACTTGGCCTGCCTACGACGACAAGCTGCTGGAAGAGGACACCGTGGTGGTTGTCATACAAGTGAACGGAAGAAAGCGTGCCCTAGTCGAAGTACCCGCCGAGGTCTCGCAAGAAGCTCTCAGCGCCGCCGTCATAGACAAGATGAAGAGTACCGAGTATCGGGTTACGGCTCAGGATCGTTTTATAACGGTCTTCAAGTCGGGCACTTCGATACCGAAGCTCGTAAACGTATTGATTAAGTAGCGTTTAGTCCCACACCGCGTAAATAAACTTGCCGCGGTGCAGAAACTGAACGAATCGTTCGACCATCTCACGCGACAGGCCATTGAAGCGGGCATAGTTGGGGTCCTCGAGAGCCGCCTCCGTTCCCTTCGGATTTCGCCGCAGGAAATCCGGTAGACTGGCATCCTTGAGTTCGGGCGTTTGGATGGCGCGCTCCAGCGCTTCAGCCCATGCATTCGCCTGAGTCTTCGTAACTTCTGCAGGCTGATCCCAAAAGTACCAGCTTGAGAAATTGCAAAGATGTCCGTCTTTGGGAAGGTCATGAGGTGCGACCTCGGGCCTCCAGCCATGCTTTATCCCCAGTTCTACGAGCTGCTTCCAGGCCGTTTGGCCAAGATCCAGTACTTCGAAACCACTCTGGTGCGGCTTTCCGTGAACCAATTCCAATGCCATATGCGATTTCCCGTTCGTGCCCTATTTGCCTTCGAGTTTAGCGCCCAGGCGATCGAATTCCTCGAGTGCTGTCCGCATTCGCTCAACCAATCTGCGGTGCACTACTCCATCGAACAGATCGAGTAGTTCGTGAAATTTCTCGGAGTTTTCCTTCCAGCCTTTGCGCAGCAATGAGCTTATTGGGTAGCCAGCACGCAGTAACACTAACGAATCCTCAATATTGGAAATCTTGTCGGCTGCGGAGATTGCATGAGCTTCCGGAGGACCTTCCTTGAGATGCGCAAGGTAAAGCTCGCAGCGCCGATCCCAATTTTTGACCTTTGAGTCGTGCGTAACGTAATCGACGAGCGCTGCCACGCGAGCGCCGAAAGCAGCAGCAAGTTTTTTGGGGGTCCAAAGTTCTGATAGATCCTCTAGATGGTCGTGAAGATATCCGGCGGCGACTACTTCTGGATCATATCCGCATTCGGCTAGCATGACGGCGACGGCTTGCGGATGAGTAAAGTATGGCTTGGCCTCTATCCCCGAATTTCTCGGGACTTTGCGCATTTTCCATTGAAAATCGGCAGCTGCGCTCGCGCAGGCTTTTGCCACGAGCGGCTGCTGAAGAACGGCGAAGCGCGCAGCCATCACATCGAGATTTTCATTTTCTTCAGGTAGATCCGGAAGTGTAATTTGGCTTACTCCCAAGGCTGGATGAGCATCATCGGGTATCCAGGCACCGGCCGTGCCTCGGTTTGAAAGACGCTCGAGCGCAGTGACGACCTCGGCGGTTGCCCCGGTCATGAAGCTGTCCCCATCTTCGCGAACGTATGACTCGGGTACGGCTTCCCCAAGTTCAGTGCGTTGGCGGCGCCAGAATTCCTCGCGAAATCGTCGGCAGTCGTTCTCGCTCAGGTGAACGGTGAACCCCCAAGGGCGCAAAATACCCTCGTCGGATTCAACCCAGCGCTGACAAGTTACAGGATGCATGCGGTGCAAGGGAGTTGCGGACGGCGATTGTGCAAGGGTTTCCATTTGGTAGTACTCCATGTAATGCTTCTTGCATTCAAGTATCCCAAATAAAGAAATTGCTGCCTAAAGTGTCTTATTTTGGTACACTATTTCTCAAGGGATTGAGCCATTATGAGGTTTTCGGACCGAGATCGCCTAATTGCCGGAGCACTGCAATTTCGCCGCGATGAGCCGGTAGCATCCATAGCCAAGCAGCTAGGACTGCGAACTCACCAAGTGCAATACGCATTGAGCCGTCTGCTGCAATCCAAAGTACTGCGCCCCTGGGTTTACATAAATCCCTTTGCCCTTGGCATGGAGGAGTATGAAGTGCTCTTTACCTTGGGCGCTGCATCTAAGCGAGTGAAGAGTAATTTCGATGCTTTCCTAAGATCTCATTCCAAAGTTGTATGGTTTGCCGTCTTGGGCGGTGACTACCAATACGGAGTGCGACTTGCGGTTCGACGCAATTATGAGTGTGTACGGTTCCTGGAGGAAGTTCGCAAACGGTTCGGAGGCATTCTCTTACGTAAGTCTTTTGCCGTGCTTCTTCAGTTCGAGGCTTATCCCAAGCGCTATCTTAGTCCTCCGAATTCCAAGGTGATTCGAAGTGGAGTACAGATTGCACCGCCAACTTTGCAGCGGAAGTTCGACCGCACTGATTATGTGCTGCTCGGTGCTCTTGTCGCGAATCCCACGGCCTCGGAGAGAGATTTAAGTCTGCGCACTGGATTGGCTCGTGGAACCGTCCGCGCGCGGATTGCTGCCTTGCAAAAGAACGGAGTGATTCTGAGCCGGGCCTATCTGGTGAGCGCGTCACGCATGGGAATGCAGGCTTTTAAGGCGCTCATTCACAGCAAGGGATTACAGCCGCAAATCCGGGAACAAATTATGAAATTCATTGCTACTCACCCTCAGGTCGTAAATTTAAGTACCTGTCTCGGGGAATGGGACTACGAGCTGGGCATCGAGGTAGTCAACCCGCTTCAAGCCTCCGAGATTGTTTCCGAGCTTTATGAGGCCAGTGGGGACTTGATCTCTCATATCGAGCTCCTTCCGGTCTTCGAACAGAACGTGTCGGAGCGATTCGCCATCGATGGTCTGGAAGCATGATTAGAAGCTCAAGACATGCTACTCTACGGGCATGGAAAGCGGTATTCAGCAGCATCAATTGAGGCCTTTGGATCAGCGAATGGCCCTGAGCATTGATCAATCCATCGAGCGTATCATGCGGCTCTCGCGGTCCTTTTGTGGTGAGTCCAACACCGACGTTAGTGCTCAGAAGGAGCCCTTTGTCGTGCCGCAGGACGCGGTGGGCTCGCTCGTTGTATCCAACTTCCGTACAGCGGTTGGCCGTCTTTTGATGCTCGAACGCCGCGACCTTCGCATAGGGGCAGATGCTGAGCTTATTCTCTTGGATACCGCTCGAACGATTAATGAGGGGCTTCACCCGGTAAGACGGCCGTTCTTTCGTCACTGGGAGACTCCTTTCTCGGAGCACTCACGGGTGTCTCAGATTCGCCACGAGTATGATCACTTTTGCAAGCGCTTTGCCGATGAATGGGCCTTTGGCTTTCGCGACCCGGTTGCCTTCGGTGCTTGGACGGAATGGGCCGCCAATGCGCGCGGTCACTTCTGGTATGACGGTTGCGGGCGTATTACGCGAGCCGTAGCCGTTAGTAGCCTGGCGCGGGAGGGCTTAGTTTATCCATGCTTTGAGAGCCGCAAAGAGTACTTCGCGCTGATCAGAGAGCCTCTCGAGCAATGGACTCAGACGTATCGCTCTCGCCTTGCAGGTATGTAAGCGATAGTCAGCTCTGCCCAGCCAGCCCTAGCTCGGCCGCCTTGCCCTGCATCGCGGTAATCACGTTCTTGATATGCAGCTCCAGATCGATACCTAACTCCTCGGCGCCGAGTTTGATATCTTCCCGATTGCAGCCGCGGGCGAATGCCTTATCCTTCATTTTCTTGAGTACGGACTTCGGCTCGAGATTCATAATGTTCTTGTCCGGACGCACCAACACGCTGGCGGTGACCAATCCGCTCAGTTCATCAACGGCGAACAAAGCCTTCGCCATTTGACTTACTCGGGGAGTGTTCGTGTAAAGCGCATGCCCCATGATGGCGATACGTAGCTCTTCGGGATAGCCGAGCTCAGCAAGAATCTGGTTTCCCTTGAAGGGGTGACCCTCGGGAGAGACTGGCTCGGGAAATCTCTCATAGTCAAAGTCATGCAGTAATCCTGTCAGACCCCACAGCTCTGCCTCAGATCCGCTAACACCGAAATGCGCAGCGTACCAACGCATGCAGCACTCAACTGAGAGAGCATGCTTCAGTAAGCTCGCAGACTTGGTATATTCATGTAGCAAAGCTAGTGACTCATCTCTCGTTTTCATAACAAACTCCAATCGCGCTGTTTATATTTCAAGGCTGACTCAATTCCGGAGGGGCGCTCGCCTCTCCGGCGTACACTTCAAGAAGTTTGATCAGGGCCTGCGCCTGCAAGCTGCCTTCGACCTGCTGTCGTGAAAACTTATTTTCGAAGTTCCGATCACCGCGCTCAACCGAAAGAGTGATAGCGGGACCCGAGCTCAGGTAGGGCGGGAGGGCGAAGAGCTGTCCTTCGCGCGCGAGTTGCAAAATTCGCAGCACACGGGCATCCGAAGCTGCGGTCCCGGAGGTCACTAGATTCCAATCGGCTTGAAATTCCGGATAATTGGACGAGAATCTCACCTTCACCGGCTGCTCCTGCAGTGTTCCGGATCCCCCCGCCTTGTTGAACGTCTCCTCTATCGGGCTAAGCCAGTTTTCGTAGGCGACTTGTTTGGGATCCTTGGGGCGAAGCGGATCGCGATTTATGGCAAGGAATAACAGCGTCGAAAGGACGAGAACGACAACTTTGGATCTGTGCACAGCATTCATGAGAACACATCAATCTAGGCAACTTTTGCCATGAGCTCCTGAGCGCGCTTTAGCAATTCAGTGCGCTCATTGAGATCGGGGCTTTCGATAACCATCTCTTCGAGTTGTTTCAAGAGTACTCCCATTTTCGGGCCCGGAGCCATACCAAGCGCGATTAAGTCATCCCCGCGAATACAGAGGGAGGATTGGCCGGCCTTTTGCCTGCGAATAAGTTCTGCATCGTAGAGGTCGTTAAATTGACCTAGTTTTCGCGAAAATTCCTGATCGCTCATCTTGGGGGGTGCATCGGCGCGCTTAAAGATGCGCCAGCGATCGAACTGCTCGCCCAGATCGCGGATGAGCCGACGCACTCCTGCCGGACCGCATTCGAGCGGCCGCATATGATGCCTAACGAGGGCTCGGATTGCTGCCATGTCATCGTTTGAAAATTTCAGCCGCAACATGACCTGCTCGGCTATTTCCTCGCTAAAGTTCTCATGATTATAGAAATGTCTGCGTCCCTGTTCTCCGACCGAGAGCGAGCGCGGCTTGCCAAGATCGTGAAACAGAGCCGCCCAGCGGAGGAGTTTTTCCTGTGGGCAACGATCGAGGACCCAGAGGGTATGCTCGAAAACGTCATGGATATGGAAGTCATTCTGTTCGAATCCGACGCTGGGTAGCATTTCGGGGAGTAAGATTTCAATTATTGAGGTTGTAAGCATCGTACGAACCGCAGCTCCAGCGTGGGCAGATAGCAAAATGTGACTCAGTTCCTGCCTGATTCGCTCCGGGCTGACGGTCTTGAGTTCCGGGGCTAGAGACTTGGCTGCGGAAAGCGTGGAGGACTCGACGTTACGTTCCTGCGCCGGGCCGAAGCGAATCATGCGAAGAATGCGAAGCGGATCTTCTTGGTAGCGATCCGCAGCATGGCCGACCGAACGCAAGATATTCCGATTCAAATCCTGAACTCCGCCGGTGGGGTCGATGATCGCGCGTGAATCGAGAGAAAATGCGATCGCGTTGATCGTGAAATCTCGTCCATGAAGATCCTCCTCGATACTGCTCGAATAGTCGTCAGGCTTTGTGGAACCAGGTCTGCGGAAGGTAGTGATTTCTACGGATTTATCGCCGGCCAATGCGGTAATGGTGCCGTGGCGAATGCCGGTCGCGATGACTCGAATGCCTGCCTGTTCGAGAAGCTTGCTGCTCCTTTCGGGTGGAAAAATGCTCGCTAAGTCGAGATCCGAGGTGCCGCCTGAATGGATAGCTTCGCGAACAGCGCCGCCTACGAGATGCAGCTTGGCATCGGGTCCTAGTATACGATGCAGGATTTGAAGCGGCTCAGTGTCGGCCAGCGTGCTGAGGCGCGACTCAGCATTTACGTCGTTACGACGTGCTTCGGAGGAAGAGTTGCCACGAAAGGGGAACTTTACCATTGAGTCTCATATTTAGTACCGGTAACCAATCTGGTTTGACCGGCTTCTTTCGCAACAGCATTTTCGCTTCCGCCGGGGTACGACCACCCTTCTTGCGATTGCAATGCGTGCAGCAACACACGATGTTCTCCCAGGAGGTTCTACCGCCCTGGCTTCTGGGTACCACGTGGTCCAGAGTGGCCTCTTTGGAAGACAGCTCCTTCCCACAGTACTGACACTCAAAATCATCACGAGCGAGTATATTTGCCCTACAGAGAGGGGGAGACTTACGGCCTATTTTAACGAATTGGAGAAGGCGAACAACTGCGGGAGCTTTGATGATCAGAGAAATCGAGCGAATATCGTGGTCGTATTCTTCGACAACTTCGACCTTGCCCATGAAGAACAGGGTCACTGCCCTTTGCCAAGATATGACCTTAAGAGGCTCATAACTGGCATTCAGTAGAAGGACGGACTGCATTGCTCTCTCGAAGACAGCACCTCCTATAAGAGTTATTATGTGTATTATCGGCAGTTTAGGCAAGAAGGATAATAGGATAGTGGTCTAAATTGTCCAATTGGTTTGAGAAGTTGGAAGAGAATGGGAGGCTGGTGGAACTCAAATTCCTGGTTATGGACGCAGGGCACTCTGCATAGCCTGTCGTAGACATGCCACATAGAGTGGAGCAGAGGGGGATCGAACCCCTGACCCCCGGCTTGCAAAGCCGATGCTCTCCCAGCTGAGCTACTGCCCCGATTACTGAATTTACCGCCCCCAGAGCACGAGGCTGAAGGCCAAGGCCGGGAATGGATCGGTCAGGGTCTGGTTGAGCCCTGGCCGGTAACGAAAATCTTGGCAAAGCCAAGTTTTCGTCGGTAACAACTTGCGGGTCCAGGGTGAAGCTTAGCCACCCTGGCCG
>JAYRHW010000080.1:0-19615 GCA_041907145.1 Bdellovibrionota bacterium
CGGGGACCGCGGGTACTCTTCTATGGACACTATGACGTTCAGCCCGTCGACCCCTTGCCGGACTGGATATCGGGACCTTTTGAGCCGACGCTTCGCGAGGATCGCTTGTACGCGCGCGGCGCCGTCGATGATAAGGGCCAAGTTTTCTATGTGCTGAAGGCATTGGAGCAGCTCATAAAGTCTGATGCCCTTGAGGTTCCCGTGAGTATTCTCATCGAAGGAGAGGAGGAATGCGGCAGCGAGGGCTTCATGGCCAAGCTCCCCTCCTGGAAGGACAAGCTCCAAGCAGATGTGCTGATGGTCTGCGACACCGGCACACTCAAGGCGGGAGTGCCCGCCATAACCATGGGACTGCGAGCGATAGGCCATCTTACGGTGACGTTGGGCGGACTGAGAAAAGATCTTCATTCGGGAGTTCATGGCGGGATGGTCAAGAATCCGGCTACTGAACTCGCACGCCTCCTCTCCACTTTGCACGATTCAACCGGGAGGATCGCGATTGCCGGCTACTACGATGGGGTAAGAGAATTTGCTGCGGAGGATCGTGCGCTGGCCAACCGCATGCCGATCACCATGGAACAGTATAAGGCCATGGTCGGAGTGGAGCCCCTTGGCGGAGAGCAGGGGTTTACGCCGCTTGAACGCAGAGGATTCAGGCCCTGTATCGATATTAACGGTCTGAGCTCAGGGTACGCAGGACCCGGCGTCAAAACTATCATTCCCGCATCGGCAACTGCCAAGCTATCGGCGCGGATCGTGGCTGGGCAGGACCCGGGGCACTGCATTTCGTTAATCGAGAAGCACTTGAGGGCGCACGCGCCGAAGGGCTTGGAATTGAGCATCGAAGGCGCAGCGGCTCCAGGAAAAGCGGTGGCGCTGAGTTCGCAGTCTCCGCTCATAAAAAAGGCGGCCGGCGTTTTGCAGGAACTTTCAGGAATGGAGCCCCTCTATATGTGGGAAGGGGCATCGATCCCTGTTGTTTCGACTCTGACTGAGTTGACGGGGGCCGAGCCGCTGCTGGTGGGATTCGGGGTCGAGGAAGATAATATGCACGCACCCAACGAATCTTTCTCACTCGAGCAGTTTAAGGACGGCTTTTTGTACGCCTGTCTCTTGCTTGGCAGCTTATGAGCTATGACTGAAAATCTAGATTTATTTCCTTCTGCCCCAGCAGCAAAGTCCGCCGCTGGCAAGGAGCATCGACCGCTCGCTGATAAGCTGAGGCCAGCCGCCTGGTCGGATTTCCGAGGCATCGAAGATCTTGATCGCAGCTTGCTGCCCTACCTGCAGGCGGGCAAGGGGCGGCCGCCTTCCTTGGTGTTGTGGGGACCGCCCGGCTCAGGGAAGACGACGCTTGCAAAGCTTATCGGCAAGTCTTTTCAGCTGCCTTTTGTCGAGCTTTCCGCCGTGCTCAGCGGGGTGAAGGAGGTACGGGAGGTTGTCGATAAAGCTTCGCGCTCCTCCGAGCCCACTCTGCTTTTCCTCGATGAAATTCACCGTTTTAATAAGGCACAGCAGGACGCCTTTTTGCCGCATATCGAAAATGGGACAATCATTCTCATCGGGGCCACTACCGAGAACCCTTCCTTCTATCTGACGGGAGCATTGCTCTCAAGAACCAAGGTTTTAACTCTCCCTGGACTGTCGGTTGAGGCGTTGCGCCAGATTCTCAAGCGAGCCGAGCAGGAGATTGAACTCCATTTCACCGATGAAAGTGCCGCATTGATCCTGAACTTCGTGGCGGGAGATGCTCGCAGGCTGCTCAATGTCGCGGAGGCTTTGGCCGAAACGCGCGCAAGGAATTTGGGAGCTACGGTCGAGCTGCCGGAAGTGCAAAGCTTTCTCAAAAATTCCAAGACCGCATTTTATGATCGGGATGGCGAAGAGCACTACAATGTTGCCTCGGCATTTATAAAGAGTCTGCGGGGCTCGGATCCTGATGCTGCCTTGCTGTGGTGCTTTTGGATGATCGAGGCCGGAGAGGATCCGCGTTTTATTATCCGGCGTATGATGATCTTCGCGAGTGAGGATATAGGAAACGCCGATCCTCGGGCTCTGCAGATCGCCACCGCTACGGCCGAGGCATACGATCGCTTGGGTTTGCCGGAGGGTAGGATTCCGATTGCACAGTGCGTGACGTACCTCGCCTGTGCGCCCAAGTCCAACCGCAGTTATATGGCCATGCACGCGGCGCTAGGGGCGCTCAAGGATCACTCCAAGCTCGCCGTGCCGGTACACTTGCGAAACGCCCCTACCAAGCTGATGAAGCAGCTAGGTTATGGGCAGGACTATCAATATCCACATGACTTGAGCGAAGGGTATGCGCCTGGCGTTCAGTACCTCCCGGACGAACTTGCGGGGGCGCGATTCTACGAACCATCAGACCATGGTTATGAAAAGACGCTCAGGGAACGCCTGGAATCTCTTAAGAAACGTATTTGATTCAGACTGGCATTCAATGAGAGTATCGTTACGGCAGTGCGGTAACGATGATTTTAGGTCCCATCGGCACAGGTCCATCCGACGACTCTTTCGCAGCGGGGTCCACGGGAGATCTGACTGCAGATCGGCGAATAGTTCCCGACACCACACCCGAACGCACTGACGAAAATTCTCGGCATCCAGATCAGGTCGAACCTCGAACTGACGGGGAGATAGAAGCGCTCAGCCGTATCCGTTTCAACGGACACGTTGTCAACGAGACCGCCTTTGCCATCAAGTCAGCTGGCATGGAGCCGCTGCTTTCTCGGAGGGAGGAAAGGGAGCTTGCGACCGCGATCGGTCAGGCACGAGCAGAAATATTTGATTTGGTATTTCATCACCCGCTCACCATGCGGGCCCTGGAGCAAATGCCGGTGCTGGCTGACTCTCCGCTGAACGAGAAAATTAAAGTCGCTAACGCGTGGACAAAATCCGCCTTTGATCGCTGGCGGCAAGGCTCGCTCATGCCTCATCAGTATGAAGCAGTCCTTCACCAAAACGCCGAGCTCGCCCGCTCGGTGCTGCTCTCGGGTGATATAGAAAATTACTACGCCCGAATTGCGAATATTCGCGAAACCTTGAGTTTGAAACATCTGGAACTACGGATGCTGCCCGCCGGGCTGGCGCTGCTCTGCGGGTTTTCGGGAGAGGGGATCTTGGAGGAATTAGCCGCCTCCGATCCCGGACGTCTTTCGCCGAAATTATCTACTGCCAGGGAAAAGCTGCCCGAGGACGAGCGTGGACTGTTCGACGCCGAGCTCGTAAGCGTATTCACTCAGATTGCCGAGTGGGAGCAGCGCAATTGTATCTCATTGGGTCAGGCATTGGCTTACGACGAAGGTGTGAGTGCGGCCGATGCGCGGATGCAGCCCGCGCGTGAGAGAATGGCTGCGGCAAATATGCGTTTGGTCGTTTCGATTGCCAAAATGTATCGGAATCGCGGTCTAGATTTCGCGGATTTAATCGAGGAAGGGAATCATGGCCTGATGCGAGCAGTCGATCGCTTCGAGGTTGAGCGCGGTTATAAGTTTTCGACTTATGCAACCTGGTGGATTCGCCAGGCCGTTAGCCGCGCTCTCACCCAGACCACGAATGAATCGGTCATTCAGCTTCCCGTGCATATGCACTCGGCCGTTAGGCAGCTTCGTTCCGCCGAGACGGCGCTTATCGAGGAGTTCGGCACGGTCCCTGCCCCGGACGTATTGGCCGAGCGGTTGGGTTGGACGGTGAAGAAGGTGCTGCAGGTCAAGGCTGTCCCCACGCGCCAAGCCCGGCTTGATGGCCCGGCCAAGGGCGGTGAGGAAGAGGATGGTACGCTTCACAGATTTATTGAGGATCCCCGTGCTACGCAGCATCTGGAGCAATCTGAGCGCAATGAAGGAATAGATGCATTTCGCCGCCGACTACCGATCCTGCTTACCGAGCGCGATGTGAATATCGTCGGTCTTCGGTTTGGTGTGCCGATGGGTATCGACGAGAAGGTTGATACGCTGATTAACGAGGCAGGTGACGGAGCTATTTTGGAGGAAGTAGGAAACGAGTATGGACTTACGCGGGAGAGAATTCGGCAGGTGCTCTCAAGCTCACTCGAGAGACTTTCGAATCTTGCGGTGCTGTTGGGAGAGCCGGAATCATTTGTAGCTGAGAGCATGCCGGAGGTCTTGGAGCCTCATGAGACCAGGCTTTTGCAGAATTTACTCGACCACGAGCCGGTTGGGCTCAATCGGGTACTTGAGCTGGTGGAATTTCCTCCCCAAACTTTCCTCACGCAAGCAGGAGCCGAAGTGCAGGAGTCCAAGGTCGAGGTAGTTCGACGCCTACAAGCTACTGCGCTTGCGCGCTTGACCCTGCACGTGCTGCTCAAGAGCGCATCTGCTGAGCAGGTGTCTGAAGCAGTTCAGATAGCAGGTCTTTACCCGCTCTATTCGGAATTCATGGTGCGGTTATTTGGTCGAGCGACCCGTCCGGTATCTGAAGCTGTGGAAGATGTGCGAGCGCTCCCGCAGTATCAGAGACTCGGTGTCGGCTTCGAGGATGCGAAGAGCGCTTCAACGGCGGCCATTGATAAGGTGCTTCCGGTTCTGCGAGCGCTCTACCTCAATGCCAAACGGTCGCGTGAGCTGGGCTTATCCTAGGGGCCGTTGGAAAGGGCGCGCCAATGACTGTTTCGCTATCCCAATTTCCCCGTCCGCGTAGTAGGGGGGCCGTCAAGGTCCTCGCGATTTTTGCTGCGCCCTTTGTGCTCATCGGAACGGCGCTTGCAATTCATCTTGCTCTTACGGTCATTCGAAGTGCCTTGATGCAGTCGTGGCCGACTCGACCGGCGAGTCTCGAGAGTGTGGAGCTCAAGGACCCCGGATCAAAGTCAGAAAGGGCGGTAGTAGCATACTCCTATAATGTTGACGGCAAGGAGTTTAACGGCAAGCGCATCTCGCTGTTCGGCACTGATAATTTTACGGATTTTCAGAAGAGGGCGTTTGAAGAGCTGCAAGGATATCAATCCAGGGGCGAGCAATTTCCGGCGCATGTAAATCCAGAAGATCCTTCTGAGTCCATTCTGATGCCACAGATTCGCTGGGAGCTGGTGGCCTTTTCCCTTCTGTTTGTGGTTCTCTTTGCCGGCGTGGGGCTGGGCTGCTGGATCAGTGCCTATCTTTCCTGGAAGCGGTTGAATGCCGAGGAGAAGCTCGTGGCCCAATTTCCAGGTCAGCCGTGGAGGCATCGAGTAGAGTGGTCCGGCCAGGAGATTCATTCTCGGCTTAGAGGGAATGCACTCGAGAGTGGTATTTTAGCGCTGATGTGGAACCTTTGTTCCTGGCCGCTCTTAATGGCGCTGCCGGAGAAGATTCGTGAAGGCGATAAACTTGGACTATTGCTTTTGGTTTTTCCACTGGCAGGTCTGGGGTTGCTGTGTTGGTTCGTGGTGCAGATGGCAAGGGCCAGGAGGTTTGGCGAGGTCTACCTTAGGCTTTCTACTATCCCCGTGCGTCCTGGCGATGAAATAAAGGGAATCGTGCGTGCGCCGGTTGATCTCAAGGGATCGCCCAAAGTCGCGCTGAGTTTTCGCTGTGAGGAGCATTCACGCGGGGCCGGAGGTCGCAGCACGAATACAAGTCAGATTAATGTGCGCTGGGAAACAACAGGGGAAGTCAAGGTAGTCGATCCATTTCGTGCGACCGGCGAGCAGCAGTTCTCCGTGCAGCTGCCGGTTGCCGATGGCTTTCCAGACTCAGCCCGCGGCTATAATCAATCAGTGCTGTGGTTGCTGCGTGCAAGTGCCGTTCTCGATGGCGCTGACTTCGAGGCTGAATTCGAGATCCCTGTGTTTGCTGCGGATGCAGCCGCTCAATCGTACTCGCAGGACGACGACAAGGAGTAAGCACGGATCGACAGGCGGACAACCTGCGCCGAGGCCTACGCTAACACCTGGCCAGAGAGGCCAATCGAATAAACGGGCTAGTCATTTGGGCGAGTGGCGCCCGGTGAGCCGCAACCATCGACGACGGCAAACCAGCGATCCTGACCCAACTCATGCGCATCGAATTGATGCATGCCAGTCGAGCGCCAACCACTTCCCCCAGGCTGAATAATATGGCCTGGAGCAGGCTCGTGCTCGCTAAAGATTCTGGGGGTTAGCTTATCAACCGCGAAAGCTCGTATGGCGTGACCATAGCCCTCTCGGTTGTCTTGTGCAAAGCGCAGTACCTTGTCGTTCCAAACGATAACGCGTCCGCCGCCGCGAGCCTTGCCCGGCTGAGAGCCGTAAATCGGATTTCGCGCATGCGGACGCCAGGGGCCTTCAAGGTTGTCAGCCCAGTAGATATCCATGGTGTAAGCGTTGCGGATCGTGAAGATCCACCACCTATCCCTGTAATGAACAATCGAGGAGTCAGCGAACCTGCCTTTAATGAGCGTCTTCTTTAGTTCCCAGTGCATGGGAAATGCGGTTGCTTGATAGAGCCGAATGCCATTGGCTTGGCGCGACTCGGGAATCATGTACCAGTGACCTTCGACATTGAACACATACGGGTAAGAGAGATGAAATGCTTCGCTGAGCACCACCCCCTTGTATTCCCATTGGTTCAAATCGCTGCTTTCGGCAACCGCAAGATCTCCTTTCCCGGTTTTTCTATCGATGGCTTCAAAGAACAAATACCAAACCTCACCTGCCTGCACGACAAAAGGATCGGCAATCGAAAAGGCATCGCGGTCAGTTACCGCAGCGGGAGTGAGAATGGGATTTCCGGGCCGCTCCGCCATGTGAAGCGGGTCTCGGCCTTCATAGATTCCGATGGAAACTTGACAGCGATGAGTTCGCTTGGCGCTACAGCCGCTTAAGCTAAGGATGAGAGCGGCCGCCAACAGGTAGAGAATGAGAGGCTTCATGCGGCGGTCCGTTTGCGAGCTGCTGCAATATGCTGCGAGTTCTTCAGATAGCGAAAAATGGGCACTACCTGAATGGTACTGACGCCACCGGCGAGGTGATCATGCAAATCTTCCACGAGCAGAGGAATCTCGGAGCCCGACTCGACTTCAGCTGTAAGTTCATAGTCCCAGCCTCCGCAGCACTCAATGTACATCGTAAGACGTGGATGGGATTCTGTGTAGCGCTTGAGCGAACTGCTAATCGTCTGCGATGGAGATCGAACCGTTATCATTAATTTGTAAGTTTCTATGCCAAGAGGTTCCCGGTCGATGAGATAGTAATACCCCGCGATGACTCCCAGCTCTTCGAGCCGCCCGATCCGCCGCGCTAAAGTGCTGAGTGGAATTCCCGTTTGCCGGGCGACGTCGCGCAGGGAATCCCAGTCACTGGTCGTTAGGCTCAGTAAGAGCTTATCGTCGGTTTGGTCAAGTTCCACAAGGGTGGGGGACGCTCTGAGCTCAATGCTGCGGGTCTTGCTAGCGCAAAGGTAGCGCCTGTTGAGGCTTAACAGCGACAAACGAATTGCGAACGAGCGGTTGGTAATGGCTTCCTGAAATTTGCCGGCCAGCGCGCACCACTCTCGGTGAAACTCCACATTTGAGCGGCAGCTGAGCGTGGCCCCGAGCGTATAGTTGCCGCCGAGCTCACCGATCCATGAGACCGCCGTCGAGGACTTTAGGCCTGAGAGAAACTGCGTGCGCTTCTTTCGCTCAGACGTCGTGAGACTAAAGTACATGAGGTGATCGATTTGCCCGATTGCTGCGCGGCTAACCGCGGCCTTTTTTCTGCCAAGTATTCCACGTTCGCGTAGGCGTCTAAGCGTGTATTGAACGACGCTCGGACGCAGGCCCGCATCCCTCGCAAGATCCCTAAGCGAGGCGTTGGCTCTGACCTGTGCTGCAGCAATGACGGCACGCTCGTGTTCACTAAGTCCAGATTTGTTTCGCATTTGCCATAGTTATGGCACAAATATGTAGATATTTCACTATATTTCTGTGAATGCTCTATCCTTGCGTCATCAGGAGGGCGTATGGATCTAACGGAGACGCAGCAAAGGCGTCGGGGCTTCGAGTCCGAGACCGGTGAGGATAGATTCCCGGATTTGCGTGTCGTGAGCCTTAAGATCAATCCGCCCTATCTCAAATATTCCGCCGAGCTCAGGCTCATTGAGTCGACGACACTGCCGCCGAGGGCGTTAATCACTGCGGCGCATGTACTAGCCTTCGATGACGACGCGCTGGGTTTAGTTCGTCACGAACGTCGCGGCTGGGATATTCCGGGAGGGCACCTTGATCACGGTGAAAGCGTTGAGGCCGCTGCCCGACGTGAGGTCAATGAAGAAGCGGCGCTTGGGCTCGGAGAGCTTAAGGTGATTGGATTTTGGCAGTATCACTGTTTTGGGGATCCTCCGCACGAGAACCAGTACCCCTGGCCCAAAAGCTACATGCAGCTGTACGCAGCAAGGGTCGAGCGCATTGACCCATTCGAGGCGCGATTTGAGACGAAGGAGCGCATATTTGTTCCGCTTTCCTCTTTACCTGAAAGTACGTGGGGTCAACAGCATCCGGAATTACTGGGAATGGTTGATATTGCCCATGAGCGCCTAGGGCTGTAGCCCGAGCTCCCTCGAGTCGAGCATGATAGTAACGGGACCATCATTCAAGAGTTCGACGTGCATATGTGCACCGAACTGGCCGGTAGCTACAGCTCCGGTTGCAAGGCTGCGCACGGTCTGTACGAACGAATCAAACAAGCTCGTAGCCAATGCGGGCTCCAAAGCTCCAAAGAAATCAGGGCGGCGCCCTTTCGAAACCTCGGCATAGAGCGTGAACTGGGGAACGAGGAGAGCTCCCGTATTCGCTTCGAGGGAAGAAAGATGAAATGACTTCTCGCCTTGGGGAAATAGGCGCAGATTGAGCACTTTTTCGGCCATCGGACGAAGAAGCTTGTCGCTGTCACCTGTGCCGAAACCGACCAGCAGAAGCAGCCCATTCGCGATAGACCCTACGACGGCCCCTTCGACGCTCACCCGGGCATGGGCGACTCTCTGCAATAGGATTTTCATACGGAGACTATAGCGGCTTACGCGCGCGAGAGGAACGTGGCGAGTGCTGTTTCTATTTTTTCTTCCGTGAGAGGTCTAGAGAGCTGTAGAACTTCAAGGCCCTTCATGGCGTCCTTATTGCCGACGACGAGGCAGGTCGGACGCAGCGCATTCGGAATCTGAGGGAAAAACTGTGGCTCTGTGATTATGCGAGTGGACCCCGGCAGGGTGGCAGCGTCCTCGATGATTCGCGTGCGCACACCGCGTGCCTTGAGTAATTCCGAGAACAGATGATTTATTGTCGGGTCGGCAAAATAAATCGAAACAGCCTCGCCTCGCCCGGAAGCTTGCCCGCGCTGCGAACCAGAATTCATGCTGTCATTGCCGTAAGTCATACATTCTTTGATGAGCGCCCTGTCGGAAGGGCTGCACATTTCTCTCGGAGTACTGCCTCCGTGATTTACTCAATAGTCGAGGGAGGTTAGGGCCGTATCCCAGGGACAGCGGGGCTCCCGAGGCTGTGGTGGCTTGGGCGGTAGGAATTCTGTAGAATAGCGAGGAAATTCAATCCTTTCATGCTTAAAGAAAATTGGCGGCTTATATCTCGATTGGAGCGCATCGGCGATGTGTTGATCATCGCTCTTTGCTTCTTCGCGGCTTACTACAGTCGCGGCGCGCTTATTTTCTGGAATGACATTCTTAGATTGAACATCCCCTTCGAGGGCGAACAGCTCGCGCCGCTGCGGGACAACGCCGTCGTGCTCATCGTTGCGTTGGTTGTTTATTTGATCGCCCTCAACATGATGGGTGCTTACAGCAGTATGCGGCTCAGTTCCCACTGGCGTCTTTTGCGCGTATCGATCCTGAGCTCCTTGATCGTCTTTGTGGCTCTGGCCGCTACGCTGTTCCTCTTGAAGCTTGACCTCAGCCGAAGCTTCATCGGACTGTTTTGTTTTTTGGTCGGATTGTTTCTTACGGCTGAGCGCTATCTTGTACTGCGAGTGCTGCGATTCTGGCGCCAGCAGGGCAGGAACTACCGTAACATTATAGTGTGTGGAATCGGAGAGCAGGCGCTGCGACTGGCGCGTGAAGTAGGTACGAGGCCGGAGTTGGGGCTTAGAATACGCGCTTTTGCCACGCTCACGGCCGACATCGATCCCCGTGGAGCTTTGATTGAGCAGTTTCGTACTGATTTACGTGCGATCGGCCATCGACAAGTTGGCCGCTTCATTCAGGGTACCGAAAAGCTGGCCCGCGCCATCAAGACCTATGCCATTGACGAAGTAATTTTTACCGATGTCGTGGAAGTTATGCCTCAGATCGAGGAAATGGTGCTGGTGTGTTCAGAGCAGGGAGTGCGGACGACTATCGCTGCTGACTTGTTCAGCATCGGTCTTATTAAGTCTGGTATTAGCTACTTCGGCGGCATGCCGTTGATACATTTCCAAACTCCGCCCGGCGATCGCTGGGAGCTCGCCGTCAAACGTATGCTCGACGTCGTTATCTCAGCAGCCCTGCTGGTGATTTTATCGCCCTTTATGGCGTTGATTGCGCTTGCAATAAGGCTCGATTCGCCAGGTCCGATAATTTTCAGTCAAAGGCGCATGGGGCTCAATGGCAGAATTTTCAATATGCACAAGTTCCGCTCCATGGTGCAGGGCGCCGAGCACGAACAGGAGAAATTGCGTTCTCAGAATGAAATGCAGGGGCCGGTCTTCAAGATAAAAAACGACCCGCGTATTACAAGCGTCGGGCGTTGGATCCGTCGCTTGAGTCTTGATGAGTTGCCTCAGCTTTGGAATGTACTGGTGGGTGAGATGAGCTTGGTGGGGCCTCGTCCGCCAGTCCCTGGCGAAGTCAGCATGTATGAGCGCAAAGATCGCCGTCGTCTATCGATGCGTCCTGGTATTACCTGCACTTGGCAGGTGAGTGGCAGGAACGATATTCAGGACTTTGACTCTTGGGTGAAGCTTGACTTGGAGTACATCGATAACTGGTCGCTGTCTCGTGATCTAATGCTGCTCTTTCGCACCATTCCGGCCGTATTCTTCGGCACCGGAGCTCGCTAATTCCCTATATTTCTTGTTGATCTTTCTGCTTTAGAGTCGCGTTTTGCCTGCCGATATCTAGAAGTACTAGACAGTGATCTGGCTCCCAGCGCAGAAAGGTAGTGGTTCTGACCTTTTGCCAAGTGATTACCCTCATAAATTGTCGCCCGACTTTTCGGAACCAGGATGGTAGTAGTATGACCGTCACGGTCGTTCGTGGTTTTGTTGGCAGTTCTTCTAGCTCTTCTGATGCTAAGGGGGCCAAGGCCCCTTCTTTGCCGGCGGCTTCCAGCGCCCAGGCGCAGGCCGTTGCGGCAGTAAGCTCGGTGACTGCAGGGCTCAATGAGGCCAGTGTGGCCACCATCCGACTAGCTAAGTCCGTAACGGTTGGCGATAAGATTCGGGAGGCTCGCGAGGCTAAGGAACTAAGCGAAAGTCTCGCTGAACGTATCGCTGACAAAGACGATTCCGTGGATGCACATTCCGAGCTTACCCCCGTTTCGGCTCGTGAGCATTTCGCCTGACAGCGAGCTCCTATTGAGAATCCCTGCAATTTGGCCCTCGGCTAGGAGGCTTGCGCTTGAGTGCCTTCCAATCGCCGTGGTATACCGAAAATGATTTCCGCATGGCAGCTAAGGAGAAAGTATGAGTCCAGCGCACGAGGCAATACACGCTTTGATAGACAAAGTCGCGAATTTGGACGCCGGCACTGCCCAATTTCCCCGCGATATTGATGGTGTAATTGCTTCGCTAGCTTCATCCCTAGAGTCCAGCGCGGCCTTTCGAGCACTTTCTAAGCTCACCAAGGACGCTCCTACTGCGCTCGTGGACTGTGCAGTTGTGAACGGGTTGGCGTTTTGCCTTCAGCACCGTCTCAAGTCGGTTATGCAGTCGACGTGGAGAGGGGGCGAGCGAGGACAGGCTCGTGCGCATGATTATGTGGATTTATGGGGCAGAACGACTTCCAATCGGGCGCTGTGCGCCGGATTGTTGATCGATGCCGAGGCTGGCATGGCGTCAAGCCAGCTTCGGGCGCGCTTCGAGGCCTTAATTGATGGGACGACCAGCAACTTGCTCCAGAGCGCCCAGGCTTTGATGGCGGCTGGCGAAGTGGAAATCTCGGCGCGGGTGAGTCAGTATGCCTTGCAGCGCCTGAAGACACCGCAGATTTTGGAGCTAAAGGGCTCAATTCTCAAGGAATTGCATCAGCTCTAGGTGCGAGCCCGTCCCGGGGTCAGGGTAATTTAAGGGCTGGGTACTATTGACCTTTTTACCTCAGATCGGTAGGGTAACCGTTCCTGTTTTTCGGAAGTTTAGCGAGTTGTATTCGTCTTTGGGTATTTATGTCTACCAGTTTCTTAACAAGAGAAGAGGGCCTCGCAGCGCGTAAGTGGCTCGTTGTTGATGCCACCGACGTTCCACTTGGTCGTTTAGCGTCCAAAGTGGCAAGCTTTCTCCGCGGCAAACACAAACCGCAATTTGCTCCGCATATTGATTGCGGCGACTTCGTAGTCGTTATAAATGCGGCCAAGGTGAAGTTGACCGGTGCAAAGGCCGACAAGAAGCTTTACCGCCATCACACTGAATTCGTGGGTACGGTTAAGGAGATCACCGCCGGTAGGCTGCGCGAGAAGAATCCGGAGCGCCTGATTCAGTTGGCGGTCAAGACGATGCTGCCCGCCGGGCCGCTTTCGTTTCAGCAATTGACCAAGCTCAAGGTTTTCGCTGGAACAGAGCATCCGCATGCCGCTCAGTCACCTGAGCTTGTACAGCCTCAATATAGCTAATTTCGTTTAGAGAGTCGGAAGTCATGAAAAGCAACTCCATTCACACTATCGGACGACGCAAAGGAGCGGTCGCCCGCGTTTACTTGAAGCCGGGTTCCGGCGCCCTCACCGTCAACGATCGTCCGTTTGATAACTATTTTGGTCGTCAAGTGCTGCGAATGATTCTGCGCCAGCCGCTCGTGCTTTTGAGCCAGGTCGATAAGTTCGATATCAATATTAACGTTGCCGGCGGCGGCATGTCAGGTCAGGCCGGCGCGGCTCGCCTTGGTATCGCCCGTGCCCTTTGTGAATTTAATCCTGAGAACCGTAAGCCGCTCAAGGCTGAAGGACTGTTGACCCGTGATGCCCGCGAAGTCGAGCGCAAGAAGTACGGACGTCATAAGGCCCGTCGTCGTCCTCAGTATTCGAAGCGTTAATCGCTGCAAGAGGCTCCCGAAAGGGGGCCTTTTTTGTTTCTGCAGAAGCAGCCAGCTAGGCGAGGCTGACTGAGACCTTGGCCCTAGGGCAGAGAGACTCCCTTAGTTCTTAACCATTCGACGAATGGCGCTCGATCATCTTGATGCCGCTCGTACAGAAGTCCCTTCAAATAGCCTAGTGGGACGCCTTCGTCGGTCGCCATTTGCAGCAACCTTCCTGCGACATCTACCTCGGAGACTCTGTTGGGGAAGTCCGAGTCGCTGCATTCGCCCATTTTTCGTTCATCGTGGACGTAGCGCCGGGCCAGCTCTGAGGTGAAGCCTTCCTCTGGAATCTTGATGAGGAGCTCGTCGTCCGGTGCGGTGCCTGAGGCTAGCGCTGCTGTTTGGCGTGTTGTGCCGATAATCTCTCCGATATTTTGCTGTGCATGAATGAGTTCCTCGGCATAGCAGAGCAGGACTTCGCGAATGATAGGCAATTCATTGGGCTTGTTTGGATCAGGCAGGCGAATTCTTCCGCCATCTGTTTGGATAAGCAGTGGTTTGAGTACGCCTCCAGAAGCTCCCGTCCCTTGGGGACCGTAGATTCCGGCCCCCGACATCACGTGATCTGCTACCGCGTTGGCTGAATATCGCGTGAGCGTCCTTTCGGATACTACCGCGGTGCTGGCCTCGATTGGGGCGAGCGGGACGCCTATCAGACCTTCTAGTAAGGCAGTATGGTTTGCCAGTCCGCAAAGCATTTCCTGCATGGATTCAGGTTTATCCATGGCGCGCACGCACTCACGCACGATCCGTTCGAGTCCGGCGATGCGCTTTTCAGGACTGTTGGCAAGATCGAGGCTCGCGTCCTTTAATTCCTGCCAAAACGGCGCGTGGATAGGAGCTAAATTGAAAACATGCTGAATCGGATTTCCAGTCTTGTAGAGTTGGTTAATCTCTTCCGATATTGTGGTGGCGCAGCGATAAAAATCGGGAACAGTGGGGAGGGGGCCATCGTTCGTGGTTTCAGCGTCAGCAAACCAGGTTGGATCATTAAGCAGGGATCGCATCAGTGCTACTTCATTGGCGCTGAGTCGCCCCTCGAGCAGGCCATGTTCGATATGTCCAAGTGCTGTCAGCCAGCTGGCTCTGGATTCTTCGATCCAGCCTTGGTAGGCCTCGGCAACAGTAGCTGGGGTTAGGGGCGGGAGATCCTCGATCTTGCCTTCGGTTAGAGTATCAAAACTTCTCGTGTCGACATCGAGCTCTTGAAAGGCTGGGTCGAGTTTGGCGTTGTGATCGCCGACTTCCAGCATTTTGTCGCCTGGGGATCGGTACAGCCAGTGGCGGGGAGCCGCGGCTATCATTTCCATGATGCCTGCTTGCGAAAGCTCGGGCGCGGCCCGCTCGACGACCGTCTCTGGGGCGACCTTCGTGTTCTCCGTTGCCGGCTGGGGGGTAACCTTGCTCATACTCTGTTATGCCCCCAAAACTGGGACTGTCCCATTTAACAATTGGGACTGTCCCATTTATTTTGCAGTGAAATGGGTGGGTTAGGAGGGGGATTCCGCGCCCCAGACCAGCACCAACCCGACTCCACCCATTACCAGGTTGGCCATCCAGGCGGCGATAAGGGGGTTCCAGAGCTCCGCCTTTCCCATCGATATGCTGAAGGAGTGGACTGCATAATAAGAGAAGGCAATCACCGAGCCTGCAAGGAAGCTCATCGCCAGACTGCCGGAGCGTGCGGGCTTGAGTGCGAATGGCAAAATAACCAGTGTCACTACGACGATGATAAAAGGGAATGAAAACTTGGCATAGAGTTCGGTCCTATACCCCGTTACAGGAATACCATTAGCGTGCTGCTGCTTTAGGAATTTACTTAGCTGCCGGTAGCTCATCGTCGAGGTATCGGTCTTGGCGTCATAGAAATCTTCAGGAAGCTCGTCAATTAATAGGGGAAGGGCATTGTGCTTTTTCAGCTCCACTTCATGGCGTCCGACAAAGTGATATTCGCTAATTCCCTTCATGGTCCATTTGTAGGTGGGGCTGACCCAATTCACTTGGGCAGCGTCAATCCGGGTAGCCACTCGAAAATCCTTGTCGAGCTCGAAGCTAGAGAAATTATGCAGCGTATTAGTCCGGGAATCGAAGAAGTCAGCTGAGTTAAACTGTTTGCCGCTTCTCCACCAAAAGTCATTTTGGCTGTACTTCCCGCTTTCGGTCTTCTTTTTGATGTCGAGGTTGTACACTTCCTGGGCCCGACGCTGGCAGTAAGGCACCAGTGTCTCCCCGAATAGAAGCGAGCCAAAGCTCAAGACGAGGGCAAATCCAAGCAGGGGACGAGCCAGCCATAATACCGGAAGGCCCGCGGCGCGCATCGCGGTGATTTCTGAATTTTTGGATAATATGCCGATGGTAAACAAAGTTGCCACCAACATCGCTATCGGCAGCATGAGATTGATCGTGAGGGGCAGCTTGAGCAAGAAATAG
This sequence comes from Bdellovibrionota bacterium, assembly GCA_041907145.1. Lineage (GTDB taxonomy): Bacteria > Bdellovibrionota_C > UBA2361 > UBA2361 > JAFLCA01 > JAFLCA01. The sequence goes on from JAYRHW010000080.1 coordinate 15,678, forward strand.
TGCACCGAGGACGCGAACGTAGCATTCTCTGCCAGCAAGTTGTCGAAGCGATCAAAAAAATCGAACACCTCGAAGAGCAGGGTAAGGGCCAAAAGGCATACCCCAAAGTTTTTGGCGAGTTGTCGTAGCAAGTAGCGATGAATAATCGTCATGCTGAAACTCTAGTCTGAAATCGGTGCACGATCGATTTAAGGAGATCCTCGAAGCGCTGCGCAATGGACTGCCACTGCTCGGTCCCCATCTTCCAGGTTGCATATCCCGCGATTGTTGTCGCAACGAGGTTGGGCAGCCACAAGCCAAGCAGAGCCGGAATTTTCCCTGACTCCGCCATCGCTACGCCTACCGAAAGCAGCCCGTAGTATAGCGTGAAAACCAACAGTCCCAGCATTGCCGATAGCCCCGCCCCCCAAGTTCTCTGACTTCGAGGCTGCTGGATGCCCAGCGGCAAAGCTATCAAGGCCAAAATGAAGGAAGCGAACGGCATGGAGAATCGTCGATAGCCCTCGACGCGAAGCTTCCGAACTTTGCGTTTTATGTCCTTCGGGGTGAGCGGTGGCGCTTTGTCGCTGAGATTTGGCGCCGAAATGCCGGTCGGTTCGACCATCGCTGGAGGAGCACTCTCCGCGGGCTGGGTATTTCTCAGGAGCGCTTCGTAACGCGCTATTTCGTCATTGATTTCGCCGAGCGTGAGTTCCCGATTGCTCCGTCCTCGGTTCATAGTGTCGGGGTCGATCGCCTCATCGGATGAAAGTCCGACGCTATTCGAGTCGTAGTCAGTGACCACGTATTTTCCCTCGACTTGCTCGTGAATACTGCCGTCAAAGAGCCGTAAGGTAATAGTACGATCGACTTCATTGGAAACAATTTCTCCATGCGTGGCAGTAATCACTTTGCGTTCCTTGGGGTCCCGCTTGTCATCGATGAGCACTCGCTTCAGGCCCCCCGTGCGGTAATCGATTTCATCGGCGTACAAGGTCAGGTTGCCGAGCTTGTTGAAAATGCCTGGTTCCAGTCCCGCCGTGGACTTCGAACGCGCTATATCGAACAGGGTGCGCTGCAAAATTTGAAAGCCCCACGGACTAAGCCAATGGGTCACCCCGAGGCTCACGAGTCCGCATAAAATGCCAAAAAATAGAATAGGCCGAACGAGCTGCAGGATGCTCACGCCGCTCGCTCTCATGACGATGACTTCCGAATCTCCCGAGAGGCGGCCGAATGCCAGCATCACTCCCAAGAGAGTTGCCAGAGGAATAGCCACTTCCATGAAGGCAGGGATGATGGCGAGAAAGACTTGTACAATCTGCCCGACCTCGACGCCCTTGTTTATTATCAAGGACGCGAGTCGCAGCATTCTGACCGTTAGGAGAATTCCGGTAAACGTGAACAGCGCTAGGATAAAATAGGCAGCTGCTTCCTTCAGAATATAGCGTGAAAGGATCTTCAGCATGCAGAAGCGATCGGCAGAGAAAACGGCAATAAAAAAGCGCAGCTCTAGGCTACGCTTTTTCCGGATAACTCGCCAGGGAACGAAAGCTTGCGAGGCAGCAGCTTAAGAGGCAAGAAGCGAGTTTTTCTTTGCTCTCGACTCTTCTTTCCTAAGCTTCTTTACAGATTCCTTGTGCTTGCGCTTACGGCGCTCAGAGGGCTTCTCGTAATAACGGCGTGACTTGAGTTCCTTGAAAAGTCCTTCCTTGATCAGCTTGCGCTTCAAGATCTTCATGGCCTTCTCGATGTTGTGATCGACGGTGACTTCCATGGCGCCGGCCTTGGGGCGATCGGACCGATCATAGCCGCCGCGCTCGGAGCGTTCAGCATAACCCGAGCCTTCGCGGGGAGCCTGTGTCGCGCCATTTTCGCGTGCATGATGACCGTTAGTCTGAATAGCAGGCATTGCTGCCGGTTTATCTGAATTTTCCATTTCGCCCGGAATTACGCTCACGTTCACTCCACAAAAATCTTCTCTGGGGCTTCACTGAAGGGCGATACCTTCAAGCCCAACCCATCAAGACAGTATATTCGAAATTTACTCCCGCTCCAACCAGGGGAACCCCGGAAGCAAAAGGTGTCCCATTATCTTAATTTCGCTGGAAAAGTAAATACCTAGGCCCCTATTAGCTCGAATACAGTGACCTCAGGGGGGCAATTAAGCCTAATCGGCATTTCCACCACCCCAACCCCCCGAGATGTATACGAGATCAATCCCCCCGCGCGGAAAAAGCCCTCACGAAAGCGCATGTCCTCCACGTTGGCGTGAAGGGCTCCAACCAGGGGTAGTTTGACCTGTCCTCCATGAGTATGACCGGAGATGGCCAGGTCTATGCCCTGAAAATTGAGCCGAACGAGCTCTGATGTGTAGTCGGGATTATGGGTGAGCAAAATTCGAGCTTCATTGCCTGCCGCCAACCCTGAAAAAGGCGGGGGCTTGGGGATTCCGGTCCAGTAATCTGCACTGCCGTAAATATGCAGCAGCTCACTCCCTCTAGAAATGCTGTGCACATCATTTTCCAGCACCTGAATTTGACGTTTTGTGAATTCTTGTTTGCAGAGATGTGGCCCGGTCCAACCATCATGATTCCCTAGTACCGCAAACTTGCCATCAGGAGGATCCAATTTCGCCGCCAAATCAGCCACCACCGAAAATATTTCGGATACCATCGCAGTTGGTTTATCGGTGTGCGCAAAGCGCGGGTTTCGTACTGGGTAGAGATGCTCCACACCCTTATTGTCAGGGAACCAGATGTAATCTCCTCCCATCAGCAGAACGTCTATTCTAGCCTTGGAGAGCAGACTTATCGCCTCATCGACCCACTCGGTAGGTACGTACACTCCCAGATGCGGATCGGTGAAAAAACCGATGCGGTAACCCTCGAAAGCCTTTGGCAGTCTAGGAAGTTCGACCCTTTGCTCAACAAGAGAAAGTTGTGAAGTGGTATCGTGAGTTAGGGCGTAACCGCCAAGTCCTGCAAGGCCCAGTCCCGCCAATCCTGCACCCAGAAATCCCCTGCGTGACATCGCTTCAATCGTCATTTGGCTATCTTGGAGGTTCTAGAAATGGTTCACAAGCATCATAAGGGGACATTCGCAGCGGTTCACTGCGCATTTTTGGAGCGCTTTCCATGGAACAAAGTAATGCACTCACTAAGCTGCTCGAGGCTGCTGATCTTCTAGGCATGCTTGAGGATTTGACCAATCCGCAAACTGTTTCGAAGCTTTCACCGGCTAGTTTGGCTGGAATGAGGATCACGATGCGCTCCGCGCGTGAACTCGTTTTGAATGCCCATGATAAACTCGCATCGTCTCTGGTTGCCTCGTCGGTTTCGAGAGGAAATCAGGATTCAAATGGCGTGCAGGGACAGACTCGAATTTCACTCCCGCAGCAGCGCGACTTGCGCACATCGATCGAGAAATTCGTAGACAAATAGGAGCGGGGCGGCCCTACTTCTTGTAGAGACTCTTGAAGAAGCCGCTGATCCAGCCGTTATCGCCTTGTTTGCCGCCTTCCGCGGCAGATTTCATGAGCTGCTCGAGCTCGCCTGCATCTAGCCAGATACCGCCTGTCACAGGGCAGACATCCACGACTACGCCATTAATGGTCTTTTGCAGCATGGGCTGGCCGCTTACTGGGCTGATTCGCTTGTCACCGGCTCCCCGGGCCTTAAGTCTGGCTAAGGCCGCCTTATTCTGTTCCTCAAAGAATTGCTCTTCCTTGGCGCGGCGCATCTCATCCCAGCTGTCCGTCATGGTGCATTCTCCAAATAGGTTTCTTTACAAAGTAATCAAATACAGCGCTAAAGACAACCGAGGGTCGAAACCTCATTCGGTCATGAACTTAGACCCGTGAATTGACATTTTTCTCAAATTTTTCTAGAACCTAGGGCTCATGAATGCGGGCTTAGCTCAGCTGGCTAGAGCGCTTCCTTGCCAAGGAAGAGGTCGAG
>JAYRHW010000081.1:0-1789 GCA_041907145.1 Bdellovibrionota bacterium
ACCAGCTGCCTGAAAATCGGGCGGCTGTAGATGCTGCCCTTGATGCCAAACTCCCTGATTTCGTAGCGCGTGACTTCAACAAACTTAGCGGGCGCGCTCGGCTCTTGGTTGCTTTGGAAGACTGCGTTCATATCCCCTCCCAGAGAACGGCCGTGTTTGACCGTGAGCCCATCCTACCAAACGGTAATCTTATGTCAATACCAAACGGTAGGATTTTGGGCAAATAGGTGTGCCGCCCGACGAACGGCACTTATCCACAGTTATTTGCGGTGGGTTGCTAGGAAAAAGCCCGCGCAGGCCAGCGATACCAAGTGGCCGATCATCAGAATGGCCGGCTGCATGGTCATCCACTGCAGCGCGATAAACCCAACCGGGATGAAGAACAGGCAGGCTCTTGCACCCTTTGCGGCCGGATTCCTTGCCCATCGGTAGAGGACAGCGAGGGGCAGCAAAAACGACATGATGATTTGCCCTAGAAAGTACCCAAGTAACATCTCATCGCTCATCGTCTTGCGCTCCAAGTGCTTTTGGCAGCCTTACCACGTCAGCGCAGGTCTTCCTATGCGGGCATGAGGCCACTACGCACCTATCGCCGTATTCTCGCTTGAGCCTAGCATCCATGGCCCCGATCAACTCATTGACCGCGCTTTCTATCTCGGTCTGAGACAACGTCCTTACCGACCCCATAGCCGCCTCCCTTAGTCGCGGCATACCTCATGACTGCAACCCCGGCGAGAGCGGGGCTTTGCCCGCAATCCAAGGCCATATAGGCCTCTACGATAGCGTGCGCGGCATCACCTTTGCCAATATCCAAGCCGCCAGGAAGGGTGTACCCCTGCTGTTCTAACGGTGCAATGAGATTGAATGTCAGCTCGTTCAGGACAGAAAAATGCGTGTATGGCACCTTGCTGCGGTTCGCTATGTACCTTTCGAGGTGGTACGGCATTTGTGTGCCGCCATACTGCCCACCTGCGAGCCACTCCCTAACCCACTTGGAAACGGCTACCGCGAACTTGGGAGAGAGCCACTGCCCCAGGTGAACGGCGACATCCGGATGAACCCAAGTGCCCTGTAGGCTAGGGTCTCCACCCCTAACTATTTGAATTAATTCCGATATCGGAATCCCGATATCGGAAGCAAGCTCAGTCAGAAAGGCTTTTGTGGAGTCATTTGCGAGGTAGTGCCCAAGCTGCTTTCCGGCGGCCCGCAGTGCATCGGGGAAAGCAGCTGGCGGCAAAGCGCGAGCTAAGTCTCTTACTCCGGAACGGAGGAAGGAGATTGCCGAAAAAGCGGCAAAGTCACGGTGGGGAGGGGGGCCAGTACTCAAAGCAACTCATGGTTCGGCCGATCACCCACTGAAAATCGGTGATGTTGAAATCCCATGTTACGTGCTTGAAGACGGCACGCGCGTTCTTTCGCAGAGCGGCGTACTTGGCGGGCTGGGAATGGCCAAAGGGTCAGCAAGTGGCGGCGGTGATCGGCTGGTTAGTTTTGCAGGCGGAAAAGGCATTTCCCCTTTTATAAACAAGGACTTGCTGGCGATGATCGAGGCTCCTATTCGCTTTTTGCCATTGCATGGCGGCGGCGCTCTTGGACGACATCGGCGTTGTTGGTTCCCATCCGGGGAGTGTCGTCCAAGGCAATTGGTCTACCAAAGGGTATTGACATCCGCCTACCAAATGGTAGGATAGGGCATGGAAATCCTACGTGCATACCTGAAGACCCTTAGCCCGGCCGCACAAGCGGACTACGCGAAGCGCGCCGGAACGACCATCGGCTACATCAAAAA
>JAYRHW010000082.1:0-2439 GCA_041907145.1 Bdellovibrionota bacterium
GAAGGGACGCAGGGGATGCTTGGCCGCTGTTTGACGGCCGCCAATCAAAACCAGGCTTCGCGAAACAGGGGACATATGGAAGGATGAGGCAAGATATCTAGCCGAGTCCGATACTAATGGATAGCACCCTAGGAACACGGATTAGTCAGCACAGATTTGGTCGAAGCATGGTTGTTAGCCATTCCTCCAGTTAGGGCATATGAACAATGCAACGTCGTTTAAGCGCACGGTCTATGTTTTGGGATGGACTTTTCTCGTCGCGTCAGTAGTCCTCGTCCGTTTTTCGAATCAACTATGGGAGTTGTTTGCGAACTATCCGTGGCTAAGGGAGCTCTTGTTCACTGAATACAGGCCAGGGATCTTTGAAGCTTTTCCTGCCACATTTCTTCCCGCGCTCGCGCTTCTTGTGTCTGGAATTTGTGCCATCTCCTATGCGGTTGGAGACGGGAAGGGGAATCGCCCCCAGCTGACGACCACGTCCTCGCCCGCTGTTTCAAATTCAACGTTGGTCCGTGATGCGCTGCTCCTAGTGTTAGGAGTTGGTTGTCTATCTTTCTTCTTCGTAATGGATGCTCGCGATCATCTAGAGGGACCGTGGAATGGCAGATTGTTCCTCCTTGTGGGATTTTTGGGGCTAGCAATTGTATTGTTCCGAGATCGTTCTGCAGGAGTAGATCTTGGTGTTCATTTATCTATCCGTGAGGGACTCGGGCTCATCCTATTCGCGCTTGGTGCATGTTACATTTATTCTCTTGGTTTCAATTCTTGGCGGTATTCATTTATCGGAGATGAGTATGGGTTTTACTGGTTTGCCGAGGGACTGCTTCCGCATCTTAGCCAGGTAAATTTACTAGAAGGCTCTGGCTGTTTCGAGTTTTTCCCAGTCTTCCTATCGGCCTGGCAGGCCTGGTTCATGTATTTCTTGGGCCCGGATAACTTCTCCTGGCGTCTTTCTATGGCAGTTCTTGTCGTGCTCTGCCTACCTCCTGTCTATCTCTGTGCTCGGATGCTAGCGAGCAAAGTTACCACTCGGCCTGTGCTTCCCGCATTCGTTGCCTGCAGTGCAGTTTTTTTGTCTGAATTGGTGATAGTCTGGGCAAGGATCGGCAAACCGCACGCCTCTTTCCTGCCGCCGATTGTCTTTGCTCCGTGCTTTTATCTGGCCGGACGGCGGAGAAAATCAAGCACATATTTCTTCCTGGCTGGGGCAAGTGCCGGACTGGGACTATTCCTATCCACCCTCGGTCCGCTAATCGCTATCGCGACGGTAGGGATGCTCTTTCTAGTCGATGCGTTCTTTGACCTTAGAGAGAAGAACTTTGATGTGCGACATGGATTACACTGCCTTGCCCTCCTTGCGTCCGGCTTCCTAATCTGCGGGGCGCCGATACTAGCTCAAGTAGACTATCTGCAGCACGTCTTTGGGGTCACCATTACCTCCACTGAAGCTCAGTCAAATCGGCACCTATTTGTTCCAAAAATATTTCAATCTATACTAATGTTCTTCACTTTTAGGGCACATAATCATTTCCTATCTGACAATGTCTTAGATCCTATAAGCGCCATTCTGCTTGCGGGTGGTATTGCGATCTCACGGCGTTTAGGGGGAAGGCTAAGCTTAGGCCTATTCGGATATCTGATAGTTGCCTCGGTGTTTGCAGGCGCGATTAGCCAATATCCCTATCCGCCAGTTACTCGAATGTTTGTTGCAATGGTGCCCCTCGGCTTATTCCTAGGGGTTAGCTATGGGTATCTAACCGCGCGACTCTCCTTTCTCTCTCCGCTGGTTGCTCTCACTTTTGTATCGACAACAGCGTATTATAATTATGTGAAGCTCGAGGACTACAATCCGTACCGACGCGGAATTGAGTATTCGCCGCTGGAGCTGCGGAAAATTCAGGAGTCGCCTGTATCTCAAGTGCATTGCTTAGTCTTTCCAGACAGCGAGTCACCGTATTTTCTGCGACTTTGGCTGCAGACATATCATGTTGCTCAAACCGTTCTGTTCTTTCAAGATAACCAGGAGGGTATTTCTCAACTCGAGCGCTACCTGGCTTCTCGGCATGAGAATGTGCTGGTTCGCGTATTCACTACTTCGGCGAGTATTCCGCAGGTTCGGAGTTTGGTGGAGAAGTATGGAGCTCAGTATGACGGAGAAATCGTGGGCGGTATTCCATCCTTGCCGGCAGCCTCACCGTCGCAGCTTAGATATTGGATGGGGACTCTGGCGCAACTGAGTTGAATTCTAATTTATAATTCTAGCTAGAGTGACGTTTTCAATCGCTGCCTCGTCATTGAAAAGGCGCAAACGCCGCCGGATTTCGCAGCGGGATATTCGCCCCAATTGCCATAGTCACGTTTCTCGGAGTCATGTCGTATGAATGTACTGGGCGCTTTTCACACGAAATATATTTTCTCTCAGCGCATTTCGCGGATTGC
>JAYRHW010000083.1:0-13098 GCA_041907145.1 Bdellovibrionota bacterium
AGACGGATCCTTGAAGCCAATTTCCAAGATTCGCAGAGGAGACGAGGTGATGGCTCGCCTTGATAAGAATCAGGAATCTGCTCTGAGCAGTGCTCGCGTGAAGGATGTCTTAATCCACTCTGACAATTCACTCCTGCGTGTTTATGCAGGTGGAGACTACATTGAAACAACCGCAATACATCCCTTTTATGTGGTTGGAATCGGCTGGATACCGGCTATCGCACTTAAGCAAGGGGACATGCTTGTAGCTGTCACGGGCACCCCTTTGACGGTTCAAGCAGTCGAGGCCTTGCCGATAAAGGAAACGGTGTATAACCTCGAGTTGGATAGCCTGCATACGTATTATGTCGGTTCGCTCGGAGTCTGGGTTCATAACGCTACCTCAGCAAATAATTCGTCGTCTACCTCATTCTCTTCGGTAATTAAGGGCCAGGGAGAAGTGATGGAGATGCAAATGGAAATGGGAACCACCGGGTCAAGTAGTCAGTAGCTAAAACCGGCTAATTTAGTGCTCAGGTTCCACCCATTCATTTGCAGGACGAGCAATTCTTGGTGCGAGCGTGAACAACACCTTCTGCAGCGAAAAGGGCGCCACGCTCGTCGAGACAGCTTTGACGCTGCCCGTCCTTTTGTTTGGTATCTTTCTAGTCCTTTGGATTGCTACCTCCCGTAATGAACAAGCCTCATTTGACGCCGCTCTTGGTTCTGCTATGCGATTGGCATCCACTCGTGGCGATCCATTTCTGTTTAGTAAGAGCGGTCTTTCTACCAGCGTTTCGGGAATAGACACTTGGATCACGACAGGCAACGCTACCGCTGCAGTTCAAAATCTGCTTTCCAGGAACATTCCATGGACTGAGTCCCTTGACAATCTTGATCAACGAGGGCTTGGTGCCTTTGCGAGCATCGCTCCGGATTTTAAGAGCTTGCCTTCCCAATACATCTACGCCTTTGTTTATATATTCGAATCGATGCAGCTCGGGGTAGGAAATAGTATCCGCTATTCATGCAACCCTGACGATCCAGGAAATGATGGGTGCCTTGAATGCCGCCTGCTTTCCCCAGATGGTGCCTTAGATCCCTCGCAGAATCCGATCCCTTACCTAGATTATTGCACTTCAGTTGGTGGATGCCCTAATTGCCCCGATGCAGCCCATTGCGCACTTCCAACAGACGTCATCGCGCTGCAATGTAAATACCGGCCGAAACTTTTTCTGTTATCTCCGATTCTTGGTATGCTGCGGATTTTGACGGGGCAGGATTTGGCAGTGAATTTTGTAATGAGGCGCACACGCATTTTCCAATATGCAAACGGCACTACGATCTAGGAAGCCAATCATAGTCGGATCTGACTCTGGGGTCATACTTCCCCTGCTCGCAATAATCTCGTTCACGCTCATTGTTGTCTTTGTCGTTCTCGGCATTAATGCGCGGGTAGTGAAATACGCTAGTATTGCGCTACGCTCTCGAGCCAATGATATTTGTTGGAGCGTGGCGGGCTCTTTATTACCAACCGCGAGAGCTGCCGATGTCTTTGCTACCTCAATTGACCAATTTGTTGCGAATAACCCCATCACGCGAACGACACTTATTCGGGCCCGCCTGATTATTCCAACTATGCCGGATATATCAATCGAGCCAGGATTTCCCTTTCCAACTGGGTTCGATGCCAGCAGTCAGGCGAACGATCACAATAATTTCCCGCCGTTTATCGTTGCTAACGCCGGGCAGGATGCGGGTCGAGATGTCTGCTCGCTTCTCGGAACTTGTGCTGCGAATTCTTTTTGTTCTGCTTCTCCCGACCACTGCATCTTTCAAGGTGATGCGTTGCCTGATGCATCGGTCTACAAATTCCCCCCTGGCGGATCCGGCACCTTTGATACGGTCGACTCTCGGTATCCCTTAACGCTCTGGAATAACCTCTGGAACGCAGGCAACATGGCCTCCTGCGAGCTGGAGGCGAAAGTAAACACTTTCCTTGGCTTCTCAGGATCCAAGTATATCAGCGCTAAATCAGTTGTATGGGCCCCAGTTACTGGAAAATACTATGAACCCAATTCAAGCCCACCGCCCCTTAATGCGCCAATTTTTGATGGCACCGTTCCTAGTCTAGATAATCCGATCAACCCTGGTTTAACTATCGCTGTCGCCACCGAGATGACTACCACCTCGGATGCTTACCTTTCTTTTAATCCTAGCCCAAATTTTTATCCGAGCAACTTTCGAGACAAATATGATTTACGTTCTATAAACCCACCGATTACTTTTCAGCATCCAAGTCCTGCCCAGCAGTACGCGGAGGATTTCTTATCGCCAGTGGTCGATCAGACAATCGCGCTCGACGCACTCTCGAATCCCGATCAAGAAAAGATGCGCGCCGCGTGCTCCAATCCTCCGGCTCTTATCAGAAATATATTCGTAACGTCGATACTTGAGTTGGCCTCTCGTCATGGGCAACTTAGAAACATGACGGAGCTGCTGCACATAAATCCACAGCACAGAAATGTGTTAAATGTTAATGATTACTGGCGACCCGTATTGGGTATCAATTACCCTTCTGAAATCGTTAGGCTTGGACAGGACATCGCGCTCCCTATTTATCAGGCGCCATATGTTTTCTACTACGGCGGAGTCAGCAGTACGAATACAAGTGACCTCCCTGAAGTTGTAGCAAATATCCCCGCAGTATTCGGACAAAGGATCGGAACAGGCGATCGACTTCGAGATGGTTTCTTAAACAGCTTCCAAAGCTCTGGATATTCTGCCCAGATTCAGCAGCACCAAGCCCTGCTAGCCTCCCAATTGCGAATTTGTGCCCACGCCTATAACCCTGGGAACGGTATAAGGCGGGGACATATCGATCTCCCTAGCAGCAATTTTGAACCTCCTACAATGCCCTACCAGCCAGACCGTCCGCTTCGTGGGCAGAGCTATGGTAGTGGCCAGCTATGGGATACCAATTGCGCGTATACACGCACGGGTTGTTCACCCGATCCCACAAAATTTATGACTGCTGCTGAGGTCGCTGGGACACTTGGCACGACTCAACAATGTCCGTTCCAGCAGGAAACAGGCGTAGATGGTCCTTGTGTTAAGCCAGCACCAAATGGAAGCCTCTCTACTGCGACCTATGATCTGAGGCCAGATCTCCTGGGACTGCTATTTTACCTGAAGCGCGATACCTCATTCGGTCGTTCCATCAGTGCGCCTGGTCTGTTTAAATTGCGACTTGATCCAGCTAATGCTGCGCCTTACGGAATTTTAGATCCGCTGAAGTTGTTTGATCCGGCACATGGTCAATATTTCGAATCTGGAACTTCCCCGCTGGCAAATACTCTCACCTCGATTCTCATCGTGCTGCACCAGAGGCTGAATGCCGCTACTTCACCTCAAACCGGCCAATCAGAGGCGGAGGCAATTCGAAATTTGGTTGGCCAAATAAACCCGACTGGAGATTCTCAGCTTCGTAGACCTATAACTATCGCCTATTTCCCGACAACATTAGAAGACGCACTGCAGGAATCAGTCTCCGTTTTAAGCCTCGCCTTCAATGCAATTCTCGGCGGGCCTGAAAACACTTCACAAAACTTGCTCCTAGTCTTTTCTCCATTTGACCGACAGCTTTACAATTGCCCTTCTAGCCCTCCCGAACCTCCATACGATCCAATCGTTGGTGTCGACCTCTCCTCATGTGGAGGTTGCCCCACAGGCTGGCCAGTAACAAGTTCCACGATTACTCCGACAATGCAGAGTGGCATCGGATGCATTTTTGAAAAATATTGGAAATTTCTTCTGACGGATGACTCGGGAGGAGTCGAAAATTCTAATAGTATAAAGAATGCTGCTCGAAGTGTTTTCTTTAAGCGCCTTACCCACGCATCACTTAAATTTTAGAGTGGCTTTAAATGATCGATAAAATCAATCAATCCGGGGCCACGATGATAGAATATATTATTGCCCTGACAATTTTGGCAGTTGTTTTTATCGCGATAAGCCCGGTGCTGAGGCAGGCCGGGGAGGATCGTGCGAACATTTCGATGGACTCCGCCAAAGGAATGGTTCCTTGCGGATCCGGTTCCGGCCTCAGCGGCGACCAGTGCAAATAACCCTACCCCGCCGTCAAATACCCCTGCGTATCTCTCCTCCTTCGCTTGCGCGCTTCAGCATGCGCCGAGAGCTGGCCGTTTTGCTCGGCTGGTGAAAGATCGCTGACATCGAAAAGAGCATCAACGAAGTCTTTGGCATTGAAGGGACGAAGATCCTTGGGGCTCTCGCCGACACCAATGTAGCGCACCGGCACCCCGATTTCCTCTTTGATAGCCACGACCACGCCGCCTTTAGGAGTGCCATCGAGCTTCGTAACGATGAGTCCTGTGAGCTGCACCGCGTCGTTAAACTCGCGGGCCTGGCTAATGGCATTCTGTCCAGTCGAGCCATCCACGACGAGCACGACCTCGTGCGGCGCACCCGGCTGCTGACGCTCGATGACGGTTCTAATGCCCTCGAGTTCTTGCATGAGATTAGACTTGGTATGCAGTCTTCCTGCGGTATCGATGATCACAATATCAATATTGCGCTGACGAGCTTGCAAAAGCGCATCGAACACTACGGTTCCAGGCTTAGCATCAGGGGCTCCTGTAATAACCGGAACCTCGATTCTATCGCTCCACTCGACAAGCTGCTCGACCGCGGCAGCCCGGAACGTATCCCCCGCCACCATCATCACGCGAGCTCCGCGCTCCTTCCAGGCATGCGCAAGCTTGGCAACGGTCGTAGTCTTTCCGACGCCGTTGACACCGACCACCATCACGATTAGCGGCTGCCCATCGCGGCGGCGTGGAGATATTTCAGAATCGAGCAGGGCGCCGTGCTCCAATATGTTCAAGATCTTTAGCTTGAGCATGGCAGTCAATCGGGCCTCGTCAACCTCGAGCCCATTGCGAACATCCTGGCGAAGCTCCTGGAGCAAGGCCTGCGCGGTCTTTACACCCAAATCTGCCCCTACGAGCGTAGCTTCGAGTTCGGCGAAGGTCGATTCATCAAGCTTTGGCTTGCCGGCAAATAGCCCCTTAATTTTCTCAAACAAACCCTGTCTGGTCTTGGTCATGCGCTTGCTTAGCGCCTCACCCTCGGCGTACGGGACAGTAGGAGTGGGCATGGGAGCCACAGGGGCGACGGGCTCATCAACGACTTCCTCTACCGGATCAGCCTGAGCCGCTTCTTCCACCATGGCGGAAAAATCGCGTCGATTTTTGGCATCCTCGTGGCCGCCGCCCGAGCCGAAGCCTCCAGTTCCTCTATCTCCTCCCCCGCTGCCGCCGGTATTCCTAAGCAGTGCTTTGATTTCCGCGAGCTCTTGCTTCAGGTAGCCGACGTCGCCTTTCATGAGCTCATTGGCACGGCTGGAATCGGTCTTGAATTCGTTGAGGGTCATTTCAACTTTCTCAACGCGGCCGGCGATGCTGCCGTAGCGCTCGAAGCCACCTTGATCCCCCTTAGGACTGCGGTAGAGGGAGATAATTCCCAAGGCCAAGGCAACGAGTGAAAGGACTAAGAGCAGAAGCACGACATCGGCAACGACATTGCCTGAACCGAATTTGTCGGAGAGCCCGGCGAGATGATTGAGCACCGTGGTGGTTAGTCTTTGAAAATCCATGCGCAAACCTCTGAGGAAGAGAAGAAGGAAGCCCCAAAATACTCACAATCCGATCCGGCGCTGCCCCAGGCCGGTCGCTAACCAAAACTGCTACTGAACTAGGCTAAGTCTGGCCTTAATCCAAGCGCAGTTCCTATGGCCGACTGAGACAATACTCACTGTAAGTCGCAAGCAGGCCTTAGGGGCCCGCAACGCGGAGTAAGGTCAAAATCAGCCCAGTTCACTAGGCTACTTGGGAGTATGCTTCCTGTAAAGAAACCCCAATTACTTTCGACGCGCCTGGCTCCTGCATCGTGACGCCGACAAGATTGTCTGCGACGGCCATCGAATTCTTATTATGGGTTATGACAAGAAATTGAGTTTTATTACTCATTTCCTTGATAAGTGTGAGGAATCGCACGAGATTTGCCTCGTCCAGAGGCGCGTCAACCTCGTCTAACACGCAGAGGGGGCTAGGTTTTTCCATGAACATGCCCAGCAGTAAGGCCGTGGCGCATAAGCACTTCTCGCCGCCTGACATAAGCTCAATGCTCTTGAGCTTTTTGCCTGGGGGTCGCGCAATAATATCAACTCCGGACTCCAAGGGGTGCGCCGGATCGAGAAGCTCCAAGCTGCCCTTGCCGCCGCCGAACAGTCTTGGAACCAGGCGGGAGAAGTTTTCCTTAACCGCGGCAAAGGTCGACAAGAATCGCTCCTCAGAGGTCTTGGTAAGAGTCTCAATGGTGCGCTTCAAAGTAACTGCTGCCTTTTCCAGATCGTCGCGCTGTGTCTCAAGATCGATGAGGCGCGCGTTCTCTTCCTTGTAGCGCTCAATTGAAGTCGGATCGACATCGCCTTCACGAATCAGGCGAGCCTTGAGGCGCTGAACTTCTTCGGTGCTCTCTGTCCGTTCCTGGTCGTTGAGGCGCGAGAGCTCGGCACCGGGCTGGAGTAGCTGCGCAAAAAACTCGGCTCCAAGCTCGGTCTCTATACGTTCTTTAAGACTTTCACGATCAAGGGCTGATTTTTGGAGCTCCAAGGTAGCAGCACTTACTTTACTGCGCGCGGAGTCCAAGGCCTGACGAGCAGCGTGCACTTGAGAGGCCAGGGACGCCAGCCTATCGCGGCCAGAGCGTCGCACCTTGTCGTGCTCACTGTAGGTCGCCTGAAGCTTTGTTAATTCCTCCCTCAAAGCAGCATCGTTCTCGGTGACAAGAGACTTTAGCTCATCTTCGATGCGCGTCTCCTCTCCCTTGTACTCCTGAATTTTCAGCTCGCAGTCCTTAATCTGCTGCAAGGTTTTGCTGATATCGGAGTCCATCTGCTCGGCAGTGCGGCGCTCGGATTGCAGGCGTCCGCTTACGGAGCCGCGCTGGTTAAGAAGCTCTCGGACCTTTTGCTGACGCTCTTTGCTGCGGCGCAATGCTTCCGCCTGAAAGGTTTCAGCGGCGCGCACACGAGCTTGGATTTCATCGCGCTCAGCGGTGAGCCTTTGTTCCTGGCCGTCCGAGACCGCGACGATATCGCCGAGTTCTCGCAATTTGTTCTTGAGCTGAATTACGCCGCCGTCATGGCGCAGGCTGTAGAAGCTATAATCGGTGAAGAGATCCCCTTCCAAGGTTACAAATGTCAGGCCTTTAGCCGGATTCGAAGCAACGAAGTTCTTTGCCTGTTCCAGATTTTCGACTAGGTGCACGCTGCCAAGCAGCCTTTCTGCAGCCAGCTTGAATCCGGGCGCGACTTCAATAACCGAAAGCAGCGTCGGAAACGGGACTGCTGCATTGGCGGTCGACAGCTCCGTGTCGCCGCGCTTCAAGACCCCAAGTCCCAGCCTACGCCCAGCAGTCTTTCCGGAATAGGCTTCCGCAACAAAGTGCTCAGCGACTTCATGCGGATTATCCGTAACTAGAAACTGCGAACGCTCGGCAAGCACCGCTTGGGTAGCTTTGGAGTATGCCATCGGGACCGTGAGGCCATCGACAAGCAGTTCAGCTCCACGAGCAACCTCGGCGAAGAACTTAGAATCTTTGGCCGAGAGGGATTCCTTAAGCTGTGTAATGGGCGACGCAGCGATAAGCTGCTCTTGTACTTCTTTGAGGCTGGATTTAGCGGCAATGAGGGCCTCGCGCACTCCGCGAAGGTCCTGCTCCTTTCGTTTTAGAAGTTCGCGCTCGCGGTCCAAGTCCTCTGCGGCTTTTCGAATTTCATCTTCGCCCCCGGTCTCAAATTCGGCGATTTGCTGAGCCAGTGTTTGCTCACGCTCTTCAAGGGTCTGGATCTCGGCAAGGCTCGTGGTCTTACGCTGCACAAGCGTTGCATGACGCTCATCGAGACGGCGCATTTCCGTGCCGCGAGCCAGCTCGAAAGCCTTCAATTCCGCCACACGGGAACGGCGATCGCTTCGCTGCCTGTCCCGCTGGTGAATCTCCTCGGTAATCGCGTCAATTCGGCTGCGAATGGCATCCGACTCCACATCGGTGGTCATGAGCTCATTGCGAGCCTCTTGCTCACGAGCCTGAACCTCGCGGACAGTCGCGTCGGCATTGGCTTCCACCCGTCTTGACTCTTCCAGCACCTTCTCGCGCTGGTCGCTGTTCTGATGCAGATC
Source organism: Bdellovibrionota bacterium (assembly GCA_041907145.1). Taxonomy (GTDB): domain Bacteria; phylum Bdellovibrionota_C; class UBA2361; order UBA2361; family JAFLCA01; genus JAFLCA01. The sequence goes on from JAYRHW010000083.1 coordinate 8,244, forward strand.
CGCGAAGCGATCTATAAATATCGCCCTCTCCAGCGTGGAAATGCGGTCCTTAATCTCTTGTCTAGCCTCCGCTCGAGCAGCTTGACGCTTCAATGTTGCGACCTGGCGGTCGACCTCCTTGATTATATCGGAGAGACGAGAAACATCGACGTCTGTTTCAGCAAGCTTACGCGTGGCAGATGCTATTTTATCGCGGAATCCCAATACCCCTGCAGCTTCCTCCAAGATCAGGCGCCTATCCTCGGGCTTTGCAGTTACAATTCGAGAAACCTCGCCCTGAGCCACAATAGTATGCGAGCGGGCACCAAGACCCACGGCACGGAAGAAGTCTTTAATATCCTTTAGCCGGCATGGGACGCGGTTAATAAAGAATTCAGATTCCCCGCTGCGATAGAGACGCCTGGTTACCTGCACTTCACTGACGGATTTAAGCCAGGCAAAGCGCGTTAATAGGGTTACTGCGGCCCTCGGTGTTGATATGGCTTCCGGTTGAGTCGGGATTTCAGCCTCCTGTGCCTCAGTCGACTCGGCGCTTTCTTCCGGTATTTCTGCTTCAATTTCTGCCGCGGAATTCTGATTCGCTGAGGAGGTATCCAGCGCTCCGGAAATCACTGTCAGCTTGGGGCGTCCGCGTTCCGCAGCTTCAGCGGATTGGATGTCCTCAGACTCCGCTGCTTCGACAGTCTCCTCTGCAAACTGCTCGTCTTGTTCCGTCTCTTCAACATCTACGGCCAACGAAGCCAGCATGTCGGCTTCGAGCGAGGGAGACACCAAATCGGCAAAAAAGTTGGCCTCGGAAGCTCGTAGGGTAATGGTAACTTCGGCGAGCCCTAAGGGACGGAGCTTGTCTGTGCCGTTAAAAATAACGTCTTCAAGGACGCCGCCACGCAAATTGCTGGCCTTGGTCTCGCCAAGTACCCAGCGCAAGGCATCCACAATATTGGACTTTCCGCAGCCGTTAGGGCCAACAACGCCGGTAATACCTCCCTCCAGGGGCAGGACCAGCTTTTCCATGAACGACTTGAAGCCGAAAATCTCTAATCGTGCGACACGCATGTACTACAAACCTCACTATGAAGGGCGATCATCCTTAAGTTTTGAAGTTTAATCAATTTAAAGCAATCAGAATATAGGAAAAATAGCCTGCGATTTGGCCTTTTTAGCCAAGGACTTAGAAAATTAGTAACCGTTCACGCCGTGTCGCAGGCAATGCGAGAACCGCGGCGGTTGAGGACCCCTCAGGGCTGAATTTGCGGAGCAAGTCCGGGGTTATAATACTAACCGGTCACAACATGCTGCCGTCCCCGATCAGGGGACGTCCACAAACACCCAGCCGACAGCATTTCTTGGGCGCCTAATTTATCGCCATCACTTAATTAAATACCCCAGTGAGCGGGTACGGAAATTATTGAGAATCGGGTGCCTTGCCCTGACCTTCAGGTCGGCCCAAAACGGCCGCCGTATACTCAACTGCCCCCCAGTAGGAGAGCACTATTGAGAAAAAAAGGAGGTTCAATCCAACGGTTTGGCAGCTTACGCTGCGTCCCGTAAAGGGCACGGCGATATCGTGCATTAGCAAAAAAACGATGGAAGTCATCTGAAAGCCGCTTTTGAATTTCCCGCTTTGCGCGGCAGCCATCACCACGCCTCGAGAAGCGGCGATGCCTCGCAAGCCGGTCACCCAAATCTCTCGGGCCAAAACCAGAACTACCATCCAACCTGGCACCCAGGGCTCCGCTGTAATCTCTGAACGCTGGGCCACGAGCATAACCAACGCCGAGAGCACCAAAATCTTGTCGGCCATGGGATCGAGGAGCTTGCCCTCATCGGAAACCGCCTTAAAGCGCCGCGCCAAATAACCATCAGTCAAATCTGTGAAGGCCGCGACGATGAACACAATGGTCGCAAGCAGAATCATCGGCCGAGTTGGATCGATCATGAGCAAAACGAAGACAGGAATGAGCAGCAGCCGAAAGTAAGTCAGCCAGTTCGGTAGTCTATGGAGCATGCTGTTCATTAGGCCCTATGACGGCGAACATTGTAGCGAGTCATAAGGGACATAACCCGCCGGACATATTCCTGAGTCTCCGGATATGGCGGAATTCCGCCGTATTCTTCGACTGCCCCTTCTCCCGCATTGTAAGCGGCCAGTGCGAATTTTAAGTTACCATCGTATTTTCGTATTAACAACGCGAGGTGTCGAGTTCCCCCATATATATTTTGCTTGGGGTCAAAGGGGTTACTAACTCCTAGTAACCGCGCTACCTGAGGCATCAATTGCATAAGCCCCTGTGCTCCCTTCGGAGAAACCGCGCGAGGATTAAAGGCCGACTCGGTATGTATCAGAGCCCTAACAAGCGCGGCATCCACTCCATGCTCCTTACAGGCCCCCTCAATAAGTGGAGCAAAGCGCTCAGGGAAGAGCTGCCCATCCCCGCGGCGGCGCAAGCCTCCCAGCACTGAATAAGGGGCACCTTTGGCGGAAAATACCTCCGCACTCACGCCCTGGGGAGGCTGTTTGGTTGTAAATCTTATGCTTCCGTCTGGTTCCTTGAACACATAAATAGGTCCCGCCAGCGCATACTCGGGAAACATGAAGAAGAGCAAGCCTAGCTTTGCTGCACCGATTCGCAGCAGGCGTTTATCGAAAATCTGGGGATACATCATGCCAACCTTCAGCAAGAGCCACTATTGCCACTTGTTCCTGGGTTTCAAGCGGCGCGGCGTTGCGTTTAGCAACTTTATCGGCAAAGAAAACTCCCTCGACTTTCTTCTGGCAAATAACTGGAAAGGCGGCGAGCGGCCAATCTTCGGCAAAGACCGGGTCCCCAAAAAACATGGCCTTTCTTTGCACGCAGGCCTGGACATCCGGCATATGCAATGTTTCTGGCCCTAACAGTGGACGCGGCGCGAGATAGTTATCGAGAGGACGCACCCCGAAAATCAGCTCCGGTCTCAGGACTCCACTCTGTTCGTCGTAACGGAAAAATACAGCGCGATCGAAGTTAAGCCCCTTCACCAGGGCCTTAAGCGTACAAAGTGCGGCTTGTGGCACATACGTAAATTCGTCCTCTTTGGCGCGAGTATTGAGGCAGGCTTTCAATTCGTACAGGTAAGGATTAATCCGCTCAGCAATCGAGGGATATTTATATTTGTCTGGAATTTCCTTGCCATCACTGCCAACCATCACGGTCTGATAGCTGGACAGTGCGCTCGGGAGTCGAGACGGCTTGAATCCGAGCAAGTCGCAACATTCCAAAAACTTTTGTGGAACATCGCCGACAACAGCGCGCACATCCTTGGGCGCTAAATTCGCCTTATCGGATAAATCGAGTATGGCCGCCTCCAGAGCCTGGGTTCCCGAGAAGCGGCAGATTTCGTCTGAGAGCCGCTGTCCTAAGGACACCGCAAGCGCCAGCATGCGCGCATCCTTGAGATCTTCCGCCCCTCCGCGCCGATTCCACGGCGGAACGTCAAGATACGAAACCATCTTCGTGGTTTGGATCGGGAAGGATAAACTTTCTGCAATTGCTACTGCTACCCCTGAGATGGATTCTCCCATGGCTTTCTTAAAGCTGCGGTCAAATGCTGCCTTGGGGTCCGCCAATGACTCTAACTCGAGGGCGCTGTACAGATTCGGTCTCGTAAAGGCGAGCATCAATGAAGGAAGTCTTAGCAGGCAGGACAAGGAGTGGGCGCGCTCATGCAGATTCGCGCCGCGCCCTCCCATCAAGCGAGCAAACCCACCCGACAGAATGTTAGCGACAATCGTTCGCTGCAATGCCGAAGCTGCTGTGGCACGGCCCAGCAACGTTGCCTGGAAACTTTTCTTTTGCGCTAGGTCTTCGATAATCGTCTGGAGCCTGCGAATACCCAAATGATTGACGGCTGCCGCTGTAGTCTCCACCGGATTACCGCGTGAATAGAATGCGCTATTGGCAGTAGCCACTACGCGCATAGCCATAACCGGGCAAGTCGACAATAAGTCGCTTACCCGCTCCGGACGGGCAGCGTCCGAGCCGACCTCAAGTCGCAGTTTTTCTACTAGACTCAAGGACGAGGGAAATTCACCCTTGGCAACGGCGGCCGCCGTCATCGCAGCTAAAGTTGCTTCGATGGTCTTGGGTGTGGCGCTAGCGGCGCTCACTGCAAGAGTCTCTATGGATGCGGCAAAGGTCATCGATTTGAGAGTTTAGTGTACGTCTGAGCACAATAGCCTACCCGGCTTATCGCGGCTAGTGATGCGGAATCTTCGGGCATGCCGAAACAATCAGAACCAACGGACCAGGATGGAGGTCAATATAACTGGCCGCAGCGTCCCTTCAGGCGCTTATACCGAGCAGAGCACTGAAATCGAGATGAATTTAGGAGAGCGGATGGGCCGTTTCCTCACCTGCCGCCGCCCAACCCTGAATACCGTCGCTTAACACGCTGACATGTTGATAGCCGGCTCCAACCGCTCGTTCAGCTGCAGTATGTGATGCGGTGCAGCGGGGATTGGCGCAATAGAAGACCAGCTGTGATTCCTTGTCGGCGGGAAGTTCTTTGGCGATGTCATAGTCACTGAACGAAGAAAGCATTATAGCACCCGGGATAACCCCATCTTTAGCGCGGGTATTTTGATTGTTGGCATCCAGGATAGTGAGCTTGATTTTGGAGTCTGCCATAAGGCGCTTAAGATCTTGCACCTGAATCAAATTAAATTTATCGGCTGATTTGTCTGCGGCGCTGGCAATGGGATGAGAAAATGAAAGGGCAAGAGCGCCTAATAGCAAGAAACTCTTAACCAGACGTGCGAATACCATATCCAAGCTCCCCGTGAAAAAACAATGTGCATCATATGGTAAGGGAGCTG
>JAYRHW010000084.1:0-24691 GCA_041907145.1 Bdellovibrionota bacterium
AAGCCCCATAAATGTAAATGCGACCTATATGGTCGGGTTGTGGCTGAAGGCATGCGTACTTGATGCACACAACTACAATTAGATTTTGTTGTACGTATAGTTTGAAAATCCGGGAGTCGACGCGGCGTTAGGCCTTAACCTATCCTTTCCACCTCCACCATTTTTCTTGGATCGGGCATGTTGACTTTTCAGTCCAGAATTCCTAATTTTATCAAACACTTCCAACAACTAAAGCGAGGCTGCTATGGCGCTAAAAGTAAACGACAAGGCCCCTGACTTTACTCTCTTCGACACTGACCGTAAGGAACGATCGCTGAAGGACTTCGCGGGCAAGAAGCTCGTGATTGCTTTTTTCCCCGGCGCCTTCACTGGTGTTTGCCAGAAGGAGCTCTGCACGTTCCGCGATTCGATGACCAATTTCAATCAGATGGGCGCTCAGGTTATCGGCATTAGCGTTGACTCTCCGTTCGCGAATGCTGCTTTTGCCTCGCAGAATGAACTGAACTTCCCATTGCTTTGTGACTTCACCCGTTCGGCGGCGAAAGCCTACGGCGGGGTACATGAGGATTTTGCTGGGCTGCGTGGATACAGCGCTGCCAAGCGCACGGTGTTTGTACTCGATGCAAGCCATAAGGTGAAATATGCATGGATTAGTGAAAATCCAGGGGCAGAGCCTCCATACGAAGAAGTTAAGAAGGCATTGAGCGCGGCCTAGTGTTGCGTCTATTAAGTTTTGTCACCTAAAGTGAGGCCTAGGGACGCAACACTCATCGCGCGGAGGCGCGATAAAATAACACAGTCTATGCTAGTGGCCCGCCCGTGCTGCTAGACACGAAGTGCCAGAACTTTTTGGACGGGACACTAGAATCTCATGGCAAATCTCCCGTCTGCAGGCGGAAAAGTTTTAACACGTGAGCAAGTCGCTGCACGTGTGCGCGAGTTGCAAAAAGGCGGCAAGAGGGTCTGCTATACTTCCGGTGTATTCGATATCCTTCACCGCGGCCACCTGGAGTATCTGCTCGCTGCGCGCCAGCAGGCGGATGCGCTAATCGTCGGCGTGAATTCCGACAGCTCCGTAAAGCAGAACAAAGGCGATTTCCGGCCTATCTGCAAGGATGCCGACAGAGCCTTTGTTGTAGCAGGGCTCTCCTGCGTCGATGCAGTTTTTGTTTTCTCAGAAGTTAATAACAACGAAAATATTCGCTTACTCAAGCCAGATGTTTACGCCAAGGCCGGCGATTACTCGAAGGAAAAACTCAGCTCCGCAGCTATCGTCGAGGAGTACGGGGGCAAGGTGGCGTTAGTGCCGTTTTCACAGGGCTATTCGAGCACAGGAATCATAGACAGAATTTTAGACGGCTACCTTGGAGTAATTTCAAGGTACGAGGAGCTGCCGCTGCCTGAAAGACGCCCGGCGGTGTTTCTCGATCGCGACGGGACGATGAATGAGCACGTGGAGTATCTTGGTGATCCCAAGAAGGTAAAACTGCTGCCAGGAGTCGTGGAAGCTGTAAAGGGCTTTAATGCGCTTGGCTACCGCGTAGTAATGATTACCAACCAGCCCGGCATCGGGATGGGATATTTTTCTGTCGAGGACTTCTATCGAGTCAATCGAGAGGTGCTGGCACCTATTGGCAAGGCCGGCGGCCGCATTGATCGGGTCTATTTCTGTCCGCACTCTGCGGCTGAAAATTGCGCGTGCCGAAAGCCTAACACCCTCATGATTGAGAGAGCTGCAGCCGAGCTTAATCTTGATTTGAAGAAAAGCATTGTCGTTGGGGACACCACGCTTGACGTCGAGATGGCACATCGAAAAGGCATGGCCTCAATCCTCGTGGAGACAGGAGTCGGCGGCAAAGACGGGAGCTTTAAATCCAAACCTACGCATAAAGCAGCAGATTTGCCCGCTGCGCTACAAATTGTTCAAAAGCTCTAAGAGTGCGTAACAAAGATGAGATTCTGCTGCGGAAGCCAATCTATAGTGAACTGCTGCGTCATCCTCTTCGTGAGTGCTCGATAGCCTGATAGGCTGTCTCCGCCCTCACTCTGTCGGATTCCTTGCATTTCCCCATAGCTCGGCTCCCTCGCTACGAATTCATTTCTGTTACGCACTCTAAGCCGTCCCTTTACACCCCTGTAATCATCTTAAGCACTGTGATTTAATAGAGCTTTCGTTTCGACGTCCGTTGAAACGATTGACGAGCAGGGCACAGGGTTTGAATTCCATTTTTTTACAGAGATTGCGCGAGAAGGTCATCATCTTTGGCGGGGCCATGGGTACGAGTATCCAGAACCAGGCCCCATCGCCGGATGACTTTGGCGGCCTCGACGGCTGCAACGAATATCTCTGCGAAACTCGCCCTGAACTCATAAAGGGTATTCATGCCTCGTTCTTCGAAATCGGGGCGGATACCGTTATTACCAATTCATTCGGCTCCTCGACGATTGTTCTTGCTGAATATGGTATCGCCGAGAAGGCGTATGAGCTCTCTAAGAAATCTGCTGCGCTGGCTCGGGAACTTGCAAATGATTTCAGCTCTCGCTCCTGGCCGCGTTTTGTCTCGGGAGCTATCGGCCCAACTACCAAGCTGCCGACTCTTGGGCATATCACCTTCGATGCTCTCTATCAGGCTTATTTCCCTCATATACTTGGCCTAATTGACGGCGGGGCGGATGTCCTGCACATCGAAACTTGCCAAGACATTTTGCAGCTTAAGTGTGCAGTTATTGCTGCGCGTGATGCGATGAAAAAGGCGGGGAAGGAGCTCCCGATCGCCGCGACGCTGACCGTTGAAACTACCGGCACTATGTTAGTAGGCACCGAGGTGGCGGCAGCACTCGTGGTGCTGGAATCACTGCCTGTGCAGCTTGTCGGCCTCAACTGCGCGACTGGTCCTGATCTCATGCAGGAAAATGTGCGCTTCTTGGGACAGACGAGTTCAAGGCCCTTGTGCATATATCCGAACGCGGGTTTGCCGCGCAATGTAAACGGTCGCGCCGTATACGACTTAACGCCGGAGGAGCTCGCTGATTATCACGAGATTTTCGTCAAGGATTACGGTGTGGGCATGGTCGGCGGTTGTTGCGGAACCACACCAGCGCATATTGAAGAAGTCTTTAAGCGAGTCGGCTCGCTGTCTCCTCAGCGCCGTCCGCATGATTTTGCTTCGCACGTTTCCTCTACCTTCACGGCTGTTCCTTTAGACCAGGACGGAACCTCACCGCTTATCATCGGCGAGCGCTGCAATGCCAATGGCTCCAAAAACTTCAAAGAACTACTGCTCACTGAAAACTGGGAAGGCATCGTCGAGATGGGGCGTCAGGAAGTCGAAGAGGGCTCCCATGTGCTCGACGTTTGCACGGCCTATGTGGGGCGAAATGAAGCTCGTGATATGAGCGAAGTTTTAAGCCGATTCGCTGGGCAAGTAACCGCGCCAATCATGATTGATTCCACGCAGCTTGATGTATTGGAATCCGGACTAAAGCTATTGGGCGGACGCTCCATCATAAATTCGATCAATCTCGAGGATGGAGAGGGTAAATTCGATCGCATCTGTGAGTTGGCGGTGCGATACGGAGCAGCGCTGATTGCCCTTACGATCGATGAAGAGGGCATGGCTAAGACGGCGGAGCGCAAGCTTGCCGTAGCGCAGCGCATCCATGATCTCTGCACCAAGCGCCATGGAATCCCGGCCGAGGCGATTATCTATGATCCGCTGACGTTTACCATCGGTTCGGGCGACGAGGACAGCCGCAAGGCAGGCGTAGAAACGCTCGAGGGTATTCGCTTGATCAAGCAGCAGGTTCCGCGTGCGCGAACGATATTGGGGCTCTCTAATATTTCTTTCGGGCTCAAGCCCTATCCGCGTCAGATTTTAAATTCGGTATTTTTAGCCGAAGCTATCAAGCAGGGGCTCGACGCCTGTATTGTTCATTCAAAGAAGATCCTGCCGACCCACAAAATACCGGAAGATGTGCTGACCCTGACGCTCGATCTAATACATGATCGCAGACGGCCAGACTACGACCCGCTGTTCGTCTTTGTCGAAAAGTTACAAGGCGCCAGTGCTGGCCCCAAAGACACGAGTGACGCCGATAGCGGGCCCATAGAGGAAGTTCTTAAGCGCCGAATAATCGATGGCAAGAAAGTCGGCATAGAGGTGTTGCTGGATAAGGCGCGCGAAACCTATGCGCCGTTGCATATAATCAATACCATTCTTCTTGAAGGCATGAAGACAGTGGGGGACTTGTTTGGCTCCGGCGAGATGCAGCTGCCGTTCGTGCTGCAATCGGCGGAGACCATGAAAAAGGCAGTCGCCCATCTCGAACAGTTCATGGATAAGACGGGCGGGCCGCTCAAGGGCTGTATGGTGATCGCGACGGTGAAGGGCGATGTGCACGACATCGGCAAGAACCTCGTTGATATCATACTGTCCAACAACGGTTATAAGGTCGTTAACCTCGGAATCAAGCAGCCGCTCGATGCAATTCTTGCCGCTGCCGAGGAGCACAAGCCCCACGCACTTGGCATGTCGGGACTCTTGGTCAAATCGACGTTGGTAATGAAAGAGAATCTGGAGGCTATGGCCGAGCGGGGCATGCATATCCCCGTGATCTGCGGAGGTGCGGCGTTGAATCGCGCGTATGTTGAAGTCGATCTGAAGCAGGCATACCGAGAGGGACCTGTGTATTACGGCGCCGACGCATTTACCGGACTGCAAATCATGGATGAGCTTACCGGCCAAACCGAGGATAAAAAGCTCACCGGAACTGCCACAGGAACGCGTACTCGCCACGGTGAAATGCGGGCAGAGCGCGAGGAGCGCATTTGCAAGCAATCAAGGGCTTATGTCGCAACTAATCTTGAGCAGGTGAAGGAGGTCCCCGCTCCGCCCTTTTGGGGCTACCGTCACGTCGAGTCAAGCGAGCTGAATCTATCCGAGATTTTCACGTACATCAACAAACGCGCTCTGTACGCGAATCAGTGGCAATATCGCCGCGGCAAGCGTTCGACCAAAGAGTATCGGGAGTTTCTTAAAGATCATGTTGAACCGATCTTTCATACTTGGTGCCAGCGCTCTATCGAGCGGCAGTGGATTCAGCCGAAGATTGCCTATGGCTATTTCCCCTGTCAGAGCGAAGAAAATGACCTCATCATTTACGAGCCTGAAGATCATAAAAAGGTGGCCTGCCGCATTAGTTTTCCTCGGCAAATTGCAGATAAGAGCCGCTGTATTTCTGACTTTTTCCTGCCAAAATCTTCCGGGCGGCTTGATGTAGTGGCCTTTCATGTTGTCACTGCGGGGGGTCTGGCTTCCGAAAAGTGTCAGGAATTATTCAAATCCAACCTCTACACCGATTATCTCCATTTCTACGGCTTGTCGGTAGAAACTGCAGAAGCGCTCGCTGAATATTGGCATAAGAAAATTCGACATGAGCTGGCCATCAGTGCTCAAGATGGACTGACGATCGATTCTCTCTTCCGGCAGACCTATCGTGGGGAACGCTATTCCTTCGGATATCCGGCCTGTCCCAATCTCGAAGATCAAAGATATATTTTCCAGCTTCTTAAGCCGGAAGGGATCGGCGTGAGCTTAAGCTCGGAATGGCAGCTGCATCCGGAACAGTCGACTTCAGCCATTATCGTGCATCATCCCGACGCCGGGTATTTTTCCATTTAGCCAGCATTCATACTGCTATGCAGTTTGCGGACGCCATCATTTTCGACCTAGACGGTATGCTGCTGGACTCCGAGAGGCTAGCGCTCGAGGGACTTGTCGACGCCTCGGTGAAGTTGGGCTTGCAAATAGATCTATCGGTGTTTAGGGCGCTGATTGGGCTGAATTCAAAATCGTCCGCTCTTAAACTCATGGAACTTCTGGGGCCTGACTTCCCGGTGGAGACGCTTTTTGCCGAGTATCGTAGGTCCATGGCACAGCGGCATGCCGAGCTTAAGCCCGGCGCACGCGAGATGCTTACGTGGGTAAGGCAGGTCGGCTTACCTTGCGCGCTCGCTACCTCGACTCGCAGGGAAAAAGTCGAGAAGATCTTGACGCGGTTCAAGCTCCAGGAATTTTTCCAGTACAGTGTCTGCGGCGATGAGGTTCAGCACGGAAAGCCAGCTCCAGAAATTTACCTGCGTGCTGCGCAGGGACTTGGAGTCGACCCGATAGCATGCCTAGCACTCGAGGATTCTGGACCGGGAGTGAGTGCAGCGCTGGCTGCGGGAATGCGGGTGCTACATATTCCTGACTTAGCCGATATTGGCGGCGAATTGAGAGGGCAAGTACTGGCTGAGCATCCGTCCCTGTCGGATGCTCAGAGCGAGGTCGCTAGGCTACTTCGATCCGACCTGCAAGACTTTCTTGGGATGTACTCTCCGCGGGACGCGGCGGATGAAGCCCGGCATCGCCAAATTCTCGACTTTGCTGCTCGCAATCCTCGTTGCTGCGAACGCAGCGAAATTGAGGGCCATATTACTGCCTCGGCATGGCTTGTGGACTGGACAGCCGAACGAGTTTTACTCACTCACCATCGAAAGCTCAATCGCTGGCTGCAGCTAGGCGGGCATGCCGATGGAGAGCGCAGAGTGCTGAATGTCGCACTGCGTGAGGCCCGAGAAGAGTCAGGTATTGAGGAGATCATTCCATTGCGGCGGACTCTTTTCGACGTTGATGTGCATGAAATTCCTGCGCGAGGGAATGAGCCAGCCCACCTACACTATGATCTGCGCTTTGCGCTTCAGGTGCCGCGGGCCTGTGCATTTGCGGTAAGCGACGAATCTCATCATTTGGCTTGGGTGGAGATAAAGAGATTGCAGGAGTACACCGAAGAGCTGTCCATGCTGAGGATGCGGGATAAATGGCTCAGTCGGTGATTGCCAGATCGACGTATCCCACGTACCCTGAATTCCATGATCGCACGCGCGCCTCTCAGATTCCCGAGCGGTTTTACCCCTCGCAGGCTTCCACCTCCGCTTAAATGGGCAGGCGGTAAGCGTTGGCTCGTTCCTGCCTTAGAGGCGCTTTTCGCTCCTTATCGAGATTGTCGCTTGGTGGAACCCTTTGCCGGAGGATTGGCAGTCGCACTGGGGCTAAATCCCAAACGAGCGTTGCTTGCCGATATAAATCCGCATGCAATCAATTTTTACTCCTGGCTGCGCCGCGGGCTCGTTACTTCGATGCCCATGCGGAACGAGCGTGAAGCGTATGATCGCTGCCGCAGACGCTTCAACAGACTCATTCTACGTGGCGAGCATACCAGCGCTGCGGCGGCGGCGCTGTTTTATTACCTCAACCGCACCGGATTTAACGGCCTCTGCCGCTTCAATAGCGAGGGGCTGTTTAACGTCCCCTTTGGCAGCTACGCTACTATTAATTACACCAAAGATTTTTCGGCCTACCGTGCGGCATTTCGCGGCTGGCGATTTCGTTGCGCCGATTTCGAGAAGTTAGCTATTACTGCAAGCGACTTCATCTATGCCGATCCCCCATACGACGTAGAATTTACACGCTATGCGGCCAAAGATTTTGTTTGGGAGGATCAGGAGCGGCTCGCTCATTGGCTCAAGTCTCAGAACGTCCCGGTGGTGGCATCAAATCAAGCCACACCGAGAATTTGCGAGTTGTACCGAAATCTCGGCTTTACGTTGCTCGTTACTGACGCTCCGCGCATGATTTCTTGCAACGGCGATCGCTCGAAGGCCAGAGAGATCCTTGCCCTGCGGAATATTCCGGTAACCGTGATAGCCAGGGCACGAAAAATTCTACGATGATGCTTGTCGAGTCCAATCGATATGTAGTTAGATAGTTGCATGCTGATTCGCCCCCCTCAGGGACCAACAAAAGAGCCCTTTCGCCTTACGAGGCCGCCTAGTTCAGGCGACACTGTCATTTCGGCAATACAGATACTGTTTCTGTTTTTAGTGGTTCGACTTGTTATGGTGGTTTCGGGTGTTTCCTTCATATTTATCCCGGTGCTCGACCCGATCCTCGGTAAGCTGATTGGCTACATGCGGGTTTGGTTTGGATAGTGGCTGCAAAGCTGCTATCGTGCTGACGCCGCTGGCTAAGCGTGCGAATCGAGGCTCTCTTCATGGAACATTCGTCTCAGAGGCACAAAAAGCGGGTGCTGGTCGGCGAAGATAGCCCAGAGGGCCAGAAGCTCATTGCCGCATATCTCCGTACTCTCCCGGTTGAATTCTCCGTCGTTGATAATGGACAGGCCTTACTTGATGTTGCGCGCAGCAAAGAAATTGATCTGATCCTTGTTGATACCTCGATGCCGGTCATGAGCGGCGATGAAGCTGCCGGGATTCTCAGAGCCGAGGGGTTCTCTCGACCCATTATCTGTATTTCAGCCAGCAACTCGGACTGGATAGATGCGCAGCGTGAGAAGGCACGCTTTGATGCAACGCTCGGCAAGCCGTTTGACCGTGATGTCTTTTTGCGGACAGTAGCCGGTTTCCTTGGATTGCCATACCAGCAGTCAATTCTCCCGGCTGAAACGTTCGAACCGCTTCAGAAGTCTTTTCTTGACCAGCTACCGGGGCAGATCGCCGCGATGCAGGAGGCACTTAGGACCAATAACTACAAGGAGCTCAAGTATCTTGCACATAAGTCTCGCGTGGCATCCTTGTTTGGATTCTCCAAAGTTGCGGAGATTTGCGCGCGAATCGACCAGAGCATACAGGATCAGCAGTATGATGGCCTGTCCTCTGCGCTCGAGGAACTCGTCGGCTGGATTGATGCCAGGAAACTTCCCGCTTAAATTGCCGAATAGAAGGTTATGCGTTCAGCGTTCCTTCCCGCTCTCCTGTGTATCACGCGTACCGCGTTCGCTGATGTATTTCACTGCGGTACTGTTTGGCGCTCAGTTCCATGTGAGCAAGCTGCCGGGCACCCTTTTTCGCGACCCACCGTAAGCGCCGAGCAGGAGAAGCTCGAAATAACCGTAAAGCTTGAGGACTACGCGGAGTTTGTTGCCGCCGAAATGCATCATCATGATTTTGAGGCCGATGGGGTGCGGGATTTTTGTCTGCGGGAAGATGTAAGTGTCGAGGAATGCCGGGCGCGTGCTCTGAAGGCAGATAGAAGTTTGACGGCATTCTATCAGTCGAGCTTGAAGCTCATTCACCGCAAGCGCGAGCTCGCGCAGCATGAAGATGAAATTGCACTCAGGCGACAACGACTCGCGCAACCAGGCTCAAAGAAGTCTCGACGCCGCAGCCGGGACAGGTAGTTCACGCAGGTACTTTAGATTCTGTGGCGCTTTTTTTTCTGGGCGTTACTAGAACCCACTCAGAGATGCCTCATAAAAACCTATTTAAATTAGATAGTTATCTCCATTTTCTACGAAAAATTACCATTTTAGTTCCGCAGTGATTTCAGCCGATTACCTAACTGAGAGCTGGACCGCCCGCTGCCCCCAGTTCTTGAAGTATTTGCTGTATGGGCTTGGGACCAAACATAAGTGCGCTACTCGCTATTAGGCGATTAAACAGCGCATCAAGCCTCGAAGGTCGCGCGATCGAGCGACTCGGGAGCGGTGTACGCATAAATCGGGCGAGCGATGACGCTGCTGGACTGTCGGTTTCGGCGCGCTTAAACGCCGACAGCCGCATCTATGGCCAGGCCATTCGAAATCTCAACGATGGAGTGAGTTACCTCAATATAGCCCAGGACACTGTCAGCCAGCTTTCTGGCATCACCGATCGGTTGCGCGAATTGGCCTCGCAGGCCTCCAATGGAACCTACAGTGCCAAACAGCGCAGCGCGCTTGACGGTGAAGCAAGCAAGCTCGTGAGTGAGTACAACAGACTCATAGCCTCCACGCAGTTCAATGGCAGCAGTATTTTCGCCAATGGCAGGATGACGATTCATTTGCAGGGTGGAACTGGAACGCAAGGGATGGTGACTGCCCAGATTGGAGCGGGGCTTGCCACCTCTACGACCGCTGGTGGCAGCGGCGACAGCTACGATTTCGACTTTCAGTCCGGTGATCTCTTCGGTAGTGGCGAATCTGTTTTGGCAGACTTTGATGGCGACGGAATCCTTGATGTCGTTACAGTATCTCCGGCTTCTAGCTACTTTACCGTCAATAGCGGACATGCAGATGGAACATTTACTAATATTGGAAAATATACTCTTGGCGGATTGGGAATGCTGCGCGTTGGCGATTTTAACGGGGATGGAGCCAAAGATCTGTTCCTTCAATCTGATAAGAATATTTCCATTTGGGAAAATGATGGTTCCGGAAATTTCACATCCAGCAATGTCTTCCAGCCTGTCGACAAGAATTTGGTCGACTTTCAAGTTGCTGACGTCAATAAAGACGGCATGGATGATATCGTGGTTAGTGGCAATGACGGACAGGATCTAAACGTCTGGAGATCGGCTGGGAACGGCAATTTCAATATCGCATTCTCTGACATCGGAAAAAGTGTTGGCACGTATGGAAAATTAGCGCTTGCCGATATGGATGGTGATCACTACGCCGATATTGTAATCGGTGCGGTGAGCGGCGCCTCCATGCAGGTGATGCAAAACCAGGGAGCCGGAGTCTTCTTCTCCAGTGTCGCGAGTTTTAAAACTCAAGATGCATCTATTACTGCTCTGACCATCGAGGACTGGGATAGTGATGGCCGGATGGATATCATGTATGGAACCAAGAATGGAGTTATCTCTCTAATCCATCAATCCGTTTCCGGGACTTTTCAGGATAACCTGCCGCTCATAGCGACCGGCTTGCCGTCAGTCTTATCTCTTCATGCAGTGGACTACGATCGTGACGGGGCACTGGACGTTGTTGCGGGTGGGGTTCAAACCAACATGTTTAAGGGGAGTGGCGGCACGAGTTTTACCCTAGATAAGACCTATGCCACTTCGGGAAGTTCCGGCTTGGCTATGGGAGATTTAAACAATGATGGGCTGATGGACTTTATCGGCTTTGGAAGCAGCAACTATGTGGGCCTAGAATCAGATACACCTGGAAGCCCAGGTACCACAACGACTACGAATTACATTGACCCAATTTCGCTCGCGACGGTGGGCGGAGCGCGCGCAGCTCTGACGACACTCAATTCCCTAGCTTTACGCATTAATCAGGAGCTTTCCTACCTTGGCGCATCACAGAGCCGACTGGAAGTCAGTCTGCGAAATCTGGGCACGGCACGGCTTGAGACCGAGGCCGCGCGTAGCCGCATCGTCGATGCGGATATTGCGACGGAGACCAGCACCCTCGTTAGGGCCGGCATTCTGAAGCAGCTCGGGGCTGCGGTACTGGCACAGGCCAATCAGCAGCCAGCGCTGGTGTTGCAGCTCTTGCGAAATTAGTCCCAGGGACCTAGCTCCAGAAGGAGCCCTCTTGGATGTACATGAGCTGCTCGCGCAAGTCGGATAGTTGCTCATTCCAGTAACCGGGTGAGCCAAATTGCGGGAATGTGCGCTGAAAGGCCGGGTCTTTCCAGCGCCGTGCAATCCAAGCGCTGTAATGAATGAATCTCAGAGCTCGCAGCGGCTCAATAAGGCGTAGGGTCGTGCGATCAAAGGTACGCATGCTTTCATAGCTGCTCAGCATTACTCCAAGCTGCCGGCGAGTCTCTTCATCTCTTCCCGGCAGTATTAGCCAGAGATCTTGAACACAGGGGCCATGCACGAAATCATCAAAGTCCAAGAGACAGGGCCCATCGCTTGCCCACAGAATATTCCCAAAATGGAAATCTCCGTGAATTCGCTGGTAGTCAGCCGCCTTAAACCAAGGCTCAGAAATGCTGCAAATATTTTCAATAACCTGGGAATACGCGGGCGCAATTTCGGGAGGGAGGAATCCCTGGTCTCGTAAGAACTTTAAATTGGATATCCCGTAGGTCTCAGGATTAAGAGTGAGCCGATGCTGAGCACGCTTTGACTTACCAACAGTGTGCAGCCGAGCCAGCAAACGCCCAATGCGTTCGAGCTCCTCGTCCCTAAGCTCGTCCGGAGAGCGTCCGCCGATTTTGGCAAAGACAGCACACCAAATAGGACAGCCCTCGACTTTGCGCAGGGTGCTGCCATCATCAAACGGCAAGGGGGCGGCTGCCGGCAGGTCGCTCTTTACCAAGTCAGCCAAGAACTCGTGTTCCTCAAGAATTTGTTCCTTGCTCCAGCGCCCAGGTCTGTAGAATTTAACCACCCGAAACAGGTCGAAGCGGCTTTTAACCGCGGTCTCATCAGGAACCTCTATTTCCACCTCATAGACGCGGTTCTCCATGCTGTTGAGTGCCAAGCAGCGCCCGGTGCAGCGCAGCCCGGCAGCTTCAACCGACTGCAGAATGCGCTCGGGAGTCAGCTCATAAAAATACTGAGTAGCGGCATCGTCGGAGACAGTGGTTGTGGGCTTTTTCGTCATAAGGTCCCATTACTTTATAAGGAAAGTTAAAAATGTTCTACTGCGGGCATGTCTGACAGGGCCGTTGAGGCGCTATTCCATTATCTTGAGGCTGACGAGGCCGTCCGTATCGCTAGCAAGCGCGCTCTTTTCTTGCGGGCGCGCTTTGCTCCCCAGCTAAAGTTGCTGGCCGATAGGGAGCTTCATTGCTGCCAGACCTTCAAACGTGATGCGGAGCAGCTTGAGAATGCAGGCTTTACCGTCGTCACTAAGCCAGAGACGGGCTATGACCTTTGCCTGTATCTTGGAACGAAGCAGCGCGATGAGAACTTGGCAAACTTTGCCCAAGGTATCCGCGCACTACATCCTGGTGGGCTCTTTGTCTGTTGCCTGATGAATGAAGTCGGCGCAGCACGATTCGAGAAGGAATTGGGGAGTCTAGGTGAGCTGGCGCTGAGTTACGCCAAGAGTCACGCCCGAGTTTTTGGTATTCGGAGTAGCAGGGAGGTTCTGGCGTCGCCGATTCTCAGCGAGTGGCAAAGACGCGGGGAGCCCATAACAGTACCCGGAACTTCGCTGTTTTCTCGGCCGGGAATATTTGCCTGGGATAAGGTTGATCGCGGCTCCGAACTCTTGGTATCGCATCTCCCGGTAGATTTGCGTGGAGTCGTTGCCGACCTGGGCTCGGGTTATGGATACCTAGCCGCCAAGGTGCTCGAGACCTCGCCGAATGTGACAGAGCTGTGTCTATTCGAAGCCGAGAAGCTCGGACTCGAGGTCAGCGAGCGTTCGTTTGCCAAAATCAAAGCCAGCACCAAGATCAATTACTACTGGCATGACGTGACAACCGGTCTGCCGCGTAAGGATTTTGATACCATTATAACGAATCCTCCGTTTCATACCGGCCGGCAAACTTCCTTTGCTCTAGGGGAGAAATTCGTGCAGGTGGCGGCCGCTGCGCTGAAGCCTCAGGGGCAGCTGTATTTAGTCGCTAATATGCATCTTCCCTATGAACGATTGCTTGGCGAGCTTTTCTCGTCGCAGGAGCAAATTGCTAGCCGCATAGGATTCAAGGTTCTCAAGGCTATCAAATGATTCGCCTCGATCGCTTACTGTCCAATCGTGGTTATTGTTCGCGGCGTGATGTGCGCAATTTGATTCGTGAAGGGCGGGTAGCCGTGGCAGGTAAGCCTCCACGCTCCGCGGATCAAGATGTTGACCCTGCGTTAGTAACTTTCGACTCCGAGCCTCTCGATCCCGCTGAAGGTATAGTCATCATGCTGCACAAGCCGGCTGGTTACAGCTGCAGTCACAAGGAGCTCGGCAATCTAGTCTATGATTTACTGCCTTCGCGCTTTTCGCAGCGAAAGCCCGCCCTTTCCACCGTGGGGCGACTCGATAAAGATACTACAGGATTATTGCTTCTCACAGATGATGGCGAGCTGCTTCATAATTTGACCTCGCCAAAGAAGCATGTACCGAAGCGATACTATGTTGAGCTCGCCAAGCCGATGGCGGGCAACGAGAAGGAGATCTTTGCAAGCGGCGATTTGGTCCTGCCTGAAGAGGACTCTCCGCTACTTCCTGCTGAGCTGGAAATTATCAACCCAACAACCGCTTACCTAGTGCTGCATGAGGGGCGCTATCACCAGATAAAGAGAATGTTCGAGGCGTTGGGCAATTCGGTGCTCTCCTTGCACCGGCAGCGATTTGGAGCGTTGGAGTTGTTAGACTTAGCGGAAGGGGCATGGAAGTTCCTTTCTGCGGAGGAGATTACGATGGCTTCTCGAGCCCCCTAACTAAATCCCCCTTAAGCCCGATCTGAGGCTAGACGACTATATATGGAGCGGTTGGTTTCTTAGCTCTGCGCATCTAGTGTAATTATCGGATATTACTAGGAAAAGCCAATGGATGGCGGCCTCCCAGCACTGCTAAATCCGCTCCAGCGATTGCGGGGCACCGGCTTTGAATTTGGCCGCCGGCTCAATCTACGCATCACTCATACAGAACAGGCCGTAGCGGCTAAGAGCGATCTAAAGGGCTTTGTTAAATCGCTGCTGAAGGAGGACGACGCTGCCGTGTCGTTCATCGAGCGTTCGCGTAGCCGCGGAAGCTATGCGGCATCTCAACTTGAAAAAATTTCCGAGCAGAACGGAGACAGGAAGGACGATGAACCAACCGGCCTCGAAAAGATGCTCGGCGAATTCAAGGATCTAATCGACAAGCTCTACGAACTCGGCGATCCACCGGCAACAGGCAATGATCCCGGGGCCAAAGAGCGCGAAGCTATTTTCAACCGTCTTGGCGAGCTGGCTAACGACGATTCTGTCAAAGGCGCGCTCGAACTTCTTTCAGGATTCGAGGAGCGTCTCAGCAGCGGTAAGGCCAGCATCGAGGACATTCTCAATGAGGCCGCCCAACACGACGACCTATTCGGCAAAGGCTTTCTTCGTTCAATTAAGAATGGTGAGGTAGGAGCGATAAAGCAGATCACCGACATGCTGCGCTCAGTTACAAGCCCGGATTTCACTTCCGAAAATATTGATAAGGATCAGCTTGAGGTCATATCAAGCCAGGTTGACTCCGCTTTGGTCACGGCCAAGGGCGTATTTAGCAAACCGGAAGAGCATTCCGTAATCGAAGGCGGGCTCGATGGCTTAATAGCCATGATCAAGCGATTAAAAAAGCTCATGAAAGAAAAGGGCGACTCACTGGAGTCACCTGAAGTTCGCAAAGCCCTGGACGATGAAATCGTCAAGACTAACTCGGCCTTGCAGACAACGCTCAAGAGCCCAAACTTTCAAGAATTCATCAAGCTGGTGTCCGGCTATCAGCAAGCACTCGAGAGGCCGCAGAGCAATGCCAAAGTAATCGGTGATCTTTTGGATAAGGATCGCTGGCTCGTCGGCTCCCGCGTGCCGGAACTCTTCCGCAAGGGGCAGTCATGGGACATCAAAAACCTCATCACTACTTTTGGCAAGCTTGCCGACCTGCAAATTACCTCGGAAACAGCCAATCCAGAGGCTCTCGATGGAATCATTAATTCCCTGCGTGATGCAAAGCGATTAGTGAAAGGTGAAAAGAAGCATATCGATATCGATGCCATCGTTAAGAAGGCCTCTGCCCTTCGCCAAGCCATAGACCAGGTCAAAGCCAAGGTCATTGAGATAAACTCCAGTATTGCGCTTGGAATCAAGGATGATGTGGACAAAGCTCTTGGTGCGCATTCGGGTCTGGCGGGGGAGCGAGCGGCTTTTCTGTTGGTCATTGATGATCAGAAGTGAGTCTGCCGCTTTGTAGAATACCCCCCAAAAGAAAAGGCCCAGGTTGAAGGAGAATTCAACCCGGGCCGAAAATCGAGCTCCCTGCCCTAGAGCTGCTCGATTCCGCTTACGTGGAGGTCGGGGGCAAATTCAACAGCAGTTTCGTAAGTTAAAACCTGCTCTTTCTGTGGAGCCAAGGTCATATGCCACTCGAGAATTCCTGGCGTTGGGTCGATGCGGCTTGCATCCTTTGCATCGAGGCTCGGTATAGATTGGGAGACAAGCTGCGCGGTTATCTTCTCGTTTTGAGACACAGGACCCGCTTCGAGAATCACTAGGTCTTGATTGAGGCCAGAAAGATTCTGAGCACGAATCGTATACTCTTTCTTCAATCTGCGAGTCGAGCGGATAAAACCGGAGTCGTCCTCGTAATCTTTGGTCTTGCTCCTCTCGATGGTCACTTCGTTCGAAACACCGAGGGAAAGTCTGAAATCCTTTGCAGGTGGGATATAGGCCACTGACTGCTTGCCCACAAAGTTGCCATTCGAGAACACGTTAACGACTCCCGGCAGTACCGGCAGTTTGGCATTCTGGAATTTTCCTTCCATAAAGACCTGCGGCATACGGGAAGGAACGGCGATATTCAGTAACGATCCATCAAGCTTGTTTTCCGAGATCTTCACTCGTTCAGTGCTGCCGTCGGACTTAAGAGAGAGGCGAGAGGAAAGCTTATACGTTACTACTTCGCCAAGGTCGACTTCCGCCATGGCTTCCTCGGCCATATCTTGCATTACGACTTCCTTCTTTTCGTCGCTAAAGCTATCGAAGCTTGACTGCAATTTTGACAGCATTCCAGATTCCGACGCGTTTCGGGCGGCCACGGGAGCAGCAAAGGCACTCTTCTCTCGAACGAGGGCCATATAGAGATTGAGATAAATGGGACTTAAAGCGGGACGGGCTATTCCCATCTGAGGTCTCGCCGTTGAAAGCACGACTTCCACATTATTCCAATCTTCACCGGTGGATTGCGCGATATTGCCAAAAGTTTCCCAATCAAAGCTCTGGGTCTTTGCTCCGGTCGTGCGATTGAGATTGTAGTCCGGTACCCAGCTTGCGCCGCCCACTTGGTAGCCAAGCCGTAGCTGCGCTCTTCCGGCGCCATGTGCATTGAGCTTTACTTCAACAATGGATTCAGTTTTTTTGGCGCTGCCAAATTGGGAGAGTCTGCTCTGCAGCAAGGCAATTTTCTCCGCCGTTTCCTGCAAATCATTCTCAATGGCATTGAGCTCCGTGTCGAGCTTTGACCCGTTATCACCGACGAAAGTCAGGAGTTCCTGAATTTCCTTGGCGCTGCGCGGAGTGAGCACATGATCGCTCTTTGGGTTTTCGCCGTTTAATTTGACCTCGCTCAGTAGCTCGATTTGAGCCTCAAGCCTTTCTTTGCGTCGGTTTAGAACCTTTGATTTACGTTCCAGATCTTTTATTTGATCATTAAGGGCTTGAACACTTTGCGAGACGTCTTGTTCCAAGATTCGCGTCTTGTATTGCACGCTCATAAGTTCAAAGGCTGAACTTCCTTTGCCGGAGACTTTAAGGGAGTCAGTATTGAGAGACTGAGGGATGGCAGAGAATATCAGAGTGTTGTTACCGGAGCTGAGTTCCACGTCGGCAAGACGCTCGACCTCGGCGCGATCACGGAAGATCGTTACATGATCGACATTGCTTTGAACGTCCTGAGTGGTGGCCCAGACGGAAAGGGGGGAAAGGCAATAGGCGAGAAGGCAAAAGCGAGTAAGCATAACCGAACCTCCAGATTTAAAATCTGAACTATTAGACTGGAGGATGTGGTGGAAGTTCGGTTGTATAGAGGCTTGATATTACTGGGTTAATGCCAATTCTGACTGCTGGCCGCTCATGGGCTCATCACAAGTGCCTAGACTTCCTCCCCTCGTGTTCTTAGAGGTTAGAATGAGCTTCGTGCGTCTGTTCGATGGGGCTCTCAAGGCTGGAGCGGCCGAATCTCAAACGCAGCATCCTTATTAGACCACTCTTTCTGCACCGCATAGCGCCCCATGCGGCCCCAAACTCTGCTTAACGGCAATCCGTATGCTATTGGAATATCAGCCACCTCTCCGTAGTTCTCATCGTACCAGCTGAGCTGCTCTTGATTCACATCAGGATCGGTAGCGGCTTCGGCCCATTCATGAGACGCCGCGATGGTAACGTTATCGATAGCCTTTTTGGAGAACGGGATTCCGTTTCCTTGCTGCCCATAGACAATGGCGGCGTAGTAGACTCGTGAGCCGTTGGGCAGTTTGAAGCTTGAGTGATAACCGCCAACGCCCTCGCGTGAGGAAACTTCCCCCGGTGCCAGCAGAACGGTACCCGGAGGCAGGAACACGGTGTAAACCGCTTGTGGGTCGCGCGAGATTTTGGCTTTGCTTGCGAGCGCTTGGCTTACTAGCTTTTGAATTCCGCGATCATCGAGATAGCTGGGATTGCGAACAGAATTGATTGTCGTTGAGCCACCGAACTTGCCGGATCCGACACCATACTCAGCAAGCGTCTTCATGTAGCTGCTTTTCGCCAGGCTGCCGGCAAATTTATCGAGATAATGGACTTCCTTGCTGCCCGCAGGAGTTTTCCAATAGCTACCAATATACAGAGGTACAAAGACAGGGTGCTGTAAAATGCGGCCGCCGTAGTATTCGAGATGGGGAATCTGAGAGGCCTGTGAGGCTGATATAGTGGTCATAGCTAATCTCCTGAAATGAGCAGGAGATTAATCGAGGAAAAGCTTGGAAAGTTGCTCGGAGTTCGACAATCAAGTCCAGAGGTAGAAATCTGAGCCACAGAACATCTTCCGTGAACTCTTCTATTCGCCAATACTTACCTACATGGGCCGCCTTTCCCTCGAGCTTGTACCTAATCACCTGAGCTTCCTTCTTGTATGGTTCCTTACGCAGGCTGCGCTGTTTCTTATTCTGCGCCGCCGCTCAGCAACAAGTCCGCAGCATGTTCTACTCGTGGAATCGGGCATTTGGTTTTTGCTCTCGATCTACTTGCTAGGATTTTCTTTGGCTCTCGCTAAGCAGCTCACGCTGCAGAATTTACACTTTATAAGTTCTGGTTTCGCAGTGCTGCTTGGCCTGTTGGCGCTGCGAGGCAGTCCGCAGTCTTCCGCACCGCAGCCCAGCGAGCGGGAGCCTATCGCAGTGCAAGTGGTGTCCGGATTCGTCGGTCTGCTCTCGCTTGTTTATGTCGCTGTGCTTGTCCTAAAGGCTGTAGTTATCGGTGATACAAGTGCTGATGGGCTTTGGTACCATATTCCCAGATTATTCGCGCTTCTTCAGCAGCATGGCCTCGACCCAATTGGTCTTCCGCATATCGATAATTATCATCCCAAGGAGGCTTCATTTTGGTTTCTCTGGGTGATGTCGTTCTATGGAAATATATCCGCTTTGCAGTTAGCGCTGCTGCCGTATCTGCTGCTCTGCGTGGTTTCGGTATACTCGCTCTCCCGAGCGTTTGGTTCCAGGGCTAGTTCCGCTCGAATTGCCGCGCTTACGTCGATCTTGATTCCCGTTATCGCGGCGCAGTTCGGGACTGCCCTCATCGATATATTTCAACTTGCCCCGTTACTTGCTGCCATCGCACTGCTCTATGCTGAGCATCCAAGTTCATCAGTTTGGCGAGTTTTGCGATTTGCTGCTGCTTTGGGTTTACTTCTTGCCTCTAAGCTATCGGGGCTGCCCTATGCACTAGTGCTGCTGGTCGCTTTCTCGCTTATCGAATGGAGAGCCGCAAGGCCTTTGGCGTCAATTTTTGTATCGAGCGTCGTGGCAGGCACGATTGCTGTAGTTCTTGGGGGATATACCTACGTTGGAAATTATCAAGAACATGCCAATCCGTTTTACCCCCAGAGCGTAGACGTCCTAGGCGTCCATCTGCCGGGCCCCGGCACTTCTGAGCTTATGTGGGAGAACAAGCAAGCTCGGGGACTTTCGCTCCTCGAATGCTTTATAAAATCCTGGACTACCCCTGGAGAAGTCGGCTACGGCGCTGCCCTAGGTGGTTTCGGCGTGACTGGACCGTTCTTACTGCTGTGCCTCATAACCTGGGTAATCAACAAGGGGGGAGGCCATAGAAAATTCAGCTTGGCGTTGCTCTGCATTGCCCTTTTGCTTGTGACACCATTTCCCTACGTGCCACGCTTTACACTCTTTGTTCCGGCCATTGGGGCTGTCGCACTTGCATCGCTCTTGGATGAAAGGAAGCATGTCTGGAACCTTCCTGTTTTCGGCGGCGCTGTTCTGGTAGTTGCGGTGTTCTCTATTTTGCAGCAGCTACGGGCGATCGGTTTTCAAGCCTCCCATAATCCCCACGCAAAAATGTATAGCTGTGAAGGAGATAGCTTTCCTGCCGGGTACAGCGAAGCTTTTGCCTGGCTGCGCGAGCATCCAGCAGATGTGCTTGTGGTAAGCAGGCTAGAGCCGGTGGCCAATGCTTGCTTCTGGAACGCAGACAGCAGCAATAAAGTTTCATTTCTTTTTGCGGAGTCAGAGCAGGTCACTGCTGCCGCCATACTCAAGCGGGCTTCAACGGAGAGAATCAATACAGTCTTAATTCCGGTTTGGGCAACGGGAGTCACAGTTGAGCTCGTGGCAAGTAAAGGCG
Organism: Bdellovibrionota bacterium; assembly: GCA_041907145.1. Classification (GTDB taxonomy): domain Bacteria; phylum Bdellovibrionota_C; class UBA2361; order UBA2361; family JAFLCA01; genus JAFLCA01. Next base: position 20,307 of record JAYRHW010000084.1, read on the forward strand.
CCACGATGCTGTTGAGCAACGAGTTCGTAAGTCTTGTGACGTTGAATTGAAGATAATGAAACTGAGCGGAAGAAAAAAAGAGGAAAGGAGATTTCCGACAGTAACTGGTGCGAACCTCTTGGGTCTAACCTTCCTTAATCTGGTCTAGCCTGTCGCCGCTGCAGTTAAATAGGGACGATCCTATTTTTCATGGAAAAATAGGATCGTCCCTATTTACGAACCGAAGCGGTGACAGGCTAAAAACCAGACGAAGGAGTGAACCCTCGTTGGTCTTTAAGAACCTGTGCACCCGTTAATTGTCGTAAGCCAAACAGCGGGCGATTAGCTCGCTGCTCGGGAATAGGGATTCTCTGGATTTCAAATTGTCGAATTGTCGATGTCGGCTCTCCTTGCGGGTTACCGGCATCAGTACCCAAGTTTGCGCTTGAGCAGTTCGATCTCCGCGCGGATGTTCTCTGCGTCACGATCCCTGAGCCACTGAGGCAGCAACTCGGGAACGGTGCAGTGGTCGGCGGCGATCAGCGTTTGCAGTCGCCGCGGCCAACTCAGATCCTTGGCTCTCCACACTGCGCATGCTGCCACCGGGTCAAGACCTCTGTTCACACACTGCTTGCGCAGGTTGTTGAAGTCGCCCGCCGAGTACTTGGCCGTGATCTCCATGAACCCTGACATTTCACTGTCAGCGATTGTGAGACCCTTGCGGCCGAAGAAGTCGATGATCCAGGTCTTTCTCTCCTCTCCTTCCGGATCGAAGATTGGGATCTGGACTGGCATGCGCCGCAGCACGTCCGGGTCGAGTTCATCGGGCCTGGACGAGCCGAGCACCCACACCAACACGCCCAAGTACGCGGGGTCGCCCATCATCTTGATGAACGTTCCGCTGAGGCGCTTGTCGGTCTCGTGAGTATCGTTCTTGTGTACGCTCGAGAGCGCCGTATGTGCCTCGTCCATGAAGACGACGACACGCTTGAAGCGCCTGAGCACGCTGCGAAGTTTCTCCATCATGCGGTCGGTTTCACCGTACCACATGCTGCGAAGCCCCGTCAGTTCGATGAAGGTCAGATCCGAGTCACCGACGACGGCTTCGACGATGAAGGTTTTGCCTCCGCCGTTCGGGCCGCTGACGATGCATCCGGGAACTGCCTTGCTCGGATCGAGTGACCAGTTCAGTACGTCTTGCAGCGCCTGCTTTGCCAGCACCTGACCCGAGACATCCTTGGCTCCGTGAAGGGGCTTCAGGATGCGAATCGAGCCATCGAGCTGAGCCGAGAGCGCGGCGTTGACGGACTCCTGGATTGCTGCGCGTTCCAACTTGCCGTCCTTCGGGACACCTTCGAGGATGTCTTCGATGGCGACAAGGTTGACACCCGCCGTGTCGTTCACGATTACCTCGAGACTGAGATCAGTCGCGAAGGGTCGGTCCTTCAAGCGGGTTTCTAGGTAGTGGCGCCGTTCCAAGTCGTTGGGCAGATCGAGTTCGATCGCCGCGGTGGTCGGGACAGCCAGGATCTCCTTGTTGATGCTTGCCTTGGTATCGGCGAGCAGGATCACCATGTTGCCGTCCTTCTGGAACAGTGGGTTGGCCACCCAGTTCAAGAACTGGATGAGCACCCGCCTGTCCGCTTCCGGCAACTGACTGCCTGCCCCTTGCGGGAACATGAAGTCAGCGTACCGGACGATCACACAGAGACGCTTGCGCGTCTCGTTGCCCTTCGTCCTGCGCACTCGTCCGACCCCCTCAGAGATTTGCTGAAGGAGCACGAGCGAGGGCAGGGTTCTGAACTGTTCTTGGCTGATGGCCTTGCGGAGCTCCCCGATCTTGTCGGTGTACAGCACTTCTGCTTGCACGTCCGCCAAGGCGGTTGTCTCCTGCAGCTCGTCCAACTGTCTGTCGTCGTAGAAGCGGATGCCTTTGCCGGCATCCATCCCCATGACAATGAAGTTGGGCGAGAGCGCCTGAAAGAGCGTCTGTTCGATCGGCAAGTACTTGCCGGCCTGCGAGGACCAATAGACGCTGCGGGTATCGCCCGTGAGGACGATCACCGATTTGCCTCGGTCTTTGTAGGCCTTGTCGATGCCCCACGGTCGAACCGGAGGGCTTGCTGCTGCGTCAGTAGTCACGGTCGAATCTCCTTAGCGCACCCGGGCAGGGTGGCTGTCTGGGTGCGTGAGGTTGAACTCCTTCACTGGCTGACAGTAGCTCGGCTGCATGGCATCACGGTCGATGCTTTGCACGTGCCCTGTAAACTCAGTGCTGAAGCGCCAGTCGGCAGGACGCTCGCGCGCATCAGGGATGGCGCGGTCGTAAACGATCATGGCTCCGTCGGACGGGCGTCCATCGTTGTAGGTCCAGTACTGCGAGAGCGCGATCACTCGCGTTCCCAGCAGCACGGCCTCTTCGATCATGTGCGAGACGAGCATCACGGTAGTGCCGTGATTCTTCTGCACGTTCAGGATCATCTGGCCGACGTCCTTGCGGATAATCGGGTCCAGAGCACTGAAGACCTCGTCCATCATGACGACCAGCGGGTTGATCAGCATCGCGCGCGCGATAGCGACGCGTTGCCTCATCCCGCCGCTCAGTTCATGCGGGTACTTGTCGGCATCGCCGGGTTTGAGACCAACCTCCTTGATCCACTCCCTGGCTTCTTCCTCGGCCGCCCGCCGCACTCGCTTGAAGTGCGGTGACAGGTGGAAGTAGCTCAGGATGCGTTGCGGAAGGTTGGTATCTCCCAGGATGCGGCCGATGGCGATGTTCTCGAGTACCGTGAGGTTCCGGAAAAGCCGGTAACTCTGGTACACCATCCCACAGCCGCGGTTGATGTGGCGCACGGGTTCTCCGTTCACCAGCACCTCGCCCTCCGTGGGACGGTTGGAGCCGTAGGCCAACTTCATAAGCGTGGTTTTGCCACACCCGGAAGGGCCCACGAGCGCCACGATCTCGCCTGGACTGACGGTCAAGTCGATGTTGTGCAGCACGACCTTCTCTCCGAAGGCCATGCGCACACCACGGAACTCGATTGCGGGAACTTTCGATTGCATTCTATTCATGGGGTGTTTGCCTTTCCTTCGGAACTTAGGCCTTGTTCAGCCACTTGTAACGCCACTTGATCCAGGCCGTGATGGCCGAATCAGCAGCGAACATCAGAATCGCGATCATGAGAACGTACGGGATGATGATGGCGTTGTTGACCTGACGGTCGGACACCAGGATGCGGTATCCCAAGCCGGCACTAGCCGCCATTCTCTCGCTCACCATCAAGAGGGTGAAGATGACATGCAGGTTCAGCCGCAACGTGTCGAGCACGTTGGGCCAGATCTGCGTCAGCACCATTGGGTAAGCGATTTCCAGTTCGGTAGCCCCCAGCGACTGCGTGACTTCGAACTCCTCCCGCGAGACCTCGAGTGCTCGCAAGCGAGCATCCAGGGCCAAGATAGGGAACAGTCCGAGCACGATCAGCGCCATGCGTGTGAGCTCCGGATGTCCAACAAAGATGCTGAACAACAGGGGCATCAGCGCGATGGCGGGGAAGAACCGGAAGACGATCAAGAACTTGGAGAAGATGGCATCCACCCACGGGAAGCATCCCATGAGCAGACCGAGCGGAACCGAGAGCATGATCAGCACGAGCGCCCCACCAACGCGCTTGGCGCTGGCCAGGGTATCGACCCAGAGCTGAATCTCCTCTTTGCGGTTCTTCTCGATGGCGACCTGCTTCGTGCCCGCGATGATTTGAGTCAGCGAGGGCATGGTCTTGTTGTCGGGGTTGTCCACATGAGCCTGGTGGCTCATCCAGCCATACGCCGCGAAGAACAAGATGAAGAGCAGACTACCGAGGATGAGCCGGGTTTTCCAACCCAGCTGAGCATCCGTTCTAAAGAAGTCACTGAAACGACGCATGGTATTGCTCCTCTCGTATCCTACTCAGCGTAGGTACGGATGTTGCGAGATGAACCGAAGTTCGCGTCTTGCAGTGCGACAAGCGCTGCAAGCCAATAAAGGTGCGGCTGCCCCGGTGGAGCAGCCGCACCGATTTGTCACACTCTTCCGCTTTCGCGGATGAAGAGTGTTACTTCTTCTCGGGAGTAGCCGCGGGAGCAGTCGGCGCCGGAGTGGCGCTGGCCTGATCCTTGGCGACCTGGTCCATGAAGGTGGTCACGTAGCGCAGACGCACGCGGTCCTTGTTGCCGCGGACCGTGCCGTCCGGATACGTGATGCCGATGTCCTTGTCGGACTTGATGTCGTCCCCGAGCAGTTTATGGCTGCCGAGGAAGGTCACGACTTGGTCATTGACAGTCTGGATCTCCTTGCCGGTGACGGTCTTCACCGCATCGGCGGGAGTCCAGTACATGAAGGTGGTCTCCAACTGGGAGTCGAACTCGGC
>JAYRHW010000085.1:0-25373 GCA_041907145.1 Bdellovibrionota bacterium
CCATCCCAGGCAACAACAGCTTTTCATTCACTAATCGCATAGGCAGTCAGTCGCAGGACGTGACGCATATTGCGTATCCGCAGCGGGTTATCGACGGATGCAATACAGCGCTGCCGTTCCTAAAGCTGTGACCTAGGATCATAATTGCTTGAGTATTTAGGTTCTGTTAAAGTTTTCTAAGGTCCAAACGGCATCTTTTACAACTTTCTCGAGTAGAATCAGAACTTTGAGCTTTCGTTCGGGTCGGCAGTAGAGCCGAACGGAAGCTCGTTTGAGTCTCTGTTTTCGTGGAGGTTTTCGGTCGCACCTCATGTAAGCGACCAAGAGGCCAAGGACGTAGTTTCTACGTCCCCTGTCAGAAGGACCTGATATGAATCGTTACTCCCATCTCAGTCGTGTCGGTACCGGCGATGCCCCCATGGTTGACGTCGCTCAGACCGCCCCGACTTCGCGTGTTACCCCGGAGAAGTTCGGCAAGTTCCTCGGCCAGATCCGCGGGACGGTCGGGTTCTGTGTGGAGCACGTCGGGCAGCATCGTCGGGCGCAGTGTGGCAGTCCGGGCAGTCAGATCGCGGCGGACATGATCAGCAGGGTCAGCAACGGCGAACTGGTGGTCGATGTGTCGTACGGGTATCTCGGCGTCGATGGACAGATCGAGAACCCCGGCACGACCAAGCTGCACCTCGGCAAGAAGAGCAACCCTCACACCGAGAGTGCCGTGACGAGTTTCTGTGACCTCCTCCGCTCGCGGTTCGGATACTGATTCGAACCGCCCTCGATCCCCTCTCCGGCAGTGGCCTCGCGCTGCCGGAGAGGGTTTTTCTCTTCTCCTCTTCCCCACATGACCCATTGAATGTTTTTGTGATTCATTCGAGCTTTCTCTCCTTTCTTCGTCTCAGTGCAAATATCCCCGACGCCAGGTGAGTACCGCCGTGCATGAAGAAATCTTACTGACGATTCCTGAGCGTGGCGCTGCAGCTCCCCTTTGGATTCTTGGGTAGTGCCCTGAAGTGTTGAACTACTTTTTAGAAGGACTGCTCGTCACGACTGCAGCCTGAAGCAACGGTAACAGATTCAGCGCCCGATCCTGTCTTTAGGCGCAGTCCGAGCTCATCAAAGAATTCGATCTTAATATTACCGCCGTATTCACAACCGGGGTAGCGAAAGCGCACGAAGCTGACGTACGGGGCTCCAGCATATCGCTCGGCTTTCTGAGTTTCACTCTTGGCCCCTGAGACTTTAACCGTAACAAACTGGTCCACTCCAATTACTAGGTTTCCATCGTTTGCTGAAGAAGGCTTCCATAAAAAATGTTTCAAAACGAGCTGCGAGAATTCCTCTGGAACGGCAATTGTTCGATAGCAAGCTTCGAGTTCTGCGCCGCCGCAACCATCCTCTCCGCGGACATTTGCTGCGCCCATGGCGATGAGGGACTCGTTGATGTTCTCGCCTTGCGGTCCAAAGATCTGGCCAATGACACCAGTGCCTCCGCTGTCTACCGTCACGGAGCATTCTGCGTTGCCGCCCACAACCAGGAAGCCATTATAGCCGGCAGTGCTTTGAATGAATTGAATGCCTCTATCACGCTTGTACTGAGACGCGCCTTCTGCGGTAATTCCTTGCAGCTGTACGAGCTGCTGGGTACCGGCGAATTGGCCGGACGTTCTGGTTACTATGACGAGATCGGAGTTTAGAACTTGTAAAGTAACAGGTTCGGCCTGGGAGACATCGAGGGTTGCATGTACGGCACCATCCTTAAAGATCCCGCAATTCGAGCGCAGACTCACGGAGGGTTCGGCAGGGTCTTCTGACGGCTGCAGGCCTTCGTCCTGCGTCCCTTCGTTGCTCGCCTTTACACAAGCGCTCAAACTAAGAAGCAGAAGAATGGCTGCGAAGATATTGGCCCGAGACAGAAGTCTCATACATTTTCGTACCTGTAGGTCTTAGTCTTGTTATGTGCGATTAGGCGCTCAACGTGGCTTGGAAGACGACAACGGGGCACTGTTACCAATAGAACTATGCGACCTTTCGGCATGTTGGTTGCATCGTGTCGATCCCAGTATTTTTGATTACTTGGATGAACTATGCGTAGTAGAGCGACTTTATCTTGGGCCTCGCTCGCCGGCAGAGCAATTTTTACAGTAATTGTCAGCCTGGGGACCCTGGTGGCGGGCACCGAGGCTCAGGCGCAGTCTGGATACCGGGCCGACTATGCTTGCGCCGGATTCGGATCGGAAGCTCCCCTTTTTCGTTTCGAGGGCAGCGCTGCGTTGCAGGCCTGCAGACATGGCGCAGGTAGTTCCCTTGTCGTATCGAGCTGTCAAAATCCCTATCTGCTCCTAGGGCAAATAGCAGACGGACGCTACGCCCTGCTGGGCCTTGAAGTTATGAAGCCGTTGGATAACCGCGCCCGAGTATGTATCGCCATGGCAGCATTATCAGATGCAGCCGATCGGTCAACCATTGGCGCCGTGGATCAGCGCTCACTGGGCGCGGAGTGCCAGGGGGCCCTGGCGGCGGATCTCAAGCTGCCTTTCCAGGTCATTGGTCAGTCTAGCTCGGGTGTGTCTGGAGACAGCAGCACCTTTTCCTGTCGTGTAACTATTCGACAAAGTCCATAGACCCCACTCGCCACCACTAGCGCCGGTTTCAGAAAGTTATTCGAAATGAAAAGACTATTTGAAGGTACCGCTAATTGGAGAAAATGGCGTAGTCCTTCACGGTTGTCACGGGCTTGAAGCAGGAGAAGCTCTCATTCGAGATTCCTGGATACGCCCGCTTCTCAAGAGGCCCTACGACCACATATTTGATCTTTTCTTGCGTCGTGAGGTTGAGCTTCTTGGCACAATCCGGCTCCTTATAAATTTGATCCGTCATTTGAGTGCGGCGATTCACCTCATCGTACATGCGAAGCAGCAGGTTTACATGATTGGCCCATCCCAGATAAGACTGCTGACCAGAGAGGGTGGCTACATGTGATGTAAAGTCGTATGCGGGACCCTGCGCTTCCAGCACGACCCCGGGCCAACTGTTCGCCAAGATTTGAATTGCAGTAGCAGAACCAGGAAACCGCTTGTCGATTGCGCTCAATCCTTGTGCGTATGGCAGTACAGTCCAGTCTGCATCCTTGCGCAATTTTATTACTCTGAAGAAAAATCCAGTCCAGAGAATTCCAATTACTAAGATGAGCGCCGTCCAGGGAGAGTAAAAACTCAATCGCGCCGATTTCCAACGAATAGTGGATGCCAAGTAGAAGACGAACGCGTGGAGCATGAACCAGGCCGCGCTATAGGCCTTGAATATAGTATTCATGCGTTCGTTTTCGCCGCCGTAGGAGTCATCGAAGAAGCAAATCTCCGGAAAGATGATGAGCAGGAGAGCGACCATACCGAATGCTTCGAATGCCAGCCGAGCAATCGTGGGAGTCGGCTCCCCCTTGAGATCGAGGGAAATGAAACGATAAAGATTTAGGCAGAAGATAACCACCAGCAGTGCAAGAGCATTTCCGGCAAAGAGCACCGCAGCGGCGGCAAAAATGCCGCAGGAATACCACTCTGCTTTGCCGAGTCGCACCAACGAGAAGACATAGAGCGCTGTGAGCGGAATTCCCCAATGTCGGAGGAGGTCCTTGGCCGTCGTCATCGGAATCGGCGCACTTACTAACTTGAGCGGCATCTCCGCAGGAACAATATTCAGACAGGACAGCCCCAAGCTGACGCAGAGATAGATACCCAAACCGGCTATGGCTAGGCAGGGCAAGGATAAAAAGTTCGAAAACCTTACATGTTGTTTAAAATCAGCGATCAACGTCTTCGGGTTGGTCGAGGCCAAGACTAAGGTAAATATCAGCGCACTGAGACCCACCCAAACCGGCACTTCCCAGGCATTCGAGTTATAGATCCAGAGTGTTCCGACGAACAAAATGACGCCAGCGATACTCAGCCTCTCTGCCCAGCTCCTTTTGCTTTGCATGGAGCGCAAGAAGACGAGGAGCAGGAACGGCGGTAAGCCAAGATTTAGGTAGTGAGGATGCACATCGCCGAGGAGAAACGACCAGGCCGGAAACTCATTGATGGCCCCGGGAATGACTCGGGAAGGGCCCCACCAATAGTCATTGGCGGTGATAAAGTGCTGCACACCTTCATAATTGGAACCGATGGTGAGCGCGAGTGCGCCGCCCATTGCCGCCCAGACAGGCAGGCGGGCCACCGATCGAAGCAACATGAAGACACTGGTTGCAAGTAAGGCAAAGGTGAAGGACTGCAGCTGATGATAGACCTCCCACACGGGCAGCTTGAAAACGGTGTGGAGAAAATGCCCAAAGCGATACCAATAGAGGTAATAGTTTAGCGGAGCCCCGGCGAGCCACGGTTCCTGAGCATCTATGGGAGAGTGAATAACCCCGGCCAGTAGCGCATAATCTCTGAGGCGTTCTCCCATCTGGTAGAAGTCCGGCCACAAATGACAGAGGTAGGAGAAGAATGAAAAGCAGGCTAAAAAAAGCAGTAGCGGCGAGAAGGAGGTGAAGAAGCTACCAAACTGCAGTGTTGGGCTCGTCTTGCCCTTTACGAGAAACGTGAGCACCACCAACGATGCGAACGCGAACGCATAGGGCAGGACCCCCGGACCAAGCCACATGCCGATAGGGAATGCTGCAATCGGCGTGAGCAACAACAGTCCAATCGTAGCCTCAAATGCCGGAAGACCGAGCGCAGCTGCCAGAAGTCCGAGCAGACCTATACCAATAACTATTTCCATCAGACCTACGGTAGCTTCGAGAAGGGCAGCTTGTAAATAACAGTACTACCGGAGCGGAATAGGGGCCGGAAGACATCATGGTGCTCATCCCATTTCTTCAGCCCCAGACGATTATAGGTGCCATTTGCGTACAACTGACGTTCCAGTGATCCGACAATGACCAAGTCGACGCCTAAGAGCTTGCAATAGTCTATGGCGGTCTCTGGATCCGGAGCGGAATAGATCGCTTTGATAACATCTTCGCGTTCACGGGCCGCCTGTTCGGGAAGCCCGCGCTGCCGAACATGCCACTCCCAGCCCAGAACGGTGGGTAGGCCAGTATTCATTGAGACTCTGGTGAACTGTCCATACGAGGGGCCCTGCGCCTCGAGGATGGTGGGAACCCCGGGTATGTTCTTGCGCAGCCACTGTAAGGCGGCGGCCTCTTGAGCATCGGCCCAGAAAAGATATGCCATACCGTCGAGAACGGGTCGGGGGCCCATGACACGCTGGAAAGTCGTCATCGAGTAAAAATTGAACAGGCTGCCGGCACAGGCAATGGCCAGTATTGCGGTCAAGAGCAGACAAACGGGACGCCCCACTGTCCAAGCCCAAACTCTGGGGAGGCGCGTCCACAGAAGGGGCACTGCGCGGGGGAAAATAAGCATCGCCGCGAGCGCGAGCAGGACCCACACGGCATTATAAAATTTGAATATGGTGTTCATGTGATCGATCAAGAACAGAATTTCTGCTCCGGCGATGATGCATGAAGCCGCTATCGTAAATACGCAGGCTACTCGTATTTGCCGCGAAATCCGGTTCCCGCTGACCATAAACCCAGCCAATGAACAAAGTGCTGAGCAAAGAGCGAGAATGTCCCATGGGAGTTGCTCCAAGCCGGGAGCGGGCAGTTGGGGAAGCGGAACGTAGGACCGCAAGAGTGTGATAACACTGTCTAGGCCTAGCAAGATGGGATGCTCCTCTGTGTATGCAAGGTGAGGCGCTCGCAGGACGGCGGTAGATAATCCAACGAGGAGCGGAATGCTTCCCCAAAATATCGCGCAACCGGTACGCCGGCCGACGCGCAGATGCCTCTTGGAGGGATTGTTGAGCATTAATGCAGGGATGCCGATGACGATGAGGGCGATCCATTGCCCTAAATGCCTAAGCACCTGCCAGGCCGTGTCGAATTCAAAGTACTGATTGAAGCCGAATCCAGGACTAGTCTGCGAGCCTGAGGCTCTGTTGAATAGAAGCACGAATGGCAAGGCACCAAGCGCCAATAACGGCAGATCCCGAAGCAGATCTCCAACCACCACGCTACATCGTTGGAACGCGGTCTGACGTCGGCCACTAAGGTTCAGCGCGCAAGCGAGGAAAATGATACAGCCCAGGGTGAATCCGTAAGAAATGAAATCCCAGGTATTCGTGATATAGAGCGTACCCAGTGCCATGCCGCAAAAGAGGCGGTGCAAAACGATGGAGGTGTCCAGGGCCGATCGCTCGTGATGGAGAAATCTCAGCGAAAGGGCGAGCAGTAGCAGAGCAATCGGAAACGCTATCAGATGAGCATGCAAATCAGCGAAAAGCAGAGCCCATAGAGGATATTCCGTTATCCCGGGCTCCTTGAACAGCCTAGTGCTGGCCCAGAAGAGATCGAAGCTGCGCTTGTCACCCCAAAAAATAAGGCGAACTACTTCGAGGTTGCTCAGCAGCACTACACCAGCAGCTCCAAGGACCGCAGGCAGCCATCGCCGCGTGAGCATCAAACAAAGCGAATACCCGGTCGAAAGCGCGAATCCGGCAATCGTTGCGATAGAAAGATTGTAGCCTACAGCGGAATCGAATCCTCCGAGTTTGTGCAGGAGGGCAAATAAATAGGTGCCGAAGTAGTAGTAGTGCATGAAGTGCCCTGCGGCCCAGGGGTCTTGGGGCGGCAAGGTTTCGAGACGAATGAAGTAGTTGAGGAAGGAGAAGTCCATCGGCTTCTCCCCCCAGTTGATCTCGGGTTGAAAGGCGCGCAGAAGACAAAAGCCCAGATAGCCAGCTAAGAACAGGATCTCGGCTGTGAGGATTTCCCGGCGTCTGTGATGAACGCGCGTCGACAATCGCAGCCTCCAGGCCGTTCCCGCTGCGAAAGCTGCGACGACGGCCAATGTGACCCACGCCGTTGTGGTTGAGGTGCGCAGCAGTCCTAAGCTTGTGAAAATCCAAAGAATGGCCCCAAGCATAAGCAGTCCAAACTGTTTCGCCATACCGAAGCCAAAATCGGGAGCCCTTGGCAGTGCGCAGGTCAACAGCGGGAAGGCCACGATGCCTAAAAATTCAATGACCAGAAGCCAGAGGACGAGTGTGCTCAGGGAGTTTTGTACTGACGAGACGGGAAGATCAGCTGAGCCGGCATTCATCCGCATCATCTGTTCCATAGTGGGAAGCGGAGTGAATTCGAATGGTTCGAGAATTCTTCTGCGTAGTTCAGACGGGGCGAGAGACTCAACCTTTTTGAATATGGAAACCTTGGGATGGTCATAGACCGACAGACTTTCATCCGCGAGGTCATCATCGAAAACAATTCCCGCAAATTGCGGGCGAACCTTAATCGTCTGTTCCAGCGAGTAGCCGAGTTTACCTGCGAAGAGCATGCGCAGAAAATTGGTCGTCAAAGGGTATTCCTGGGGGATTCGCGGGATAGATCCGTACGTTCGTGCAGTAGGGAATGCGATGTAGTTTGCGCGTGTCAGCTTGGCAACTAGTTCGTCGAGTTTCTCTGTTGAATCTTTGCCGTAGAGCGGAAGCTCCCACGGGCGGCCCTCGTAAAAATAATGCCGCGGATCAAGACCAGGAAGGAACAGAGGGACTTTATCGTCCCAGTCAACTCCGAGAATTCCGGAACCTTCAGGGATGTTCTGGAATATCCAACGGGTGGCGAGTTGATAGCCATGATCGACGGAATAGATGCGCTCCCAAGCCACGGCATAAAATGCCGTCCAGCCCAGCACAATAATAGCCGGTAAGTTTCTCAATTTTCGCAAGCGAGTATTCCCAAGCCAGCGCGCAACTTCTGCCAGTACAAACGCCGCACTCACGAAGAGAGCTGGGTAGAGGGGAAGAAAGTAACGTGGAAATTTGACGTTCAAACCGGCGAATGCCAGGAAATCAGGAATGACCCAAGCCAGCACGACAAGCTCGCCATATCGCGTGAACTTGACTTGCCGCAGCGCGAGGAATAGTACCCCGGCGAATACTGCCAGCGCCAACGGCGGTCCCATGGTGTATGACCACATTTGGACCAAGGGATAGAGATAGGGAAGTGTGCCCTCGTATTGAATGGTATAGGGGGGCCTCCACAAACCCCGTACCATGTTCGTCTGCTCAATCGTGTCGTGTTTGAAAGCCTCGAAATCGAGGATCGAGTAGGGCTGCACGAGGAAGCAGACCAGCAATCCAAGTAGCAGAGCCCCGAGCCCCATAGCGATTTGCTTGGGCGCGAGAAACTTAGAATCACGCCGGGCCTGTGCAAGAACCGCGATCGATAGCGGAGCAAGCAAGGCCAATGCCGAAATCTTTGTTGCAAGCGCAAATCCAAAGCTTATTCCAGCCAGAGCATAGTTTTTCCAGCCCCCACTCGTGGCGAGCTTCGCGGCAGCAAGGAGCGCGATGAGGCACCAGGTGGTCAGGAAAATATCCACAGCGAAAAATCGCGAGAGCTGCAAATGAAAGACGTTCAAGGCAGTGAAGGAAGCAGCGAGAATTGAAACAGCGCGCCGATTAAAGACCACCTGGGCGAGAGTGTACGTTAGGAGAACTCCTAATACCCCGAATAGCGCCGCAAGGCAGCGCCCAACGAGGAAGAGCCCATCGTAGTGCGCCAAAGAGGGCCAGATGAGACCCAGCGCTTCGGATACAGCCCAGGAAAAGTAAAAGGGGAAACTGCCGTAGGCGAACGAGTGCGGATTCGGATCTTGAAGAGAGAGACGCTCCGTCACCATCACGATGTGCCTTTCATCAGGATGAAAAGTGACGCCGTGAGAAATCGAGTAGAGCCGCAAGCCGGCAGCGACTAATGCGATAGCAAGTAAGAGCAGAGAAGACTTACTTATGGACCCTATTCTGGGGAAAAGCCGCATCGAGTTACTCGCCAAAGCATTTGAAACTACTGTAGATTCTCATAAGTCATAATGCAATCTGTCGAGACGGACTCTCAATCGTGCCAAATGCTGATACACATTCTTTCGGGGGGCTGAAACTTTATATAGAATCGCGCTTGCTCCGTGGCGCAGGCCACCTCCTCGTAACTGACTAGCGCCCAATGGAAAGACGACTCAGTCCCTGGTTTATCGTACCTCTTGTTTGCCTGGTGGGCGCCGGATTCGCCCTGACCTCGCTTTGGAACCATACGGCCTTGATGTATGGCCTTAACCTGGGACCATCCTTTTGCAACATTTCTGCCCATGTGAACTGCGACGCCGTCGCGCAAAGCCGATTTTCCAAACTGTTCGGCCTGCCCCTGGATGGGTACGGCCTAGCGTTTTATCTCGTGCTGGCAATAGCCGCGAGCGTAGCCCATAAGGACAAGCTTATAAGATATTCCGAATTCTTCGATGCGCTCTTGGCGCTGGCATTCATCGCGAGTGTTTTCTCCGTTTACCTCTTTATAGTCTCCGAATTCATAGTCGGCGCGCTTTGCATCCTCTGTGTGGGGATGCACGTGACGAATTTCACCTTGCTGCTGCTGGCCTGGGTCTCGAATCGACAGCGCACATTTTCGCTGCGCCTGCGTCAGGGTGTACGGGAGCTGCTTTCACTGCCTAAGGCCGCCTTCTCAGGGGGCGCCTCGCGAACTCTGTTGACGGCCTCTCTGCTGCTCCTGATTGCTGCTGTATTCTATTTGCCTTCTGTGCTTGCTCCGATTATCGCTGCTCGTTCTCCTCAGCAGCAGCAAATCAAAGAGGTGCTAGAATTGGCCTTGCAGGATTGGAAGGCGCAGGCACCGACTGATATTGCAATACAAAATGATGGTCCGATGCGCGATTATTCTAAGGGTGAGACCTTTGCCCCACTGCGAATCGTCGAATTCTCCGATTATGAATGCCCTGCGTGTCGTGCTTTTCACGGAGCTTTGGAGGAAATTCTCAAGAATTACGGCAAGCGCATTCACTTCGTGCATAAAAATTATCCGCTCGATCAGGCTTGCAATCCCACGCTGCCGTTTCCGATGCATATCAACGCGTGCTTTTTAGCAAACGCAGTTCGCTGCGCTGGCGAGCAGGGGCAATTCTGGGAAATGAATGACAGAGTATTCGTGTTACCCGAAGTTGATGATGCAAAGGGGCCGGAAGTCGTTATGAAGGCGGTGTATCAAACCGCTGCCGATCTTAATCTTGATACCGAGGCATTCAAGGATTGTATTTATTCCGGGCGGCAACTTGAAAAGATTCGGCAGGATATTCAGGAAGGAACTAGATTGGGAGTGCAGGGAACTCCGTCCGTCTGGATGAATGGCCGCAAACTTAAGGCGGCAAACCCTCTCATTCTGAAGCATCTACTCGAGAATGCTGGTCAGTAGGGGCGTAGAGATACCGCGCTAGGCGATTACAGATACCTGACTCTTTTGCCCGTCTTTACTCTGCTCAGTCGAAGCGATCTTCAATCCTTCGCGTTCCGAGCGCTCCTGAATGACGTCGTTGGCATCAACACGGCCGTTTTGGTCGTAGTCGAACAGTCGGGGATCGGGAAACTCCGAATGAGCCGATGCCGTTTCGTTCGTGCTCTTTTTCTGCGGGTTTTGCTGTCGAGAGAAGATCTGTACTTGCGCAAGCGGCGAGATACGATCCTTGTGTATTGTTACTGCATCCATACTTCCTCCATTCCTTGGAGCTTAACAGTGTCAACCAAGTAGGCGGGGCGAAGAGCCTGGGCTTGGCGACGCATTCCTTTGCATCATCGAGCGCACATAATCCATCTGCGCTCACTACATGTAATCGACAGCCCGAAGGAAAACTTAAGCAGAAATGCGCACCATTGTTTTGTGGGTAAAACCAGCCGGATTTATTTGCAAATCTCCCATGCTGGGTTATAGTACAGGCACCAGCTAATCGATAAAAGTTAGTAATTTCAATGGATTAGCCGCTCAGCGCGGCAGCGGAGTGATTTTCCCTCAAGGCTGCCTCGGAGCTAGGAGAAGCAATGGAATGCAAGAATCCCTTGGTCCAAAAATGGGTCGCTGAAACTGCCGCGCGGCTAAAGCCGGACAAGATCGTTTGGATTAGCGGCTCGGACGAGGAGAATCGATCTTTATGCGATCAGCTCGTCTCCGACGGGACCTTCACTCCACTTAATCCACAACGCTATCCGAATAGTTTTTGGGCGGTATCCGATCCTAGCGACGTTGCGCGCGTCGAGGATCGCACCTTCATTTGTACGCGTTCCAAGGAGGATGCGGGCCCTACGAACAACTGGGCTGAACCTCGAGAGATGTTTAAGACTCTCAATGCGCTGATGGACAGCTGCATGGTCGGGCGAACGATGTACGTCGTTCCCTACTTGATGGGCCCTGACGGATCCCCATATTCCCGCGTCGGCTTTGAGCTCACTGATTCGGCATACGTGGTTGCAAATATGCGGATTATGGCGCGCATCGGTGATGTGGCGCTGAGGAATCTTGGCGCTGATAGTAATGAGTTCGTCCGCGGAATCCATTCGATCGGGGATTTGGATCCCGAACACCGCTACATTTGCCACTTTCCGGAACACAACATCATAGTGAGTTTTAATTCCAACTACGGCGGTAATGCACTTCAGGGTAAGAAATGTTTCGCACTTCGCATAGCCTCGACCTTGGGTAAACGCGAGGGTTGGATGGCCGAGCATATGCTCATCTTGGGAATTACCAACCCCAAAGGAGAGAAACATTATGTCTGCGCTGCGTTCCCCTCGGCATGTGGAAAGACGAATTTAGCTATGCTCATTCCCCCTGCCGCCTACCGCGAGGCGGGCTGGAAGGCGGAAACGGTAGGCGATGATATCGCGTGGCTGAATTTCGGACCGGACGGCAGACTGTACGCCATCAATCCCGAGGCCGGCTTTTTCGGCGTTGCCCCAGGCACTTCGAATAAGACAAATCCGAATGCGATTGCGACCATACAGTCCAATACTATCTTTACCAACACTGCACTGGATCTGGATGCGTTAGTACCATGGTGGGAGGGCCTCAGCGATCCGCCTCCACATCTTCGGGATTGGATGAAGCGAGATTGGACGCCAGCGCTCAAAACCAAGGCTGCCCACCCGAACTCCCGCTTTACTGCTCCGGCCAAGCAATGTCCTTGCATAGATCCTCAATGGGAGTCTCCGCAGGGTGTTCCGATCTCTGCCATCATTTTCGGGGGGCGGCGCGCGAGAACTGCTCCGCTTGTGTATGAGGCTCGTAATTGGAAGCATGGAACCTTCGTCGGTGCGACCATGGCTTCGGAGACGACGGCGGCGGCAACGGGCAAGGTAGGCGAGCTGCGTCGAGATCCTATGGCCATGCTGCCGTTCATCGGCTACCACGCGGGTGATTATTTCGCGCACTGGTTGAGCATGGAAAATCGCCCGGGCTCCAAACTGCCGAAAGTCTTCCATGTGAATTGGTTTCGAACAGATCAGAACGGTAAGTTTCTCTGGCCGGGATTTGGCGATAATCTGCGAGTCCTCGAATGGATTCTTGGGCGTGTCAGTGGGAAGGCGGGCGCAGCCGAAACCGCGCTGGGTTTCCAGCCACGCAGTACGGATCTGAATCTGGTAGGTCTGAATATTTCCGATGATGATGTTGCGGAACTACTCAGCGTCCATACCGAGGATTGGCAAGAAGAAATTGAATCCCAGGAGACCTTCTTCAATAAAATCGGTCCGAAGCTTCCCGAGACCATCTGGACCGAGCACCGTGCCTTGCGAAAACGCTTGGGTTTGGCCTCGTGAGTCCTGCTCCATCGCTGTTTGTTCATGTCGTCAGCTACAACAGCGAAAGCTATCTTGAGGGCTGTCTCGCTTCGGTCGCGGCTCAGCAAGACTATGTCGTGGGTGATAATTTGATTGTTCGGCTTACCGACAATGCTTCACGTGACCGCTCAATAGAAATAGGCCGCCATACGGGGGGTGATTGGCTTCAGGTTGTTTCCAACCAAGATAATTTGGGGTTCTGTGGTGGGCACAATCAGGGGGTCAAGGCATTTCTCGAGTCGGACTGCCAGTTCTTGCTCATTCTCAATCCCGATGTTCGTTTGGAAAGCAACTGTCTCTGTCGATTGACTCGAGCTTTAACAGCCGATATCTCCGCGGGCATGGCATCGGCTCGACTCATGCGCTGTGATGCGGCGCTCAGGGCGCTGGATCCCGCGATCTTCGACTCGGCCGGCATGATTATGACCCCCTCGCTGCGGCATTTTGATCGTGGTTCTGGTGAAGTCGACACGGGCCAGTATCGAGATCGACAGTACGTATTCGGTGCCACTGGGGCCTGCTTACTACTAAAGCGTGAGTGCGTATCTGATTTGATTCTCGAGGAAACGGAAGTAGATCCTGCGCTTGCCTCCATTTATCCGCAACTTGCTGGAAATCGAGAGCACCGCGCGCAGCTCTTTGACGAAGCATTCTTCGCCTATCGTGAGGATGCAGATCTCGCATGGCGCGCGGCACTCTATGGCTGGAAGTGTCTCTACGAACCAGATGCCGTCGCATACCACAAACGAGTGGTGGTGCCCGAGCGGCGAAGCAGCCTACCTCCTGAGCTCAACAAGCTGGGCGTCCGCAATAGATTCTTGCTGCAAATAAATAACGTCACCCGGGCGGTCGGTTTGGTGTCGATTGTTGAGGGATTGTTGTTGCGAAATCTCTTGGTTTTGGCTGGCGTTGCGCTGCGCGAGCACAGTTCCATCCCAGCGCTTAGGGAAGTTTTTGCGTTGGCGCCGCGTGCCTACCGACGCAGAAAATTAATTCTTGCGAAGTCACGGGAACGCAGCCGTGGCATGCTTTCGATCGGACGCTGGTTCCAGCGGCGACCATTTGCCGAGAGTCTCGCTTGATTGTAGCAGGCAGTCACGCATTGGTGACGGGAGCTTCTGCCGGTATCGGCCTGGCTTTTGCCCGGCAGCTACACTCGCAAGGGGCCTCGGTTACGCTCGTAGCACGCAGGCGTGATCGAATCGAGGCCGAATGTGCTCGATTGAACCAAGCGCGGCGCGGCTCGGCGGTGCCGCTCTGCGCCGACCTTACCGAACAAGCTTCGATGGAGGCGATACTCAAGTATATCCGTGAGAATCGAATCGATATTCTCGTCAATAACGCGGGGAGGGGAAGTCTTGGCTATTTCGAGGAGTTGGATATCGACGATGAAATCGCTGAGGTCAGTCTCAATGTACTGGCAACACTTCGTCTTGCGCATGCCGTCATCCCTCAAATGAAGGCCCGGCGAACAGGGGCGATCATTAGCGTTTCCTCGATTGCCGGCTTCCAACCTTTACCCTTCATGGCTACCTACGCGGCCACCAAGGCGTTCAATTTGTATCATAGCATGGCCCTGCGGGAGGAATTAAGCAGTTACGGAGTTCAGGTGCTGACCGTTTGCCCGGGGCCGACCGAAACTGAGTTTCTCGGCGCTTACACTAGTGGAGTACGAATGCCGATAGCTGGTCGTGATTCGGCTGAGGCCGTGGTCTCCCAGGCGCTGCGGGCGCTCCGGTATAACAGGGCCTTTATCGTAACGGGGTGGCGCTCCAGATTATTGTCATTGGGATCCCGCTTGTTTCCTATGATAATAAGTACGAGGATTTCCAAGCTGATGCTGCAATCAGCAGTGAATAAATTAAAGACGAGATGAACATGGATGGGAAGCTGAGGTTGGCGCAAGAAATCGCCTCCCGAGTCAAGGCCGATGAGCTCATAGGTATTGGAACTGGTTCCACCGTAGATGCGACGCTCGAAGCTTTACAGCAGCGAATCAAGAAGGAAGGACTGAGAGTCCGCGCCATTACGACTTCCTATCAAAGTGCTTGGCGATGCAAGGAAGTTGGCATCGAAGTGCTCTCGTCTCTAGGCCGGGAGGAGCCAGTCTGGGGCTTTGACGGTGCAGATGCGATTGACTCCAACCTGTGGCTGATCAAGGGGAAGGGCGGAGCTATGCTGCAGGAGAAAATAGTAGCAGCGCGCTGTAGACACTTCGTCGTCGCCGCTGATGAGTCCAAGTTCACTCAGAATCTTGCGGGGGCTGCCCCCATTCCGGTAGAGGTCATTCCCGAAGCTTTGGCGGTTGCCGAACGTGAATTGAAAAAGCTCGGTGCTACTTCCGTTGTGGTTCGCCCGGCCGGTACGGGAAAACATGGTCCGGTACTGACGGAAGCCGGGAATATCGTTCTGGATACTCAGTTCAAGGCAATTGATGTGGGCCTGGAGGGTCGAATGAAGCAGATCGTTGGCGTAGTCGACACCGGTTTGTTTATCGACTACGCGCATGAAGTTCTCCTGGGGTCAGTGACGGGTATTAGAGTTTTGAAGCGCGCCTAGAGCGACTGTCGATCCACGCGATTGCCGCGCTGCTCTTCCCGAGACAGCAGCTGATTTCCTAGAATTTCCGCATCAGTTAGACTGCGCGCAGGCTTAATCGCTATTTTTCCTGGACGGTCTTCACTGACGACGAAGACAAACTGCGCGCTTACGCGTACCACCTGAACCTGACCGTTGCGCCAGTAACGACCAACGAACTTGGCGCCGTCAAAGGCGCTCAGTAGATCGGGAAATGCTGCATCGTCGAGGGTAATAATCTGCATAGCTTCTTACCTCTTAAGATCGGCCAAAAACGCCAGGGGCTTAAGTTTCGCTAACCACCTAATATTTCACGCTATATTCGACTGGGTTAAGGCTCAGAGCCCTATTCGTGCGCGTAGCCGCTGCCACATCGACTGAGCAGCGTTTCCGGGGGCGATATAGTAGGGGGAGCTATTCGCGAAGAACCCAAAGGTTAAGTCGGCAGTACCGGAGCCGGAAGCGTTGACGGCAATATGATCGCTTCCAACCTGACAACGGTCAACCAAGGCCTGTATCTCTGCCTGGATGCTGGTTGCCCGGTCCTGCGGGCAGGGAGCTAGCTCCACGCCTAGGAAGAGCTTTTGCAATTTTTGCTCATCGACATCCTTGCCTATGTGCCGCACGAGAAACATGCGAAGTATTGCCGGTTCCTTCGCTGCGAATGTGCGGGTCTCGCTCACCACCGCAGGGAATTCGGATTCTCGAACGGGCTGGATTTCCAACGGTTCAATCGTTTGCTGCTGAACGATTTCCTCCGCGATGGCCGGAATGCCTCTCTCTCCGGAGCGCAGCTGTTCTATTTCCCAGGGCGAGAGCTCCTTTTCAAACTCGGCCGCAGGATTGATGCATAGCCACCATTCTTCAGGCAGGATTTTTAGCAGTTCGATCGAACGCAGCGTGCGGTACCGTAATTCATTTCCGCACCAGTCCAAGATCAATTGCGGGCGCGTGAAGACCGGAACGACGACGCGTTCCTTATCTTGTATGCCCAAAATATTTAGAAATGGGTCGGGGTAGCGCGGCGAATCACTGAGTTTTTGAGCTTGCTCCCGCTCTGGAACGTAAAGTGTGCCGTCGAGAAAGGCGCGCAAAAAGGCTTCAACTGGGCCAACGTTCCCTTCGAGCGCAGACCGCATCAGTATTTCAAGCGAGCTGGTCTCTTCGGACATGTCGACTGAGGTCTCAATTCAAGGTTTTGATAATCGATTCCGTAATATCGACTGAATCATTGCCGAATAAAACCGGGCCGCGACCTTTCTCGCCCTTATCGAGCACGAGGTCAATCTTGTGCCCTTCGGCATATTTCTTGACCAGATCGAGAGCCTTCATCGTTAGATCTCGATTTGTCTTCATGAATTGCTTCTTGATGTCCTCGTCCTTGTCCTTGACGAAACGCGCAAATTCACGAGCATCGGTTCTAAACTTCTCAGCCTCTTTGGACTCGGCCGAGATGTTGGCACTTTTAAGCTTCTCCTCGGTAGCCTTGAGGGTCTTTCGCCGAGCCTCTATCTCGGACTTGGCCTTCAAAGAGATTTCGTCCAGCTCCTTCTTCTTAACCTTGGCTTCCTTGCTCTCGTTCAAAATGCGGTTCACGTCGACCGTGGCAACCTTGAATTCGGCGTGCGCTGGTGAGGCAACGAAGAATAGTGCGAGGGCAAAGCAAAGCGGCCGTAGCAAACGCATAAAAAGTCCTTTCAAGACAAAAACGGAAGCAGGTTGCATTATTGTCGATGCCCGGAGTAATGGCAATATTGCTGGGCAGAGGGCTGCTAGCTGGCTTCCAATTCGACCGGGATGCCCCCAGGAATGAGGGGGAGCTTTTGATTGAGTATCTCTACTACGGTCCGGAAGACTCGCCGTGCTTCGAAGGTGAGCGACCCATGATTTCCACAGTCAGCATAAAGGGCAACCGGGGTATCGTGATCCGCATCGATAGGCGACAACGCAAACGCCTTGCTGCCGAAGGGTGAGCAGGATGCTTGCTTATTGCCGAAGGACTGAACTTTAGAAAAGCATTGTGACAAAGGTGAGAGCGGGTCCGAGAGCTCGAGCTTTTGGCCGTTGCCGATGTTCGGACCGCGAGCTGCCACGACGATGGCGTTTTTACGATCCTTCGACACGACAATCAGAGCGGACTTCTCGAAGGGGCCATCGTCTACAAGCATTTGCAGGAGCTGCGAGAGCAGCTCCTCGCTGCTCTTAGCCTGCTCGAACATCGAAGAAATGTTGGAGACGACCTTATTGCCTCCGGCTGTGCGTAGCTTCGGCGGTTCGATATTGCGTGGCGCGGCGGCAGGCTCGACTCGCGGCACCGCCTTTGCTCCTGACTTAGCCGTTTTAAGACTAAATTGATCATCGGCAGAGGAGCCCATGGACTGCGAGACCGTCTTAATGACGGTTTCCCGCTTCGCGGATTCAACGGCTTTGACCGCTGGTTGAGGCTCTTGGACTTTCGACGCGGGACTCTCGTCAAATTCTTCCTCGTCGTTTTCGGTGATAAGAGTACGGATATCGGAATCAAGCGCCTTCTCCTCTTCGGACTGTGGCGGCGGCTGGTCAAGAGGCGCAGCTGGACCTAGGAGCGCCTCCTGCTTCTTTTTTTCTTCGATCATTCGGAGGGAGAAGAGGAACTCGCCAACACGCTCGTAAATTTTTAAATATTGAGTATCTGACATTTGAAGCATGCGGATAGCGCTCTTCGGCGGTAGAGACTTGCCCGGCGCCAGCTTTTCCCAGCGATTGGCATCAAATGCTTCGAGCATTTCGCCTGCGCACATGCAAATCGGCTTCATGATAGCGCGATCCGGAGTGCGTGAGCGCGCGTCGCGGTCGAGCACAAACAGCAATGCTTCGGGGATGCCTTGACGACGCAGGTACGTGACGCCCATCTTCTCTACGTCGAATTTATGGTCTTGGGCGAGGCGGTATATGATGCCGCTGCGGGAGAGCTCTTCCGCCAGTTTGACGTAGGTTTCGCCGAGATGCGCGACCGCCAACATTTCGCCGACATACATGAGGAGTCCGGCCGCCTGACAATCATCGGTCAAGGTGCGGGCGAGCGCTTCCGCTACAATGGTGGCGACGATTGATACGCGCTTGCAACGGCTGCGATGCAATTCCAGCCAGTGCTTGACATCCTCGTTCTCGAGCTGGTGACGATCTTTGAGCTTTTCAAGAGAGTCCAGAACGACATCTGAGCCAAGGCGCACGATAGCAGTCTTGGCGGTCGTGATCGGCGATCTTCCGCCGGAAAAGAACATGGCGTTCGAGATTCTCAGCAATTCGATGACGATGATCGGGTCCTGTGACGCGCAAATGGCAAGGTCCTCAACGCGGATGTTCTTGTCGGTTACAAGCCGGCGCGCCTCTGACCAAATTTGCAGGTCGGTAGGGAGTAGAATAGAGAACGGGCGTCCTGAGACCTTTCCGCCCTCGGCTTGCGAATCCCCGGCTGCTCCCTCAGCGCCTGGATTGTTTCCTGGCTTTTGCTCGTCCATGTAGAAAAACGTAAAGAGTTCTATGTGTTACGCCAACGGCAGGAACGGCGTAAGCTTCCCTAATACTAAGATTCGTCAGATCGCGACGATAACTTGATGCCAGAGGGGGCTCGATTTTCCTCGTACTTTTAGGCCCATGCCCCTGCTCCTTAGCTGGTGGTGGGGAGAACTTTATCGAATTATCGCGGGCCGTTAGCAGCCGAGATATTTGCCGCACCTGGGTGCTCACGTTATAGTGGGCGCCCTGAGCGCCCATCTATTCTCGATCGAGCGCTTAAAGGACAGAGAGGGGAAATTCCTATGCGTATAGAGCGAGATTCGATGGGCGAGATGCAGGTTCCAGATGATGCTCTGTATGGCGCATCAACTCAGCGTGCGGTCTTGAACTTTCCGATATCTTCGCTGCGCTTTTCTGCGCGCTTTATTAAAGCCGTCGGAATTATCAAAAAATCTGCCGCAATCGCAAACCAGAGCTTAGGACTGCTTGCGGCAGACAAGGCAGCAGCAATTACGAAGGCCTGCGACGAAGTCATCGCAGGAAAGCTCGATAAGCACTTTGTCGTTGATATTTTCCAGACCGGCTCAGGCACCTCAACGAATATGAATGCCAATGAAGTCATCGCCAATCGAGCAATCGAAATCATGGGAGGAACGCGCGGAGACAAGAAGCTTCTTCACCCTAATGATCACGTAAATATGTGTCAGTCTTCCAATGACGTGATTCCAACTGCGATGCATGTCTCGGCCTATCAAGCCGTAGTAGAAGCGCTAAAGCCGGCACTTAAGAAGTTGCAGACTGCTTTTGAGCAGAAGGCCAAAGAATTTTCGTCCATTCTTAAATCTGGGCGCACCCATTTGCAGGACGCTACTCCGATCACCTTGGGGCAGGAATTCAGCGGCTACGCATCCCAGATTGAACACGGCATCGAGCGATTAGAGCGTTCGCTGGTCTCCCTCAGCGAGCTTGCTTTGGGAGGGACGGCGGTAGGAACCGGGCTCAATACCCATCCGGAATTCGCAAGGCGAGCCATCGCTGAGATCAATACTCTGACAGGAGGTCGATTTAGCGAAGCGCGGAATCACTTCGAAGCTCAGAGCGGGCGCGATGCCCTGGTAGAATTGAGTGGGCAAACGAGGGTTATCGCGTGTTCTCTGATGAAGATAGCGAACGACTTGCGCTGGCTGTCTTCGGGGCCGCGCTGTAGCCTCGCCGAAATTACTCTTCCCGAAACGCAGCCTGGTTCGAGCATCATGCCGGCTAAAGTAAATCCGGTGATTTGCGAATCTATGATGATGGTGGCGGCGCATGTGATGGGAAATGATGCGTGCGTGGCGGTGTGCGGGCAGCATGGAAATTTTGAACTCAATGTGATGCTTCCGGTCATGGCGCATAATGTCCTTGAGTCGGCTGAGATCTTAGCCGCAGCGGCGCTGAACTTTACCACTGCCTGCGTGTCGGGCATTGAGGCTAATAAGGATCGCTGCGCGGAGTTCGCGGAGAACAGCCTCGCTACGTGCACTTCTTTGGCGCCGAAGATCGGCTACGATTTGGCCGCCAAGGTGGCCAAGAAGGCATACGCTGAGGGCAAATCAGTGCGTGAGGCTGCTCGCGAAATGAAGGTTCTTCCCGATGCCGAGCTCGAACGCGTGCTCGATTTAATGGCCATGACAAAGCCTGGACTCTAGGTCCCCCGGCAGGTCTACCGGCTTTCTGTCGTAAACCCGAGCTAACCAGCTCGAACTGTTAATGAAACATTGTGTTGTAAAACCCTCAATGAGCGGAGGCCTTGTGCCGATATCTCAAATACGAGCATCGAGTGATTAGAAGAACTGTTCGGTGTTCGTTGGGTAGCAAAACTTACTCTGATACGCTTAATCTATGAAACAGCTGAGCTCCATCATTTCCCGTATTTCTGAGTTCTTATCCTTGAGCGTGATGTTGCTGCTCGTACCTCGAGTACCAGCTCGGGTCCGCTCGAACAATCGCAAGCGGCATTAGCCCCTGCGTTAGCTATTTCACTTTTCGTCGCATAAAGCTGGTCGATCTGGTAACTTTCCCCCATGGCCACTGACGAAGACGTATCCAATAAACAGGCGCCGCATCCATTCGGCGGTTGTAATCGCTTAATGAATCAATATTCCTGCATTGGCCAGGAGTTGCTGCACTACGAGCTGAGTGCTCGTCGATATGGGTACGGATCGTTCTCCGCATTTTCTCATTTTCGCGAGGGAGTTGCCTTCGTCCCCCTTGAAGTCCTGGAGTCGTACCTCGAAGATTTGCTGGATTTAGAGATTACGGAAGCGCATCTCGGAATTGTTCGTGAAACCCAACCACTCAACTGGACCGCGGTGTCACTCGTGGGCTTGTGCGGAGCGATCGGCTTGGGCTTGTTCGCGGCCTCGACTGGAGCCTCGCTACTCGCCTCCTTTGCCCTGACCGTTGCGCTTGCCTGTCCCTTCGCCGTTCTTTGGCACTTTGCGCCTCGAGGTGGTGCGACACGCAGGATGGCCTTTGCTCAGATAGTTTCCCATGAAGTTGCCCGTCGGCGCGGATCCGATAAGGGGCCTCGGGAACCAGCGCAGCCCTCTTTTCCCTTTGGCGAATTGCTTGCCCAAAAGACTCCGGGCTCTGCCCGCAGTGCCGCAGCGATGCTTCTGCACTGAGACGCCCAGACAACCCCGTCCCAAGCTATCTAAAAAAACCGCCGCCATAAACTTTCGCTTATGACGGCGGGTGTGCAATGTCTATCTTAGTTTGGGGAAATCTTTTCTAACTTGCCTTTGAAAAGTACCACGGTGCTATTCGGTGTGTTCCTCGCTTTGGCATCGATTTGATCTTGTCAGCGATGAACTTCACATCGAGGTCGAGCTCTCGGCACAGCCAGGGGAATGAAAATTCACCCGCGTTAGGATTCTCGAGATCCGAGAAGATCCATTCCTGGGCATCATCCACCTCTCGCTCATCATTACCGACGAAATCTAAAATGGCGCGCTCTAATATCGCCGTTAGGAGCCTGCGTTCTGGGGTCCCTGTCTGATTCGGAAAGTCAAAAAGCGCTACTGCGTCATCATCAATTGCTGGATAAAGCATGATAAACCTTCGTAATGTAATGCACCCTCGCCACTAACCAACCGCCGTTCTCGGACTACTAGAGAGACGATTGATGGGGACGGATATTCAAGGTCCCGAAAGAAAATTCGCGTAGCTCGGTAAGTAACTACAACTATTAGAAATCAGGGCCGCGATAGCGGTACAGCCTTTTTGCAGATACGCTCACATGCTAGCGTTAAATCTCAGCTACCAAAGTTTTTTCGCTCGGCTCGGCTAAAATCTATGAAATTCCTGCTCGTTCCATTCTCGCTTTTTTTGCTCGCTTCGCAGGCCGCCAACGCTGAATTCCTATGTAAATCCACGGTCAGTTATTCTTGGGAAAAGGACAAAGACCCCAGCAAGATCGCGGTGTTCGTCGACGGCATTGAGGCGACCGGAATCGATGAGGCCGCCGCTAAGGCTGCCTTGGCCGATCGCATTGAGCAGACAAAGGCCAAAGCTTCAGAACAGTGTATTAAGGATCACCAAAATCAGGCTGGCTGCGTTGCCTCAAAGTTTGCATCGCTTAGCGCCACGCTGCAGGCGCTTCCATTTTCGTCACGTAAGCTTGTGGAGGAATCCATAGCCAGCGACTGTAAAGCACAGCAAGGGAGGTGCTTGGAGAGTATAAGCTCAGACGCTCATTGTGTTGAGAAGATAAGTGCCCCTGAGGGTGCCGGAGCAAAGGAAGCGGCGAAGGAAACCGGAAAGGACGCGAAAAAGAAAAAGTAAGCCTATTTTTTGCAGTCAACCCCGCTGAGCGCTTGGATGACTGACTCAATTTCCACCACGTGATCGAAAGAGCGATGCCCCGGTTGGAGATTGCCTCCTTCGGAGAGAATTTTTCCCTGCGCGCTGAGGAATAACGGAGCTTCTGGAAATGCCTCTCTTGCACCGGCGATGATACCGAGCAGCTCGCTTTCACTTGAAAGCGAGCGCAGCCGATCGTCGTCGATGCGGAGAGCTATTCTCCGCAAAGCCATAAGCCTGGTTAATCCAATTCGGTAGAGGGCCTTGAGCCCGATGCCCGCACAGGCTTGCGCTGGGCTCCCCTTGGACTTTTCAACTGCAACTTCAATTCCGATATTGATAGCCCCCCGGACCTTGGCGATCCAATGTCGAACTCTTTCTTCGTCGGAAATATCGACATTCCAGCATAGGAATGCAGCGTTGGTAATGAGCGTAAGCTCGCCCTCGAACTCTTCGCGATTCTTGAGTTCACGCAGCAAGTCAGCGAACGGTCGGATCATGATGCCGTCATAGATCATAGGCTCTATGACGGGGAGGTCTTTGAGGTCTCCCGGGGCAGTACGGCCGGACGCCAGAAGCGCGGAAAGCTCCTGATCACTTAGCGGAGAATTTAGTTCATGTGCATACTCGTCACTGGGAAGCCCTTCGGCCTGTAGGCGCTTGGTGCGCTCCTGATAGGACTCCTCCTGCAGCTCGGACTGGGTTGCGACTGATGGAATCGAAAGTATTTGATAGAAAACCTCGGTACTCGTCTCGAAGAGGAGGGCTAAGAGCCGGGAGAGTAGAAAATTTCGCGTGCCTTCCTCTACGGTAACATGCACCCAGGTGGATCCCTGGTCTGGAGTGAAAAATCCGGGCGCCGGAGGGTTGTCCGTCTTTTCCTCGAATACCTTCGTCTCGACGTAGCGGCTAATCATCAGGCCGACAAGCTTTAGGTCGACGAATTTCACGAATTTTTGCAAAAGCCTCAAGCCGTGTTCGTCATCGGCTATGGAGAGCCATTCCCAAAAGGCGTCCTCGTTAAACTCATCTTTATTCCAACAATCAAAATCAAATAGCAGGCGGCACTGTTCGAGTGTTGCCGACTCGAGGATGTCAGCCGAGGAGGCCAGTCCAAGGTGTTTAACCGCCAAATAGAGACTTTGCGCCGGGAGTGAGCGAATATACTCGGGTGAGGCGTCACCCTTGAAGAGCATCTGAGCCAAATTCGCAATCGATAGTCCACGCCTTGGGGCAGGACTGCCGGCTTCCCTGTGGACCATAAATCCCGTAAAGACTACTTAGCTTTGCTGGGGGCAAATACGATATGAATCTGCTTGCCGTATGGCGGTGACTTCTCATCGACCGTTGCAACGTCAGCGAGGCGCTCGGCAATAAGGGTGAATTTTTCGATGCCGAGGTTTAAGTACATGACTTCTCGTCCCTTAAAGCGCATCGAGAACTTGACCTTGTTGCCTTCGGCCAAGAACTCTCGTGCCTGCTTCAATTTCGTCTCCAAGTCCCCGGTGTCGGTGCGGTAGCGTATCCGGAGCTCCTTCAAGGTGCTTTCATGGTGCTTCTTGCGGGCCTCTGCTTCTCTCTTTTGCTCCTTGTACTTGAACTTCCCGTAATCCATCAAACGGCAAACCGGAGGCTTGGCATCCGGGGAAACTTCGACAAGATCGAGGCCTTCGGACTCTGCGCGCGTCAATGCATCACGAGTTTGCACGATGCCGAGCTGTTCGCCGGTGTCAGAAATAAGACGAACTTCACGAGCCAAGATTCGGTCGTTGATTCGGTGAGCATCTGGTGGTTGTTGAGGACGCTTAAAACGCGGGCCGCGGTCGCCTGGACCGGAATTCTGGAAGGTAGCCAAAAAATCAAACTCCTAATATGGAAGGAAAGTACAATAAACTCCGATCCTTACATGATGCCCTCTATTTCGAGCGAGATCAAGAATTTTGCAAAATCAGGTTTGCCTGCCTAGATCTAACTCGGAGAGAGTGGCCCGCAGCTTAAGCAGCCAAATTGCCCTAAGGAGCGAAAATCGTTCTGGAAAGCAAGGACAGCGATGAGTTCTAGGATGGAGCATGCGCAAGTCGAGCTTGCATGCCAAGTTCAGACGGGTCGGCCCGCTTCATCGCCAGCAGATCCTGCTGTTCAACCGCCCGGAGTGCCTCGATGTTTCCCCACAGGGAGAAGGGAACGGAAAGATGAAAACGGGCTTCCGGAACCCGCAGGGAATTCCCCGGCAGCAAAAGCGCCTCAGCGATTCGAATGGGCGACAGGAGGATGTGCAGCAGCAGCTTGGCGATCAGATCAGGTCTACGCGGAACGAACTGTTCAGCGCGGCCCTTTCCAAATCGCCGCGTCGCTTCGAGATTGAGCGCATGCCGAGCGAGTGCCGCAAGCTTGGCCTGCCCGGCAGTGAGCGTCAGAGATCTTTGTTGCGAATGCAAGCACACGGACTCCGGTACATAGGCGTAGTTCGTCCCAGCGCCTAGTATGTCGAGCGCAAGCGCACGCCCCTCGCAGCCATCGAGTTGGTAGAGCGGATGTGTGAGCAAAAAATCCCGGCGGACCGGTGCCGGTTCTTATCCGCGTTCACCTCGCGTTACTCCGACCCCGCCAGACGACGACTCAAAGACCTCGCAACCGACTCCTTTGCCTGGTTCCTCGATGAGCCCTCACACGAACTGGCCTGGTACGAACTCAACAAACATCCGAACTGGTAGTGGCAGCGCCCGTTAGAGGCCACA
>JAYRHW010000086.1:0-7355 GCA_041907145.1 Bdellovibrionota bacterium
GTCGCGCCTGTAAGCCACCGATCCGTCTAGAATTCTTCTCGGCTTCGTAGTAACTCTAGGGCTACAAATTTTGGAGGAACTATGAAGAAGCTTCTGTTAATCGCCGTATTCTCGCTTTGCTGTCTTCCAGCTGTTGGAGCCGCCGAGGATATCAATGACATTTTCAAGCGAGTTAATGATTTTGTAACGGCGAAGAACTACACGAAGGCACTCGAAGAGTTGACCTGGGCACAGAAGGAAATTGAGAAACTCAACGTGACTCACGTCCAGGCGTTTTTTCCAGATAGTTTAGCGGGATTTACCGGATCCAAGTTTGAGGCTAATTCAGCGCTCGGCATGAGCAATATTGAGCGTCAGTACACCAAGACGGGCAGCGAAGAACGCGTGAAGCTTTCGCTTTCAGGATCTTCCGCCGGAGGTGCCGGTGCAGGCGGACTTGGCGGGCTAGCAGCCTTCGGTCGTATGGCGGCCATGATGGGCGGCGGCGGACAGGGCGGAGACACATTCAGAATCGCTGGACGCACTGCGACTTTGCAGCAGGAAGAGGGGTCCGATTCTGCACATTTGACCGTGTTCTTGGATTCCGGATCGATCCTCAGTCTCGAGCTTTCAAACGGCAAGGATTCCAGCGTACTCAAGACCATGGCAGAGGCGCTCAAGCTGAATGATCTTGATAATTATCTGCGCGGACAGAGCTAAGAGTACTCGGCACAGTCAATATAAACCGAAGTACTCGGCAAGGGGTACTTCGGTTTTTTTATTTCATGAGTTTTGTTTATGAGTTTCCTAAAAAGTATCTATAGAACCCATACCTGCGGGGAGCTGCGAGCGGCACACGTTGGGCAAGAAGTTGTGATCTCCGGCTGGCTGCACCGCATCCGTGATCATGGCGGGTTGGTGTTCATAGACCTGCGCGATAACTATGGGCTCACTCAAGTAATTTTCTCGGGTGCTCTAGGCGAGGAAGTACAGAAGATGCGCGCTGAATCCGTGGTTCGCGTGCGCGGGACCGTCGTTGCTCGAGCAGCGAACCTGAAGAACGCCCGACTACAGACCGGGGAAATTGAAATTCAGGCGACTGAGCTCGAGTTGCTCTCATCAGCGGAGATTATTCCCTTTCAAGTAGCGGAGGATGATAACGCGGCCGAGACAACGAGGCTGACGTATCGCTTCTTGGAGCTGCGTCGGGAAAAGCTGCATCAGCATATTCTTCTCCGAAACAGGGTAATTGGTGCCATGCGCGAGATTATGTGGGGGATGGGGTTTTCGGAGTTTCAAACTCCCATTCTCACCAGCAGTTCGCCGGAAGGTGCTCGTGACTTTATCGTTCCATCGCGCCTGCATCCCGGGAAGTTCTTCGCGTTGCCGCAGGCTCCTCAGCAGTTCAAGCAACTTCTTATGATCTCGGGATTCGATCGCTATTTTCAAATTGCGCCTTGTTTCCGCGACGAAGATGCCCGTGCAGATCGCTCTCCAGGCGAGTTCTATCAGCTCGACATGGAGCTGTCGTTCGTGGAGCAAGAAGACGTCATGCGCGTCAATGAGAACTTGCTGGCAAATTTGTTTCCGCGGTTTTCGTCGTGGAAGATGACGCCGACGCCATTTCCGCGCATCCGGTACGATGAGGCGATGGCCAAGTATGGAACTGACAAGCCCGATTTGCGTGTTCCGTTGGAAATCTCCAATGTTTCTGATGTTTTTAGGACTTCAGAGTTCAAGGTGTTCAAGTCCGCGCTGGGAAGTCTTGGTGGTATTTGGGCCATAAAGGTTCAGGGCCCGGCAGCGCCCTCGAGAAAGTACTTCGATGAAACGGTCGAGTGGTTCCAGAAGTCATCGGGGCAGGGCTTGGCATACCTTGTGTTCGACGAAAGCGGCATGAAGGGTTCGATCGCGAAGTTCGTTTCACCTGGAGAGGCCGATGCCCTTAAGGCAGCCTTGCAGCTCACTGCCCCAGCGGTAGTTTACTTGGCCGCCGGCCCCGAGAAGCAAACGTTGACCGGTTTGGGAAGACTCCGCACTAAGCTTGGCACCGACTTTAAGCTCACGGATAAAGAGTCGTGGCGCTTCTGCTGGGTTACCGATATGAAGTTCTACGAGCGGAACGAAGAGACCGGCGGCATTGATTTCGTGCATAATCCGTTCTCAATGCCGCAAGGCGGTATGGACGCTCTGCTGCATAAGGATCCCTTGGATATTTATGCCTATCAGTATGACATCGTTTGCAACGGCTACGAGCTGGCCAGCGGAGGCATTCGAAATCACTTGCCTGAGATCATGTATAAGGCATTTGAAATCGTTGGCTACAGCAAGGCACAAGTTGATGAGAAATTTGGCGGCATGATTAAGGCATTCACCTATGGAGCGCCCCCGCACGGTGGTATCGCCCTAGGCGTTGAGCGAATTGCGATGCTGCTCGCGAACGAAGAGGCTATTCGCGAAGTCATTGCGTTCCCGCTGACGCAAACGGGGGAGGACCTGCTCATGGGAGCACCGTCGACGGTAAGCGACAAGCAGCTTAGGGAAGCGCATATCGAAATCAAATTGCCGCCGAATTTTGGTAAGTGAGAGTCTAGCCGATCTTTTCCGGCTGACCAGTTACCGATAGGACATTGCGCCATAGGCTCTGCGCTGGACTGAGCTTTTTGCTCCGGTTCGTGCACAAGGTGAGCGGAACGTGGGTCAAGTTATTGTACCACTGCCCGACCAACATATCGGTGTTTCCGGCCATGCCCGCGTGCACGGCAGCGCGGGAGAGCAAGTCGCAGTAGTATGCATCGGCTACATTTGCAGGCACGGCGCGGATACTATAACCAGGGTCGAAGTAACGGAATAGAAGCGGTATTTTGCGGCTGCGGAAATGTTGCTCGACTTTTTCCCTGAGCAAGGAGCCTATGTCGTGCTGGAGCCGGTTCCCTGAGGCATCGAAATTGTCAGGCTGCCCGTCAAAGAGCGACTGCCCTGCACCCTCGGCCATGACCACTATCGCATAACCTTGAGCAGCAATCTTCTGTTCAACGCGGCTCAGCAAACCATGACTGCCATCTATCCCGAATTCAAGTTCCGGGATCAGCACGAAATCCGCCTCTTGCGCCGCTAGCGACGCATGGGCGGCGATGAATCCGGCGTTTCGTCCCATGAGCTTGACCAAGGAGACCGTATTTTTGTAAGAACGCGCTTCGACGCCTGCCGCCTGAATTACTTTGCTCGACTCCTCTACCGCCGTGGCAAATCCGAATGAGGTGTACACAAAAGGCACGTCATTATCGATGGTCTTGGGAATTCCGATGATGCTGATAGGAAGATTTCTCTTGGTGACCTCTTCCGCGACCTTGTGGGCGGCTCGCTGGGTGCCGTCGCCTCCCACGAAAAAGAGTATTTGTACGTCATCCTGCACCAGCCGATTAACGATATCAGTAGACTCTGCCGGACCTCGGGATGACCCCAAAATACTTCCACCAAGCTTATGAATGTCTCGAACCCGCTCAAGGGTCAGGACCTCGGCTGCCATTCCCCCTGCCGTAAAGGCCGAGAGCCCGAATCGATACCCAAGCACGCGCCTAATCCTATAATTACGGCAGAGTTCGAGCACCAAAGAGCGAATGACGTTATTAATGCCCGGGCTTAGGCCGCCGCAGGTGACAATCGCTGCTGTCGTTCTCGACGGTTCGAAATACAGAAGCGAGCGCGGGCCGGCCTTCTCAAAACTCCAGGCATCAGAAGGGTCGCTTTGAACAGTGGTCTCTACCCGATAGCGTATGCGATCAGAAATAGACACGAAGCGCGCGCCAACCGGAGCAATGCTTCCAGCTCCTAAGGGAGAAGGATAACGAGGTTCACCAAGAGTAAGAATTGTTGAGGAGAATGTATCGGCCATGACCTACCCGAAAGGAGTATAGTGTACCTGCTCGGGTTTGACCAACCTATCGTATCAGCGAGAGATATCCTTGCTGGCTAAGCTCATTGACACCCACCACGGCTCGAATATCTCTTCCCACCCCCAGAAGCAGGGCCTCGCCCTCCGGACTCTGGGAAAGGCTGTCAACGAAGACACCCATGACCGGCACGCGCTCAGAGCGGAAAAACTGGCTAAAATGGCTGAGTTCGCTTGGGTCAAAGCGATATGAATCGCCTCGCGGGGCGCAAAAAACGATACCTCTGGCATTACAAAAATTCTCATATCGAATCTCACCGGCGACCTGAGCCAAGCTCTGATAGGCGGCTTGCTCTTGAAAGACTGCAAGGACGATGTACCCTCCAGGCCGCGTTCGATTAAATTCCGCTAACCCTCGCGTTGCTTCATCTGCCTCGACCGGGGAATTCGGGACTCGGAAGACATGCACCGGCAGGGGGTCGCTTATCCCTTGACCGGACGCAACCACCGCGTCGACCGATGTTCTGGTCCAGTCGGGAGTTGGAAGTTGAAAGTCAGAGCGCAGGGCTGGAACGAAGCGGGCCTGTACAAATTGAACGCCCATTGTCTGACTTGGGATGCAAAATTCAAATTCCTGGGGCGACTGTGGAGCCAAAGGATCGCATTGGAGGAGTCTTTTGACGGCCGTCTGTGCCAATAGTTCTGGGTTCACGATCCGAAGGGCATCCGACTCTCCGCAGTAGCGATGCTCGAGGTGTAGTTCCTGGTCGGAGTCCAACGCAACCAAAGTTTCGGATCGCTGCTGCCCGGAGCTGGCCATCACGGCAAGGCTCTGATTGTGGAGCGACACTCGATAGCAAAAGTGCCCATCTACGATAGTTCCGCCTAGACCGCGCACGAGTGAAACGCGAATGAGCTGCGGATGAGCAGTATCGATTACTCCCGAGAATGCTGGAGCATACTCCCGAAGCTCCGTGGCCCGCTCCCGGTCAAAGAGCATAGGCTGCACTACCATGGGCAATGGCGCCGGGGGGAGGCCATGTTTTTGGTAAAAAGCTGCGGCGCTGGGAGAGAAGCCAGAATGCAACACGGCCTTTGTTGCAAGCTCAAATGCATCCTCTGAGCCAGCAATCGAAGCGGGA
This sequence comes from Bdellovibrionota bacterium, assembly GCA_041907145.1. Lineage (GTDB taxonomy): Bacteria > Bdellovibrionota_C > UBA2361 > UBA2361 > JAFLCA01 > JAFLCA01. The sequence continues at coordinate 5,014 of JAYRHW010000086.1, forward strand.
CGAGAGGTAAACAATCCGGCTGCGCAGTGGGCGCTGCTGTCTTCGTGAGGACTGGACGATCGAAGGAATACGATTGGACCAAAGCTCAAATGCTTCAGCACATCGCGCAGTACTCCGCAGGTGCCCATGAAGCTTAACGGTGCGGCAATTCCTTCGTTGGAACTTCCCGATCCTCCAGTAACTAAGTCTGAAAATACGTCTGCTGCGACGAGGATCGTGCGCGGGATGGGAAATCCGCGCAGCATGCGTTCAACCAGCTCGCGAGCTTTACCTCCGAATTCTGCTCTTTCGGGATCTTTGCTAAGAATATGTAGTGGCAAATCGCGGTGGGTGAAGAGCGCTATCCCGGAATCGAATGGAAGTGTTGTTTCGGGAGTGAATTCTGGTACGCGGGACAGGGCGTTGAGAAACTGCGGAGTGCTGAGCGGACTGGTGCTCTGGGGCGTTGTAGCAACGCCAGACTCTGGCAATCGACCCGGGTCGTAGCGAACACCCCACATGCACGCCCAGTTTGCCACTGCCCAGATTATTATTCAAATAGATCTGCTGCGTTACAAACCTTAGCCAAGCCCCGGAATTCCATGATAGAATTACCGCACGTATGGACCATTCCAGGGATACATCCAAGAGCCGGGACCGCCGAGAGAGCGCTGATTCTGGAGAGTCACCGAAGGCTTGGGCAGGTGGGTCAGACGCCGATTCTGGGCAATTTTTGGACGGCGATGACCTTTTTTCGGATGGCGATCCCCTCGCTGGATTGGCCAAACGAGAGTTGTCTGCCCCTATAGAGCAGAAAGTGTTGCTTCGCCTTATCGCTGACACTTGCCGTGAACTGGAAGTACGGGCCTCGAGTCCGGCTGACTCCGAATTTTCCCCCGTTCGCTCTCTGCATGATCGGCGCATTTTGCTTGTTGATGACTCGGCTGAGGTGTTCAAAGCTTTTGTTCCGGCACTGCTTGCCGCGACGAACGGCGCGGCCATATTTCTGCGTCATCGCGAGGAGACTTCGGCTGTCTTGGTGAAGCAGATACTCGCGTTCAAGCCGGAGCTGGTGCTTCTGGATGGCGAACTCAGCGGCGGATTACGCGGTTGGGATGTAGCTCAAGCTCTCTCAAAACGGAACCAAAAGCTGCCTATCATCGGATTCTCGAGTGACCCGGGGTATGAATCAAAATTCCTAGCCCATTCGGCCATGGGTTTCATTGCCAAGCGAATTCAGGCGGTGCCCGCAACGATTGCGGAAGTGGGTGTCCAAGTGGGGCTTCTGCTTGAGCTTGGGCTTTAGAGCTCTTCTATTAAATCGACGGCCATACGCTCGACTAACAGTGTCTGCCGTAAAGTCGTGGATAAGTCCGAGCTGTCGATTAGGTACTGCAGGGCCGGGGCCGCCGAAGTCCCGAAAGCGCCCAGGGCGCGCACAGCCGTACGGGCAGCCTCCTCGCTAATGTCAGGTCGAGCTATCGCGAAGCAAATATTCCCGACTAGTCGGTCGCGCAGGGCCGTAAATTGAGCGCGCTCCTCATCGGAGATGTTGGTATCACTCTTAAGCAGTCTTCCGAGTTCACGCCCGGATTCCTCGGCAAGGCTTAGGGACTTTCCAAACGAAGGGAACTCAGGATGTTCGGTGAGAGATCTTTCAAGATGCGAAAGATCTCCTATCATTAATCCGGTGGCGGATAATATTGCCAAGCAGCGGGGGACGATGTGTTCACGAATGGCCAAATGCATGTCATTTCTGTGCTGGGCTATCACATGCGATATGCGGAAAAATGCACGCGCTAGCGAGGAGCGCTCCGCGAGAAGTAAGTCCGGAATACCGAACCGCTCCTCCTTTGAACCATCAGTAGTTGGACCCAACAAATGATGAAAATCGCCTCGCATATCATTGATAGAGAGGCGATGCGCTCCAGGCATTACCTCATCGATTGCCTTTAAAGTTCGTCGTACGATGGCCTCTCCCGACTCGGGCGATACGTTCATTCGCGGCACCAGCGCGAGAACGTTCTCAAAGGCGCGGTGCCAAGCGTGCAACACGGCCTGCTCATTGAAAAATCCAGATAATTTTGGATCGAGATATTGTGGACGCACGCGCGCCAGGTCGACAAAATCCGCCGGTACGTTGGGGGGAACGGAGCCCTGTACTTCGGCGTTGGGAACTGAATTTAGGACTGGCAATCTCATGTTTTATGTTGATGTTTCGAAAATTGTGCCGTTATTCTGAATGTCCCTAACGATCAAGGGACCGCCGCATGAATTATGCGAATACTTTGTCACTTTACGGCGCCATTTGAAGAAAATGGATAGCCGCACCACTCCCTAATCGGGAGCTAACATTCTAAGCA
>JAYRHW010000087.1:0-5356 GCA_041907145.1 Bdellovibrionota bacterium
ACGATTGAAAAACAGCTATGAAGCGGGGGATACCTGGGATCGAGAAACGACCCCGGAAAGAGCGAAAAACCTGACTGTATTGTAATAGATTACGGAGAGGCAATCAACTTGCCGGAGGCTTACTTGGAGGGCTGAATATCCGTCTTTCCGCCCGGTTGGTCCTGTACCATGACCATGCAGCGGCCTTTGCCCCATATATAGTAGGAGTCACCATCGTGTATGAGGAGGTTCTCGCCAGCCTTCAATGTAAATAGCTCCTGGTTTACTTTCACGGTAAACGCCCCATCGAGAACATAGAGAAATTCCGATCGGCCCTTGTCGACGGCAATTTTCCCGGCTCCTGGGTATTCCCCATCCATGCGCACTACCGCTCCGTAGTTGCTTTTCCCGAATGGCTGCACCACGACCACTTCACTTCCCCCGTCGAGCGGGTAGACCGCGGCCGCGATGGTACGCGAATTTGGAGTGGAAGAACCTTGATCCTTCATGACGGTATCCTGTGAACGTTGCAAAGTACTAGGTTTTGTCGAGCCGGCGCAGCCGCCAAGCAGCAGAGCGAATCCGGCAATGGCGTACTGTAGACTTCTCGATACCTGCCAGGAAGTGTGCACATGATTCGAGATGGCAGCCTGAGAGAAGTCGGACTCCGGATTCGTTTGTGTTTGAGCCTGTACTGCATGCATGGGGGGCACCTCGATACAACAGCTTCTAGGGTTTGGTTGAGCCTAATCATAGTCAAGCGACAGGTGCCCCAATTCAATTGGTCAAAGACTTAAGCCATAGGGCTAAGTGTGCAGTCTTTTTCTTAAGAGACGAGTAAAGGCAATATTCATCCTGAGTATGTGCGCCTTCACCAAACGGCCCAAGACCGTCGATGCTCGGGCAGCCCAGCCCTGACGTATAGTTAGCATCACTCCCGCCGCCTACGATGCCCGGGTGCGTGCTGTTGCCGAGACCAGCTTGCGCAGCGAAGGCTGCAAAGGATTCATAGAGCTGTCTGCTCTCGTTGGTTTCGACCATCGGCGGCATCGAGCTGAGTTGAATCAGTGTGCGCACCGCTCCGGGAACAGCGGGATTCTGCGCTATCCTGCGCACCCTGTCAGTCATTTCTCGATAATCGGCGGTGTTCTCAACTCTGAATTCAAATTTCAGTTCCGCAGAGTCGGGCACCGTATTTACGGCGCTGCCGCCGGACAGTGTTCCGACATTTACCGTAATGCCGCGGCTGTAATCCGTAAGCGCGCTCAGTTCGCCTACGGCGCTACTAAGATCCACCAGGGCATTAACGCCACGTTCGTGGGCATTTCCCGAATGGGCCGCTTTGCCAGCACTACGCAGGCAAAAAGAGGTGACTCCCTTGCGCCGGAGAATAACGCCGTCGTTTGCGCGTCCCCATTCGAAGACCAATGCGGCTCGGGATAACTGCGCCTGGGCTTGGACCAATGCGACGGAGTGCTGGTTGCTATCTTCCTCCGCGCTGTTGATGAAAATCTGTACTGGGAGCCGCTTCAGCAGACCTTCGGTATTCAAAGCGTGAAGCGCCCACAGCATCACGATGAGCCCGCCTTTCATGTCTAGGGTGCCGGGACCTCGGAGTATGTCTCCATCTCGGCAGAAGCGCTGAAATGAGGATTCAGGTGGGTGAACGGTGTCCGCATGCCCAAGGAGCAGCACCGGCTTCCCTGCAGCTGCGGTGCGGGCACGTAAGCAGTTCCCGCGCTCAGACACTTCGATTCGCTCGGTCGCCAGCCCGAGTGCGCGCATGAAACTATCGACGCGGTCCTGCACCTGATTCACTCCAGCACAATTCCGCGAATGACTATTGATATTCACGAGTTCTTCCAGGAGGCGCAGGGCCGTATGCTCGGAAGTGTCGATGTGCTGAAGTAATCTTGCAGATTGTTGCATACGGCTCGTGGTGAGTGGTCGAGCATAGAGAAATGAAAAAGGCTGGGCAAGCTCACGCTTGCCCAGCCTACAATTGCCCCATGGCAAAGAGGGCTACACTTGCTGTCCCGAGAAGTTTATTTGTACTCCTGGGAGGCAAGAACTCTGCGTGCCTGGTACGCTTGCTGCTGCAGCAACGCTTGCGGCATACGCCTTGGAATTTGTCTTTCCGAGGCTCTTAGCCAGCTTGGACTGACCCTGCGACTTGATCTTGTTGATTATCTTCTTAATCAACGTGTCAAGTTGCCCAACCGTATCAAGATAGGGGCCCGTCAAACTAGCTGTCGAGATGCTGCTGCACAGGTCACTAGCCGGACAGGAAAGCATCCCACCAGGAATAGTCCAGGTTTCAATCCATGCCTTGATATAAAGCTTCTCGGCATCCTTTACGAAGTTCTTGTACTCCTTCGAGGAACCTCCGCTGGCGAGGAAGTGCTTGGCCGCTGCCTTGGCTGCACTGCGTTGCGCATGTGCGCTTCCATCCATCGCGAACAAATTGCCCATGATGCTGAGTGAATCGCAGGTCACCACAGGATCCGTCTCGGATACTTGAAGTGACAGCGAGCATACTCCTTGCAATCCAGTTTCATCTTGGTAACTCAAGAGAACTGCATGCGCCGATCCGCGGTCTGCCTCGCCAGGTGTCCAGCTGAGCTGTGCGCTCATCGGAGCGGAGGAGGTGGTACCATTGTCCGGGCTCAATGTTGCGCCCGCTGGTGCACCGAAAGAGGACAGCGTCAGCGTGGCACCCGGATCCGTATCCGACCCCGTGAAGTTAGCGGTAAAGGGAACGTTCACGTAGAGGGTGTTGTTCACTTGCTTGTCGCTCTGACAAGTCGGAGGATTGCCTTGGACGATCTCAATGATGAAATCCAATCCAACACGGCCGCAGCCATTTTGACCACAGCGATTGCTTTCCTCGATCACGACCTGGGCGGCATACTTGCTGCCGACATCGGCAAGGGTTGTTCCGCTCAAATCCCAAGAAAGGACGCAGTTTTGGCTTACGGTCAGCTGATTTCCGGCGGCTTCCGCCAGCGAGCTGATTTCTGACTCGGCGCTGGAGGCCATTCTGCAATTCAACGGCTCGCCCTGTGGATCTGCTACGCCAAGACTCAAGGAATTTTGTTGCCCAAAGGACATCTGCAAAATAACCGGAATGCTGCTTACAGGAGAGCCCTGATTATTGGTATTCAGGTCAACAAGGACTTCGATTCGTTCGGAGCCGCTGCCTGCGTTAATGAGACTGCCGATTCGGCAGCAATCGCTGCTCTCTGCTAGGAAGATGCCTCCATTATTCGTGATGGCTTGTGCGCTGTAGGTATGCTGCACCACATAGCGGCGGATAACGTAGCCTTCACCGGCCAAGTCGCTGCCGGTAAAAATATTGAAAATATCGGGATCGGAGGGATAAAAGGATTCCCCATCGCCGAAATCAATGCCGAGGATATCTGGAGCAGAGAGTCTCCAGGCCTGGAGCAGGGTAAACTCGACGGTTACGGATCCGTCAACGTTATCAGAAATTCTTCGCCAGGTATGGTGGGCGAAACGGAAGTGCGAGGCCTGTGCGACATCGGCAAATCCAACGACGAAAATGAAAAGGGGAAGAGCGATCCGCCTTAATAGGGTAGTCAGCGACATAAGCAAATGACCTCCATGCACGATTTCTTTATTTGTTCTCTTGGGGGAAGCGCTCTAGGGTCTACCCTTATTCGCGGTTAGGTTCAAGGATTCTTGTCGATTTAACCATTGCTCTTAGGCGGGGTGTTTCTCGGAGTGCGCCCCCCTATGAAATAATCGTCGCTATAGTCGGTAACGGATCTCCCTGGTACGTTTTAACAGCCCTCACGGACCAATATAAGCTCTAGAGATTTCAATAACATAGTGTTTGGCAAGCGCCTTGCTTTCTACGCCCGATGTGGGTGCTCCTGTGGGCCTTGCGTCCCGGAGCTAGGGTGGTTTTCCGCCCTGTTTTGTTCGCTTTGTTCCTGTTGGAGCTGTCGCCTGCGCGCCCGAACTGGGGTGATGCCGGCGACAGCCCCCAACACTTTCTTGGTTTCCCGTTCGTTAATTAATGTGGGTTTTGTATGCAGGGTGTAATCGAATTGCTCGGATCGGACGTGAAGGTTCTGGCGCACAAGGGTATGCATCAGCTTGGCTTGATGCGCCGCCGTCTTCGCAAAGCCAAAGCACAGAAGAAGAGAATCAAGACACCCCCCAAGGCAAGCAAGAAGTAGTTTCTTGGCCCCGTCGCATGCAGTGACGATGCGGCTTCGTTTGGAAGCGGGGATTCCTCGCTTTGAAATGAGTCAAGCAGCTCTTTGAGAGCCTGAGACTCCCGCGGTTTGCCTTGTGCCCGATCGATGAAGGTTAGGGTGTAAAGAAAATTGCCTGTTGGTATCTGGGTAACCACAGCGCTGAACGAGCCGCCTGGACCCTGATAGCTGATCCCAAAGCGCAGAGCCTGAAATTCCCCGATAGGCAAAGATTCGCTGAATTCAAGCGAAGCGGTGGTCAATCCCACGCGGCGGTACTCTTCCAGCAGGCGCTGCGCATGCGAGTCGAGACTCAGCCGGGAAGGGAAGCTAGAACCAGACTCAACTACGATATTGAAGGTTGGGTAGCCTTCGGCGCGGTCTCGCAATGCCACGGCAGCCGCCCCCTCCGGCTGCGCGACAAGCTCAAAGCTCTCAGGATACTTTAGATTAAACCTGAAGCGATCGCTGTGGAATGAAGCTAGAGCGGCCTTGGCAATTGCAGAGGGGCTGTCAGCATAAGCTGCTGTGGCAATGCATAGGCCCAGGACCGCGGTGCAAAGAGAGCGACAAAAGGCACAGAATCTCATACGAAGCTTCCTAGCGGATCACTGCAAAAAGGGCCAGCTTTACGGCTTTCTAGCTCACAATTATCGGTTTCTCACCAACCTGAATTGCGCACAAAGCGCAAGGGGATAACCCGTCGAAATGCGAATTTTTGCCCTAGATTCATGGGCATTTTTGCAATCTGATTCACTAGAGAAATGCGCTTTTTTAGTTGCATTACCCGGAAAATTGTTTCTAATATTGTTCACGAAATGCCATATTTCGCTTGTTTTTGAGAGATCTCTTGGCATTCCAGCTAGAATAATTTTAGGAGAATAAATAGCTATGGCAAAGAAAGCCGCCAAAAAGGCAATGAAGAAAGCTGCCCCCAAGAAGGCCACCAAGATGGTTGCCGCCGTTAAGCCGACGCCGAAGGTTCGTTCCGCTTCGAAGCCGAAGAACAGCAGCACCCTTAGCTACACCCAGTCAGAGTTCATTGAGAATATCCGTGGATTCTGCGGCTTGGCAAAGCGCTCGATGGCCAAGGAACTTTGCGAAGATATCGCGATGTTTATCAAAGATTCGCTCCGCAAGGGCTACAAGATCCC
>JAYRHW010000088.1:0-9554 GCA_041907145.1 Bdellovibrionota bacterium
AACCTCGCCAATTCCTACACGGACCACACGTTTGAATACTGCACTTTCAAGAGCGGCGGGCAGTCATGGATCACGGAGTCCACCGGGAGTAACCTGACGATTCAGTATTGCACTTTCGACACATGCGGTTCTGGCAGCAGTTCCTATCACTCCTGTGGCTTTGCACTAGCGGGGAACAGCAACGTGACCATTCGCTATAACGTTTTCAAGAACATGGTCCAAAACGGCTCGACGACTTACATTGAGCCTCAAATCACGGGCAACGGAATGTTCGTCTATGGGAATGTCTTTTACGAAGACCAACCATGGGCCGGTTGCTCGCAGGGGATCTATGCAGTGACGGCGTCCGACAGTTTCTTGAACGCATATTTCTATAACAACACCGCTTACGGTCTGCACAGTGGTCAGCCGGGGATCTACCTAAACACGTCAGGCACGTCGTCAGCCTTTGCGACCAACAACGTCTGGCAGAATTGCTCAAGCTCGGTGAATTTTTCCGGCAACGTGGTTCAAGGAAACAACATCTTGAATACGGGCGAAGTCGCGTTCCAAGGCTCGTCGACTGGCGACTTTCGACTGTCGGCGAATACGAGCAACGGGACGACGCTCTCATCTCCTTACGATACCGATCCTGCTGGAACGGCGCGCGTTCCAGGTTCGTGGTCAAAAGGTGCCTATCAGTTTACGGGTAGCGTCGGAAATCCCGGGACTATTGCGGTTCTTACGAATGCAATTTCTGTTAACGAAACAGCAGGAACGGTGAACGTTCCAGTGGTTCGGCTCGGAGGCACTACTGGACTTGTCGGCTGTTCGTTCGCTACATCAAACGGCACTGCCATTGCAGGATCAAATTATTCCACGACCACAGGAAATCTTTCTTGGGCCAATGGCTCGGCGATCACAAACACGATTACGGTGCCGATCATCAACGCCTCTACGTATGGCTACCCTACGTTCAGCGTGACCATATCGAGCCCCACCGGCGGGGCGACTCTAGGATCACCTACGACAACGGTGGTAACGATCAATGGAAGCGGCAGCCCGCCAGTATCACTTCTGCCGTGGCCAGCAATATGGGAAGCGGAAGACGGTCAAATCTCGGCGCCTTTCATAGTTTCTTCCGGCGCTGTTTATCAGACTTCCACGACAACGGTAGCAGAAGGAGGGTCTGCAACTTACGCCTTCACAAATCCTGCACCTGCTTACGTGAAGGTAGCAATCTACGCAAAGCCGCAGTTGCCTTATGAAAACTCCATAGCTTTGGACATGGACAACGCAAATCCAACTGAGCCCGACATGGTCAATCAGTTTTGGCCACTAAGCTCGTCCTATCTTTGGTATGATACTGGTTGGCAGGGCGCTGGTGGGAATCCGGACGTCTCTCCGACCGTCAAAGTTTGGTTCATCAATTCTGGGATACGTACGTTGACTATTCGCGGTCGCGAACAGAACACGATGCTCGACAAAATCGAAGTCATCAAGCTAGTCACGAACACGATCTCCAGCGTCTCAACCACTCAGACTAATGGCTGGTATAAAGCAGGCGTCACAATCCCGATTACGATCAACCTCCCTGTCGCTGGAACTGTTACCGGAACCCCGCTCCTTGCGCTCAACGTCGGGGCTAACGCGAGCTACGCCTCGGGATCGGGGACGACCAACCTGATTTTCAACTACACCGTCTCGCCAGGGCAGAACGTCGCAAATCTCGAATACACCTCGACTGCCGCGCTGACGCTCAACGGCGGGACGATCAAGGACTCTGGCGGGGTAGACTTCACGTTGACCTTGCCTGCTCCAAACACCGCCGGATCTATTGGATTCGGGCGATCGATAGTAATCGATACTACCCGCCCCTCGATTGTCTTGGGGCCTCCGTCCGGACAAATTGTGAGAATTGGAGCATCCGTAACAATTCCAGTGAGTTACACGGACTCTTACTTTTTATCGTCAACGCTTAGCGCATCGGATATCAACATCCTCGGGCCGGATGCGATCTCTGGAACAATTTCGATATCTGGGGTTTTTGATCAGCGTTACATCACGATTTCAGGAATCACGGCGAGCGGAACGTTTTGGATCACGGTAAACCAGAATACCGGATTCGATACCGCAGGGAACGGGGCGACAGCAAGCGGCCAAAGCGAAAAAATTACGGTCATCAATAGTTCGACGCTGAGATCTCTCACGTTTCGAGCGAATGAATTGAACGTAAAATGACGGTGAGGTTATGATGGAAAAGCTAATCGAGACCGCCGTGAATCAGGTTCCAGGACTGGTTGTCCTGACGGTTGTCGTGCAGATGTTTCTCAAGTTCCTGAGAGGGTGCATGGATATGCTAAAGATCATGCACAAAGATCACCTTGAAGCCCGGGAAATATCGAGACAGGCGATCGAGTCGAACATCAAAGCGACCGCGGACAATACAGAAGCAATGATGCGGCTTAGCGCCTCGATCCATGAAACGTTCCAGAAACTCGGCAAAGAAAACTGAAACGCTATGCGACTCAACTGGCAGCGCTGGTTTTACGAAATTGCCGATAGATGCACGCGCCACATAGGGACCGCCCTTTTGACGTGTGGCGCTTTGTCGATCAAACATTGGAGTGATCTCAACGGGAATCTGGTGGGAGATGTATTTGTTTCCGTGGTTTGTGGAGCAATCATTCCGACGGTAGCGCTGTATCTCCAAAATAAAGGACTACCCAAAGATGAAGACGAAAAACCTCCTATCGATAACGATCCCGATCGCACTGCTTCTTAGCGTAGGATGCGCAACCTTCAAGGCCGACTTGGCTGATATTTCGAAAACCGTAACCGTTGAAAAAAATGGATCCACGAATACCACGTCTCGCGAGATTACCACGCGAATCAAGGGAACCGCGGCTTTCTCGTCCGCCCAGACCATCGAGAAGCTCAAAGCTCTCCAAACCGACAAAACCCAATCCATCGGCACCGCCTCAATCGGACAGCACGGAGCAACAAACGTCCTAGAATCGCTCCAGACGGTTTTGGCGATACTGCAAGAAATCAACAAGATCAAATCTCCTTTACCGTCCGAAATCCCGTGAAAAAGACACTCCTCATCCTGACGCTCTTCTGGGCGATATCCGCGCGCGCTGCGATTACCCAGGTTAGCCCGCTGTCGTTCGGTGCGGATCCAACCGGGGTTCGCGACTCGACCGCGGCTATCCAGAGATTCCTGGATGCGGCAGACCTGACTACGCTCGAATGTCCTGCAGGCGTGTTCAAGATCAACGCGACAGGATTGAGGGTGACTCGCTCAGGAAAGCACTTCAAAGGGTTGAGCGGAGGGCAGAACGGGTATCAGACGATATTCAAAGCGGCAACGACGAACATGACCGTATTCAAAATTACGGCCGGCGCTGCTCTTTTCTCGGATATCACGATTCAAGGCGAAGCTGTCCACGTCGGCGGAGACGGCACAGTTATTGGCGTAGACGCCGACATCGCCGACTGCGATGCCACATTCCTGAACTGCACTTTCGTAGACCTGAAAGAAGCGGGGAGGATGCGAGGAAGGAACGTCACCTTTGACGGGTGCTCGTTCCTGAGTGTCGGGTATGGGCCGATATTCGACAAATCGACCACGGGCGGCACCGATATGCGCGGGTATATCGTGCAAAACAGCCGATTTCATGGGTTGCGCTTTTGCGGTATCACCTTCACGCCTGGCGCCGCCCTAAGCCATGCTTTCGTGACAGGGAACACGTTTGACGGGTTGAACATTACGACGATCGCCACGGGCGAAATCAATGCGCTCAAGTTCTCAAACAACACCATTTATCGATGCGTCGGGAACGGTCTCGCGCTGACGAATAATCTGGCAGGGCTGGATTCACCGTCCATCGGGGACTCTGGGATAACGATCGAGAACAACACCTTTTTCTTCAAGGCGTATCAGGACTGGCCGGACTGTCTCTATCTGTCTGGGCCGAACTTCAAGGTAATCAACAACACGATTACAGGATGCCCGCATTTCCCGTTGCGCCTGACTGGAGGCGGAGACAATTCCTACATTCACGGCAACGTCATCGACGGCGCTGGGATTATGGGAATGGTCATCGAGAATTCGACGAACGTTGTCGTTTCGAAGAACCGGGTAATGAACTGGGGCAAAACTCAGGAGGCAGCAACGCATTACAGCGGAATTTACGCGATTCAGAATACGCCTAATATCGCAGTGGTAGACAACGCCTTGATTGCGTCTCCGACGAATTCTCTATGCGACGGCATCTCCCTGCAAGCCTTGGCGCCGAGAGTCACCGGGAACATCGTTGTCACACCGAACATTGGAATTTACGTCGGCGCCAGCTGCACCAATGCACTCATCGCGCTCAATACGATCATCGGCGCTACGGACGTGGGTATCTCCGATCAAAGCGACGTCGCAACCAGGCATCACGGGCCAAACCACTTCGTAAGCTGCGCGCTCGACGTCTTCGGGGAAGGGCCAGAGCGCGTAGAATCGCTCAAGACTTCAAAATTTGATGTTGGCTCAGGCGGTTTTGTCATCGGTCCGCTCGCGATCAATGCGAGCTCAATACCAACCGGCGCCGCGCTGAACGTCCTGAGCACCAATGCGGCGAACGGGCTTGAACTGAGCATGCGCGTTGCCAAGAGCACGTCCAATAAAGGGTCGCTTGGGTTCTACAACGGGTTTTCGGAGCAGGCGATATTCGCCGAGCCGTCCGTTGGATCTGACGCCCAAGATATGGTTTTCAAGCTGTGGGATGGGGCACAGATTCGAGAGGTAATTAGAGCAAAGCCTACAGGTAGCGTAGAAGTCGATTCTTTAGCGGCAGCTAATTCTATCACGGCTGCGAGTCTGGACATTGGGACGGTGCAGACGGTGTTGCTTTTGGCGTCAAACCTAGTCACGCGGACCAGCGTAAAATGGTGGGGAGCGGTCGGTGACGGAGTGACCGACGACACAGCAGCCGTTCAGAGCGCGTTAGATTACGCGTCTACGACAGCTGCCAACGAGCTTATGTTTGTGCCTCGCGGAGACTACAAAATCTCGACGCTTTACCTTACGAACAATCTTTTCTTAACGATGGACAGCGGAGCGCGCTTCGTGCATTCGGATTCATTGGATAGCCCGATGATCTACTTAGTCGGATCTGGAGTCGCAACCTTAAAAATCACCGGAGGTATCCTGGACGGTAATAAGGCAGGAAGGACGGCTTACTGGGATTCAATAGTACGAAATAGTTCGGTCATTACGGCGACCAACGTCAATAAATCCATATTCCTTGACGGCGTCACGATCACTAACAGTGTTCGGACGGCAATTTGCATTCAAGGAGGACGCCTAGAAATGGATAAGTGTTCGATCGAGTCTCCAAACGAGCACAATGGAACGTCGATCACGCATTGCGTATTCGCGCAGCCTGAATCTGCAAACGAAAACAGTGTTATTCGAATTGAATCCTGCAAATTTAATGCAACTAGCTGGGAGCTGGCTGACCTTTACAAGCAAGCAGCCGGAATCTTTGTCACGCTCGGGGCTGATGGAACGAGCAAGTATAAGCGCATCTCGTATCTGCACAACTGGTTCAGGGGAATCGGATGCACCAGGGCGGCAAACCCATCCGGTCCGATCGATACCTACAACGGGACAGAGTTCGGAGTTGCCATGGGAAACCATATCTACCGGACGGCTTACAGCGGGTTCAAAATTCAGCGCAGCGACAACTGGATTGTCTCGTTCAACACCATCGAGGACGTCTACAACACCGACGACAACGAGTGTTTCGCGATCGATTGGAGTCCGACGGCGCGCGAAGGGGCCAGCCCATTTGTGAGTGGAATGCTCGGACAAACCCATCATCGATTCATCTGTATCGGGAACGTCATCACTAATTCTCACCGGACATCGATCTACGTTGATGGGCCGGACGCTCTCATCCAAGGGAACGCTATCGGCGGGAACTTCGACAGCGACGCCGGGAACAACCTTCCGATCGTTAGTATCGGAAGCAATGTGCAAATCCTGGACAACACCCTTTATGGGATGACAAAGAACGGGATATGGCAGGTTGGCGGGACAAATATCACGATCGCCGGGAATAACACGATACCTCTGGGCGCGAGCGCGACGGATACCATGATCCAAATCAACGGGTCCAGGCAGGTCTACGTCCAGAATAACGCCCTAGTGCCAGCGACCACGGCAGGAACCTGCACAGGAATCAACGTAGTTAATGCGGAGGACGTCATCATTGACGCTGGGAACAGAGTTATAAATGCAGCGGTGGCTTACAGTTTCAATACGACGACAAACTGCATCGTCCGTAACTCTGATCAGTATTCATGCACAGCGCCAATCAATTACACGGCATCGCCTGGGCTCAGGATCGAGAACAACAACTGGCAGCGCTGGCAGTACCGCATGGACACAAACGGTCTGGCTTACATGTCGGTGCAGAACCTTGGCACAAACACCGCCGCCGCGGCGCTGCTCGAAGTTTTGGTGAGCGGAAGCTACGGAGCTTACATTGCAGCGTATCCAACAAATTCCGCCAATACGAGGCTGGCAGGGAGGGGGGTTCTTGGAATCAACACCGCGAACAGTGGCCTTGGCATCGAGCTTGCAGGATCTCAAGACTACAAGATCTCAATAGGAACTAACGTTTTGCAGGAGACTCAAAGCCAGTATTCTAAGATCACCGGATCGTCAGCGTCTCCTCTGCAGTTGGACAGCTCTAACGCCAACGGAACGTTGGTTGTCGGGCGCAACCAGGGGTCTATCAAGTCATGGTGGGGCTACCTCGCGTCCGTAGACGGGTTCTCTGTATTGGACCACACCGGAGCATCTGTCTTATTTAAGGTCGGAGATTCCACTGGAAATGGAACGTTCTCAGGAAGCGTGACAGGGCAAAGTCTAACGGCGGCGGCAACCAGCGGGCCTCTACTGACTCTCGGATCCACAAATGCGGTCCCAGCGTCTACAAACGCAGTTTTGTGGTTCAAAGTGAGTCATGGCGGAAACGATTACGCCGTTCCTCTCATGAAGCTCCCGTAATGGCCTTGATTGAAAAGCTCGACCGCTTCCCGCCGTCACTCGTGATCCTCGTCGCACGGAAGAACCGAGGGCGAACGGCGATGACCCTTTCCGAGATCGCGCGCGCCAGCGGCCTTTCTTTGCGTCAGGTTAAGCTTATGGCTCATCGTGCGACGTGGCGTGGCAGTCGTTTGGAAACCGTCGATGCGCTTGCGCAGGCGTGCGGCGTGGACGTTTTACGCCCTAAACGGCACGTAGACTGGTTCAAGCGTCGTAAAAAGACGGCTTGGCGCGGGCGCGAGACCTTTGTCGCAGGCGTTCTGCAGGGCATCCTCAGCCGATCGAAACCAGACGCCGGCCAGTAACGCCCTCATTCGAATTGTCCTCTTCTAGATCTTCAAGCATCTCGGAGTAAACCACGTAAGAGACTGCGTCGAAGATGTGCTTTTGCGTCTGGTTGCGGGCGATGAAGGCTAGTTCGTTTGCTCCCTTCCGAAGCTCTTGGAACATTTCGATGATGTGAACGCAATGGGCTGAGACCAGCAGCCGATTCGCCGCGAGGAGTTCTCTTAGCTTCTCGACCCTCTTACGCACGGCGCCAGGCCTTTTCGCCGCGGTTGCTCCGACAAAACGGATCCTGCCCATCGACACGCGCTCGACAATCTCCGAGTCGATCTCATCTGTTCCACCTTTTGCCCAGTCGAATGCCGAGGTATCTGTCCAGTCTCGCCAAGTCACTTCGTGCCCGATGAACTTCTCAAGGGCGTCCCTCTTTACAATAGCTTCCGCCGTAAACTCTTCGACCTTTACCTTTTCCGCGATAACAACGAGCTCATCGAGGAATTCCCAACGGGTTAAGCCTTCTTCATTTAGGCGCTTTTGGGCTATCGCCATGGCATGATTAACCTTCCCGATGTCCCATCCCGCGAACAGCTCGTGCGTATGAGAGTCTGGGCAAAGCACTTCCCATTCAGACCTATCTGGGGAAGAGATATCTCCGATGACGTGGACTTTCGGGCGGAACACCGAACTGAAATGCTTGTCCCCGTGGCCGCGTGTCTTTGTCCATTTACCGAGAACGAAACGGTTCCAAGCCTCTTCGTCGTGCCGGTACTTGGCCTTTAGCTTACTGATCTGCTTCGGGTCCGCAAAAATCGCGTCATCGAGGGTAAACTCGAACAGAGCGAGTTCCCTCTGGAACTGCAAAAACTCGGCCTTTTCATCGTCCGGAGCATCTTCTGGCGGATTGCCGTTTTTGAGAGTGAACCAAATCTTGTAAGCGAAATGGTCGGTGCTCTCTTCAGGAGGGTTGGTGTCAGCAATCCAGAGGTATTTATCATAAGGGACGCCGTCCATACGGAGCTGGTCATCCGTGAGATAGAACACGTTTTTGTCTTGAAAGTGCTGGAGCTCAGAGAAATAGAATCCAGAGTATTCTGTCGAAAACATCTTCTTCTCAACGTCCTTGTCGTAATCGAGTGAGTGCAGTTGGATTTCTGACTCGCCGCCCCAGTAGTTTTGGATCTTGAAGTACTGCATCCGGACGGCGCCAAGCTCGCGCGGTTCAATCGTGTATCGGAATTCGCCATAGTCCGAGCAAATGTCAGCCGCCAGCCATTCCTTCATAATCGGTCCGGTCAGAAGCGGCCACACACCAGAGAGAGCTGTGCCCTTGAATTTGGTGAACATGGCCAAGCGAGCATGATCCACCTCCCAGGCGTGGCGCAGGATGCGATGGAGCGAGGCGCGAGTCTTACCAGAAAACCGAGGTCCAGAGGACAGGATATATCTGGACATGCAGTTGTACACTGCCAGCTGTTTAGGGGATAAATGCGGAACCCAAATCCCAGTCGCCGGGTCGATTGGCATAAAATCTTGTCTTAGCCGTGTAGCGGCGTTACCGTTAACGTTAGCGTTAAACATTGGCAAATCCAAGGTTTTACGCACTCTTACCATGGTCTCTCTAAAGCAGCTGGAAAAGCACGGGATAACCGATGAGAAGCTCAAAGAGCTATTCACGTCCGTCGAATACCCGCTAAGCGGCTCGGTTGCTCCAGGGAAGGAGAAGATAACGAAGCTGGCTCAGCGCGTCCGGACGAGGACGCAAGACGGCATCCTGAACAACTTCAAGACGTACAAGCCCTACTTTGCCATTGATCGAGCCTGGGACGTTCCTTTCAGACAGATATCTCCAACGCTGATGGGCGCTCTTGCTGACGGCAATTTCGACCAAGACACATTGCTCAGCTGCGCGAAAGACTGGGGATTGACGCACATGCTGCAGGACAAGAGCGACCCTAAGACCGGCAAAGAGACCGGAGAGAAGTTCCTGAGCCTGCCGACGTTCTTTTCCGTTTTCGTTCCGCTCGTTCGCGCCTACGTCACCATCCGAGCGGCTAGGCTGACTCAAGATCGAGATCTTTACCCGCACTTCAAGTTTGAGCCGCTCAAGAGCGATCCTATCAACCGCGCGCGATGCGAAATCATCACCGACCGTATCGAGGCCATGGTGACGCAGATGGGCCTG
>JAYRHW010000089.1:0-21835 GCA_041907145.1 Bdellovibrionota bacterium
ATGGGCAACTTCCGCATCATAAATCGTATCTCCGATTACCAGTACGTCCTGCGGGTCGAGTTCTAGTTCCTTGAAGAGAGACTTACCCTGAGTCACCTTACTTCCAGCAAGTTTTCCACGGCGCCCAATCACTCGTGAAAAATGCGATTCAAGCGCGAAGTGCTTGATGTCTCGATGCAGCAGGTTCTCCGGGAGTGCCGAGAGGACCGAATTGCCTGCGCCCGCGATCTGAATATGTTCGAGAGTCGGCGCGATATCTGGGAAGGTGTTGATGGTAGCACGAGATGCGTCGTACTCGCGATGGAACTCTTCATCAAGTTCAATGAGCTGTTCTGGAGTAAATTGCAGTCCGATAGCTCGATAATAGTGTTCAATCGGAATTTCAAATTTTCGGCGATGTCGTTCGAGCGTGAGCTCCGGCAGACCGTGGCGGAGAAGCACCCGATTCGCAATCGAAATCGCGATCGACACATCGTCGACAATGGTTCCGTTCCAATCCCAGATGATATGTCGATAGCGCATGCTTATTTTGGACGAACGAACTCTCGGAGCGCAGCTTCGAGGTCTTGAGCAGATACCATGTAGTCGCGGCGCTTTCCACCAGATTCACGCTTGAAAGCATTGAGGCCGGCTTGATTGCAAATTTCCTTTATATCCGCAGGGGACTTTCCCTCGGTAATCCGCACCAGCTCGTCAATATTCAGCCCCGGTTGCAGCGTAAGTTTGGAGAGATAAAGCTCAAAAAGCTTCTGGCGTGCGGCAAAATCAGGCAAAGAAATCTCGATAACCTTATTCAGGCGCCCCGCGCGCTTGAGCGCCGCATCGACCAAATCTGCTCTGTTCGTGGCGGCAATAATGTACAGACCCTCGGTTTTAATCACACCATCAACCATTTGAAGGAGGTGATTAAGCAAGTTTTCGGCCCACTGATGTCCGCTACCCGAACGGCTTTTTCCAATCGAATCGACCTCATCGATAAAAATTACGGAAGGTGAATGACGAGTGGCGGCATTGAACAGCTTAGAAAGGTTCTTCTCCGATTCGCCGACCCATTTTGAAACCACTTCGTCCATCTTTAGCACAAAGAAGGACATGCCGGCGGTGCTGGCTATTACTTTGGCGATGGTCGTCTTACCGGTACCCGGTGGGCCGTTGAGCAAAATGCCTTTGGGAACCTCAATGCCGTATTTCTTGGCCGTCTTGGGATCCTTGAGCAAATTGATGACCGACTTCAGTTCTTCCTTGAGGCCCGAGTCGATAATCAAATCTTCCCAGGTGAGCTTCTGAATTTCCTTGTTTAGTGGAATCGGGGTGTAGTCGGTGTAATCCTTCTTGGCTCCTCCAGCCCCGCGAGCTGCCATGGGTGCACCGAGCTTTCCTCGACCTTGCGAGGCGACAAGCAGAGTCAGCACGAGTGGTGCGATATGCAGTAAGTGAAGACGTAAGGCTTCCCAGTTTTTGGGCCCTTGTGTAGTGGCGAATTTAACCAACAGCAGAACTGCCAGAATCGACGAGATGAGCAAAAGGGTGAAGTCAAAACGCTTGAGGATATCAGCGCGGTACGCGTATTTACCGTGGTAAGCAAAGTAGGCAAACGGCACCACAAAGAGCACCAGAGCTGAATTGAGGGACAGTGGAATTGATTGTAAAAAATCCATAAGCTTACGACAGTACAATACTATGCAATTTGCGCTCCTGCTATTGCTTGCTTTGGAAATGCTTCGGTGACCATCAATAAGTCATTGTTAGAAAAGACCGCCCGGGCCCTGATCACCGATTCCGCGGAGCGAGAGGCCTTTATACAGGCGCTGCTGGCCGGTGGCTGTAGTGAGCGAGCGCTAATTTGGCTTGCGGACAGACCTGAGCCTTCTCCTTTTCAAATTGCCCACCGGCTGTCGTGGCAACCTCCGTTTGTCGACTGGGTGCGCGGCGATGAGCAGCCGGGTAAGTCGGAGTTTCATAGTCGAGGGGACATTTACTGCTTTGATCTTTCTTCGGCCTTCGCAGCCTCGGCGCTGCTGCCCCTGTATAAGGAACTGCAAAGTCCCCTGGTGCTAGACCTCTGTGCTGCACCTGGGGGCAAGGGGATTTGCGCTTGGAAAATGCTCCGTCCAAGATTGCTGGTTGCAAACGAGGTGATTGGCAAGCGTATTCCTGCCCTTATTTCGAATCTTGAGCGCTGCAAAGTACGTCCCTCTGCTGTCGTACGGCATGATCCGAGCATCTTTGCTCAGCACTTCGGGGCGGCATTCGATGCTGTGATCGTCGATGCCCCATGTTCCGGACAGTCGCTCATTGCGAAGGGAGAGGACTCTCCGGGCTGCTTTCATCCTTCGACCGTCAATATGAATTCCAACCGACAAAAGAGAATCATTGCGAACGCTGCCGCTGCGGTAGCGCCGGGCGGATACCTGGCATACATGACTTGTACCTACGCCGAGCAAGAGAACGAACTTGTAGTATCTTGGCTTAGAAAAAAGTTTCCGGCTTTCTGCCCGATGGTGGTTGATCATCTTTCCGAGTATCAGTCCCAGCTCGCAGATTTTCCCTGCTATAGGCTGTGGCCGCAGAGGCGGGAGGGAGCAGGGGCCTTTGTTGCTTTACTGCAGAATCAAGTCGAAGGGAAGGCGAGTGAGTTTGACAGAGCGCAGCTCCACCTTCAGTGGTCTTCGTGGTAAATCGAAATGCATTAGTGATTTAGCTGCGGTCCACCTAGGCACCAGCAAGAGCACAAACTGTAAAGACTTTCAGGTTGGCCAGAATCTGGGCGAAATCTAATGCGAAAATCCTAGCGGGATGATCTGGAGCACGGAAGGCATCAGATCCAAATCCTGGTGACTTCGATGTAAAGGAAGGAACGCTCCCTGCCAAGCTATCACCCGCAGTTCCACGCGCGGATCAATATGTTGAACCGTCACAGATCCGGTTGCCGACACCAAGGTGACATGAACCGTCCCAAAGGCCGAGGAAAGAGTTTGAATCGAAAGGTCTCCGCCGGCGATAATCAGGATATCGGTTGATAGGGTAAGTTCTCCGCTGGCCTCGATGTAGCCAAGGCTTGCCAGCACTCGAATACTCGGGTCGAGCGCCGTTGCTATCTTGAACTTTAGATTTTCGCGGTGAGTCGATTTGCTCTCAGGAATAATACCGAGACAGGTTCTAGTCTGAAGCTGAGATCCCGCTGCAGGGCGGAATGTAGGAGTGCTATCCCAGAGTGGCGCCACTTGAGGACAGGCACTGAAGTTAGAAAAAATCGCTTGGTAATCAATCTGTGGGAATTTCGCCCGCAGCTGAGAGCCTTCTAGTAGGGCTGACGATTGCAGAACTGAGGAACTGATATTTCTTACGCTGCAAAATACTTGATCCAGGCGGAGCTTGCCGACTAAGGCGTCACCGGTGGAGCAAAAGACAGGGCTGCCTAGGTTGAGTTGGGCAGCGGGCCGCATCAGCGTATCATTACCGGCAAGCTCTCGCACTTGAAGTCCGTGAAGCAAAATGCCTTCATTTTGGGAATTAAGAAGTGCGTGCCAGGATATGAATCCTACCCCACACATCAGCGAGATTAGCAGGACGATAGGCAGAAGAATAAAGCCAGCGCCTTTCATGGGCGATTAAGCAGAAAATTTAGTGGGGATTGCCGACCAAGGCGCGGCACGTATGAACTCGAAATTAATTCCTTACGGCGACTGCCTAGGCTTGCTTGAACTCCCACACCGGGAAAGCCGGGAGTAATCCAAGCACGCAAGGATAGTCGCTTGAGGCCTCTCAAAATCGGCTGATTCTCAATATTCCTATTCCCCACATGTGAGAGGAGTCGAAGTTCCCCGCTGCGTCCAACGTAGAGGCTGTGAATGTATCTAATCGGAATGAGCACGCGCACTTCGGAGAGGTCCCCTGGTCGAGGGCGTCTAGTAATCAGGCTTGGCTCTGAGCGCAGACTCAGCTCGGTGCATTTGGCAAGTTTGGATATCGGCAGCAGCGACGTTAGCTCAAAGTATCCCGCAGGCGAGACTGCCAGAAAGTTTCTGATGCGGGTGCTTGCGTCAAGGGGCTTCCAGCGCGGACAGGCTGTTACTCTAAGATTTGGGCCTTGCTCGGCGACTGCCAGCACTTTGAGCGCTTGGGTGGTTTCAAATGAGGTACTGGTTACTGCGTCCGTACCTGCAAGTGGTCGCAGGAGTACCGGAGCTTGGACTACTGGGTTAGCGCGGCCGTCGGGAGTGCTGATTCTTGCCCGCTTATGAATCCGAAATCCGACAGGAAAAGGGTTAGTATCTTGGGCTGCTACCGAATCAGCGAGGAGGAGCTCTGTGCGAATGATAGCAGCGGCATGCTCGGACTCACGGAGAGAGGCATAATAGGCAGTTGAGAGGCTAGTCACGAGTTTAAGTGAGCACAGAGAGATAATCGAGCCAAGAAGGAGCGCTACAAGAACTTCAAAGAGAGTAAACCCTGCATGGTTCATCGCGGTCTACCCTCCTATGATGAGAAGATCTCGCTCGCGATCGCCGGCACTGTTGCGGCATCTAAGCAGAGGCAGACCTTCCAATCCCTGGGTTGCACTGCAGCGGCCTTGTAAGCTCTGAGGAGTCCAATCCAATGCATGAAATGCCCTGTGTCGGCTGCGCAGAATCTCTAGAACTTTGAAGTTTGAATGAGCGGAGGAGGCAAACCCAGCGGCCAGGACTGCCACAATGCTCAAAGCCACCAATGCTTCAAGGAGTAAACTGCCCGATTGATCTGACCATGGACTCATGGGCAGCTCCAACGCACGCGACCGCGCAGCGCAATTACCACCCGACAAGTTCTTTCTTGCTGCTTGAGCACGAGTGTTGCCGGCTGATTTGCACCGGTGGGGTAGAAACTGAGTGTCTCGGTAGTATCAATGGTTACAGGATCCGGGATGGGGACGCGATCGATATCATCGCTCTGAGTGATGAGTAGTTCGTGAGCATTCGGCAGTATCTCTAAAACTGTCAGTGAAGCTTGGGCTCGCAGACTAGCCTGCTGCAGGATTCCAGCAACTTTGCGTGTCTGCATTTTAAGCAGGGAGTTTTGCGATAGTGCTGCTATCCCCGGCACCGAAACAAGGGCCAATAGCCCGAATATCGCCATGACTGCGACAAGTTCGAGAATATGGAAGCCGGAAAAACTACGCGAAGAATACATGCCGAACTAATCGGCGCGGGCCAGCGAAAGTTGCCTGGAACTCATCTCAAAAATACCCTCTGCTGCGAGGTGCGATCTGGGCTTGCTGGCATCGTCCTCGGGAGAAAACGTTCCTCAGTAGCCTAATAGGCTGCTTCCGGGCGTTTTCTCCTTGCGTCCTTGCCATCGAACCCATCTCACCCCTCTCGCAACGAGGTTATTTTTGAAATGAATTCTAGCTAAGCAGACTTTTAACGCGGTTGAGCTCTAACTTTCCCGTTGAAGCTTCAATCAGCTTGGCGGCTGACTGTTCATCGCCATAGGCGCTGCCAAGCTTCTGAGCGATTTGGTTGGCGAGGCTCTTGGCCTCTTCGATGGACGAGACGGCATCGGGACGATCACTATTCACACTAATGCTCTCCGGGTTTGGTTTGGAACTAAGTCCATCGGTCTTGTTAATTGCTGCGGCCACCCCAGCCCTTGAAGCGCGAAATCCGGAAATGACCTCCTCCAAGCGGTCTTTCTCAGATGCAGCATCCGTCGAGGTGCTTAACCTTGAACGATTGTCGGCCTCCGGCAATACGAATGCAGCGGTCGAGACCGCATCATGGGATGTGCCGTCACTGGAATACAACTGATAACCTGCACCGCTGAGGGGGTTACTACCGTTACTTGTTGCGGTGCTTTGAATTCGCTCGCCCTCGAGCCTATAGGACGAGTAGCTGTCGGCATTTAAATCAGAGCTTCTTCTAGAGGAATAGGGCCCTGCCTCAACTTCTCGCGCCTGATATAGCCTTTGCTCGAGAGTCTTCTGGATATCATCGAGAGCGGTATCGGCAACAGAGAGGGCCTTTTTGATGTTGCTCAAAACCAGGCTGTCCCCAGTCGGAGCCTGCTCCTTATTAAAGGAGACTAAGTCTTCTTTGGATTCTTGCTTCAGCTCCTTCGACAGCTCAGCGTCGATTTTTTCTGACTCACTGCTACCTGCACGCATTCGAATAGGAGTGCTCTCGCCGGAGGCCAGCATGCCACCGGCTCGCTTATTTATTTTGAAATCCATAGGTACCCCAATACGAAGGGGGAAAATCGCGGCGTAGCCCACCTGGGCTACGCCTGCTCACTTAGCTGAGTAATTGCCGAACAATTGTAGCGTTCTGATTCGCTTGAGCCGAAAGGGCAGTCGAAGCTCGAAGCTGAATCTGTGCTGCAACCTTCTGAGCGGTTAGATCGGCAACATCCGCATCTCGAATACGCGAAGCGGCCGCTAGGGCGTTCTCCTCCTCGACGTCATTATTTTTGCTTGCCGTCTCGAGTCGTGAGCTGACAGCGCCAATATCACCGCGTTTGCTTGAGACATCCGAGGTGAACTGCTTTACCTGATCAAGAGCTGCTCGGGCACCTTCTTGTGTGCCGATATCTCCGGAGGCCACTGAGGATACGAGGCTCGAAACATCAACACCTGAAAATTCAATCTGACTCGAGCTGCCGGAGTCGGTTCCGACCTGCGTGCTGACGCCGTCGCCGTTTAGGAGCTTTTTGCCGTTAAATTCAGTGGTGGCCGAAATTCTCTGCACTTCTTGCGTCAGCTGTGAGTACTCAGATTGCAGTGACTTGCGCTGATCATCACTCAGAGTGCCGTTAGCCGACTGAGTAGCAAGCTCTTGCAAGCGGGACGAGATATCGCTGATTTGCGAGAGCGCGCTGTCCGCTATGTCGAGCGCGGATTGCGTGTCGGCAACGTTACGCGAGCCCTGCGATAATGTTGTCGCTACGGCGTCAAGCTTCGCGGCAACCGATAAGCCCGCAGGGTCATCGGAGGCCTTTCGAATACGCGTTCCGGCCGAGAGCTTCGCCAGAATTTCGTTGATCTTATCTTGTGATTTGCCAATTCCCCTGGAAGAGGAAAAATCGTTAGTCATGTGGATACAACCTCACTGTCAAAACGTGCCGAGGCCTTCATAGATTGCAGAAAGAGACCGGCGGCGCGTAACTCCTTGTCACAAGTCATCCCGATTGGAATGGCCTGACCGTGCGCTCGGACGGGCAGTCTAAGCGCCAGTACTAACCAGTATCGGCGCCTGCAAGAAACCCTTAATGTTTGGGCGCGAAATCCTCGGAAGGGGGCTTTTTTCTGGGGGTTTTAGTAACTTAGCGGATGGACTATGAAATCACTTCCTTTCGCTTTGTTTGTTCAGCACCCGTTGATTGCTTACACCTCGCACTCCGCAGTCTCCGTGTCTCCGCGGCAATAGAGTCGGTATCCTGCTTTTTGTTCCTAATTCCCTTTGAGAAATTTGGGGAGGGGGTTACGCAGCTTGCTGAGGCTTCAATTCTACCCCCAGCAAATCGGCAAATTTGTGCCGTAAGTAAGTCTCGAATCCGTCCTCTACGCCGTCAGCGGATATGACATCCTCGATTACTTCCATTATCACTTGGCGCTGAGCAGGATCTAGATTTTCCTTCAACATGCCGGCAAAGCGCGAGGTTCCGCGCAAGTTTTTAAGCGTCTGGTTAGCTTGATTAATTAAGGCAGTAACTTCAGCCTTACTGGTGCCGAAAACTCGGCGCAAACCGTTTTGGATGATATTGTATTCTTGAATATCGAAGTTTTGGTCGCAGCCTGCTAGCTCCACCAAAAGGACGCTTAGAGCGACTTCCAAGTCCTTCTTTGGCAGGGCCGATTTGCCGCCGCGACGATTTGGCATTTGCTTTTCTAGTAATCTGTCGTTGTTCAGAAAAATGTCCTGAACGGTACTGTGCAGAATGTTGTTGGCAACTTTGCTCATAGAGCCCCGTATGAACCCTCAAATAGCTGATATATGTAGTAGTTATGCGCCCAAAGCCGGCTAAGGTGACTTTTCTTTAGCCCAAAAAGGGAGCATATATGGCTGAAATGAGACTAGTTTCGAGCCTCGTACTATGCTCGTCGTTATAGGGACCCAGGATCGCTATTTTGGCACCAACCTTACCCGCATCGTGACCGAGGCGGGGCTACGTAGCATTCGCACCGCCAAAGTCGAGCGCCTTATCAAAGAGCTTAAGCTGCCTGGCTGTATCGCTGTCGTCGATATGGCCTGGGAGGATCTGCAGGCGGCGGGCGTCCTTAAGCAGTTGGTAAACATCGGCCGCATCACTGACAATAAGGTTATCTGTATCTGTCCTAACCAGGAGGAGGATCTCAAGAAACTGGCCAAATCGGCGCGCGCCTCCGAGCTGTTCATTCGGTATGATTTAGAGACTTCCTTCAAGGAGTATCTTAAGAATTTGTAACTCGTTATCCTCGTTGGCGCTGTTTCTTGGAGTCGAAAGCATGCCAAGCCCTTCCACTCATAATCCTGCCCCTTTTGGAGAGGACTGGAGGAGCTTCGACCCAGGGCGAGTTGACCTGAGCCCTGAGCGCAGGGCTTGGTGCGTGGAGTCCGGGCTTGCCGAGTATTTGCGGGGGGACCGGGCAGCGGGCGATCTGATGAAGGCGCACCTTGCCGCGACTTCTGATACAGAGACCCGTCTCATCTTCGAGCGCTTAGAGACGAGAATCGGAGCGCTCGTTTCACCATTTTCCAGGACGCAGGCCGAGGCTGCTGCTGTAGTTGCCTCCCTGGCACGCAACTTCTTGACTGATTGGGGCACAAAACTTTGGCAACACACCGCAGATATCGCGCTTGCGGCTGACCAGACGGACCTTCACCGCGCGGCATTGATCAAAGTTGCGCGCCTATGCTTCGATGCGGACAACCTTCCGCGCTGCCGTGAAGCTTGCAAGGCCGTTTTGTCCCTGCCTTCGGAGCGGTCAGTATCCCATCTAGAGGACTATCTTCGTGCCTACACCCTTATGGGGCAGACATTTTGGGTCGAGTACAATGAACCTCGCGCCGAACGCTGTGCGGAGGCGATGTCTTCTTACATCGCTGATCACCGAGGTCTCGTTCGACAAGTTCTCAAGAGTTCGACGTTTGAACAGCGGGGCGCATTTCAGGCTGTTTTGAATGCGCACCTTTTTATAGCCGAGTTGATGGGCGCTGATGGACAGTACGAAGAGGCAAGAGAAATGCTGAAGATAGTCGGCGACATCATTCTGAAGCGTCACCCACATGAGCTGGATGGTTGTGCCCAGCTCTTGCTTGCTTCTGCTCGGCTAAGCTACGACGAGGGCACTCGACAGATGGATACCGGGCGTGGGCCAGAGGCGGCTGATGTCGCCTATTCCGACAGTATTGAATTTCTCGAACTTGCCACCCGATTGATGGATGCGCACAAGGATGACTGGAATAGCGATCTGCGTCGTGGAGAGGTCACGCTATGGATTGGCAAGGTTCGCTATGAAATGGGCGATGTTACTGAGGCCCTCGGGGAACTTGAGGACGCACTCTATCTTCTGCGAGAGCAGGAAGTTTTCGGAAATAGTGAGTGCGCGGCCTTTAGTGACGAAGCGCGTCGCTTGATCGATGAGTGCCGTGAGGATCTCAAAGCTTCAAAAGGCGCAGATTCAGAGGAAGACCAAGAGGAAAAGGACTCGGATGAGTCTTGGCGCCCGGAAAATGACCCGGAGTAGGGTTACTTCAATAGTTCAGGACATTCCCGCTTTACGACCTTCTCGAGTCGATCGCATTGTTCAGGCACAAAGCAGACGTTAATAGCCCGTTGAACCATATTGCATAGAGCGATCTTTGCCTGCGTCATGCCGCTGCAACGTTCCACCGTGGAAGTCGTGACCTCGACAAGCTGGGTGGCGTCATCCTCGCACTGCTTGATGCATGGGGGAGAATTCCATACATCTTTACCGCTGCAGGCGTCTCGACGAGTGCAGAGCATAAAAGGTTCGACGACCTTTGCGACTGCGTATGAGGCGGTCATGCACCAGGCGATTGTGAAGAAGTCCTGCTCATCCGGCGTGGTAAAAATTGACCGACAGCGCTCCAGGTCTGTTTCAAGAAAATGAGGGGTCTTTGATGCTTTGTCGCTTTCACAGCCTTGTACGCAAGGATCTTGATTCGGTAATCCAGCCGCTAGGATCTTAAAATCCGGGCACTTCTTGCGAACGCAGGCCAGCGGCTCTGCGTACATATCGACGAGCTCGCCTTTGATTTCCTGACAATTTGATTCAGCCTGGGTAGGGGCAATAGGGGGCATTACAAGGAAGGCGAGAAGGAGGGAGAGACAATCTCGAGCTTTCATCGCAGGCGAATATCAACCAAGTCTTGAATGTCGAGCATTCCAACGGGCTTGCGATCCGAGTCGATGACTATCAACTGATCGATTTTAAATTCGCTCATGATCCGAAGCGCTTCCTGAACTATTTGTTCAGGGGAGATGGTCTTTGGGTTTGCCGTCATTATCTTTTTGATTGGCAGCTCCAAGAAATCATCGCCATCTTCAAGCAAGCGGCGTAGGTTGCCGTCAGTAAATACCCCCGAGAGCCTGCCCTTCGCGTCCACCATAGACGCTGCGCCGGGACGACCCTTGGTAACGGTAATACGGTGGAGCACCTCTCGAGTCTTCATGGTCTCCGGTACGACGCAGTTTTCCTGATCACGTCGCATGACTTCCGAGACGAGCATCAATCTGCGTCCGAGGTTGCCGCCGGGATGATAGAGGGCAAACTGCTCCTTGCTGAAATTCTGACGCTCGAGGACTGCCATTGCCAAGGCATCACCGAGCGCCAACATGGCCGTTGTCGAGGTCGTAGGAGCGAGACCCAGAGGACCAGCTTCGATCACTTTGCCAATAGAAAGCACCACATCGCTGTGCTTAGCCAACGTAGAACTTGCTTCTCCGGTTATGGCAATGACCGGGCAGCCCATACGGCGCACATGAGGGAGAATGCCGATGGTTTCAGCGGTCTCTCCGGAGTTCGAGAGTAGGAGGGCGATATCGTTTTTTGTGTAGCGCCCGAGATCACCGTGAATTGCCTCGGCGGGATGAAGGAAATAGGACGGAACGCCGGTGCTGGCAAAGGTGGCTGAAATTTTCATCGCCACAAAGCCGGCCTTGCCCATGCCAGAGACGACGACTCGTCCTTGCTCAGGAAGCTGCAAAATCATCCCAACAGCTTGCTCGAACGATCCGTCAAGTTGCTTAGCGAGGTTGGCAATGGCCTCAGACTCCAAGCGCAAGATTTCAGCGGCATACGAGCAAGAAGATCTCTTGGTGACGAAGCGACCAGAACGCTTGGAGATTGTACGAGCGGATAATTTTTTCACCTTAACTACTTACCATTATTGGCGATTCTAAGCAAAAGCGCGGTAAATCTACCAACTTGGAAGCCGCCTTAGGCGCCGAGCAGTTGACTGGAAAGCAGTGTGGCAAGTGCGATGATCGAAATCAAACAAAGATAGAAGAAGAAAACATTTCCTCGTTGTCTGTATCCAACGGCCAACCCCAAGAGACCTCCGAGAATCGGAGCAAGAAAGGCAGGCCAGTCTTGGCTCGAAAAACTCCAGGGCAAAGCAATCAGCAGCCCGGTCAGTCCCCCAAGTAGTATGCAGGCAATTTCTCGGAATCCCACCAAGGCTCTCAAAAATAGTGCAGCATAGATGATATCATCCCGATTCCGAACAGGGCGCCGAGCGAGCCGAAAATATTCGTCATAGCAACCACGAGCAATATTCTGCTTACTCTATTGGACCAAATGCCCTTCATGGTGACGATGTCGTCGGCGATGCTTTCAAAGTCGGAAACCAAGGGCTTGCGCAGCATAGCCTCGACAAGCCCCGCCACCCAGCCGGAGGCAATGAAGGGATTAAGCGAGGTGAAGGGAGCTGAAACAAAAGCCGAGAGTATCGTCAGCGGATGAGGCAGAGCCAGCGCGGCTCCGAATGCCGCAAAGAGCCCATTGATCCAGAACCAGGCGCTGACCATTTGCATGCTTGCGCCCGCGCCGGAGGTAAAGAACCCCCAGATGACTAAGCCAAGTACAATAGCGGGAATGGTCCAGGCCAATATTCTCGATATTCTGCCTTTCGGGGGAATTATATCCAGTGGAGCCGTGTCGATCTCGTTACCGAACAGCGAGAGCATGCCGGGCACATGACCGGCGCCGACGACGGCAACAATAGTTTTGCCGGGAGCATTCTGCACCTTTGCGGTGAGATATTTATCGCGCTCATCGATGAGAGTTTCTCGAACTTCCGGCAGCTTGGCGCTGAATTCTCGCATGAGCTCGTGAAGTGCATCGGAAGACTTCATACGCTCGATTTCCTCTTCCGAAATCTTCTCGTCGCTAAAGAGGCCGCTGCCCATAGCCGAGCAAAGTTTGAGCGTGCTGCCGAAACTTAAATTAGCCCATGTGCGCTTAAGCGTGGTGCGTACTTCGCGGTCGGCGAAGACTAAATTGGCACCGACTTCCTTTGCGACCTGTGCCGCGGCTAACATCTCTGCGCCGGGCTTTACATCAAGCTGCTGCCCCAATTTTTTTTGAAATCCCGCCAGCATAAGTTGCGCCATCAGTACGTATGCCTTGCCGGCGCGTATGACGGACACGACATCGGTCTTTTTCCAGCGGTCCGGATCTTGAAGCGACTGATAGCGTGGCTCGCAAAGTTCGATGGCAACTGTATCGGGCTTAACTTCGCGGATGACAGACTCAGCAAGCTCGGTGCTCTTCTTACTAATGTGCGCAGTACCGACTAGGTAGATGGACCGCTCGCCAAGCCGAATTAAGTCGACATTATCCCTATATTTTTCAGTGGTAGGAGTCGGTGACATTCACGTTTTCGCAGTGGCTAAGAGCTGATAAAATTGTAACTATCGTTTGTATTCAGCACAACGCCTTCGGAGCTGTTTCAGGGGAATTATATGCGAGTTCAGGACGTCATGACTTCGTGTCCGCACTATATAGATTCGCAAGCGTCGCTTGACGATGCCTTGAAAAAGATGAAACTGCAGCAAGTTCGTCATCTTCCGGTGGTCAAAGAAGGGGCCTTAATAGGGGTGCTTTCGGAACGGGATGCGCAGCTTAGCCAATTTGTCTGTAAAACCACTAACTACTGTCCGATGGCTGGCGAGGTTTGTATCGGGGAGGTTTACAGCGTTCCCGGTGATACGCATGTTGCCAAGGTCGCGTTGGATATGGCGGATAAGAAGCGAGACTATGCCATCGTTGTCGATGCTTCAGAGAATGTGATTGGCATTTTTACAACGACTGATGCTTGCAGATTATTGCACCTGACGATGAATGATAAGAAGTCGCTGAAGGGATAGAAATCGCGTAGTCTGTCAGCTAAAGTTGCGATTGCTGCAGCCTAAGCCAGTCCGGAATTAAAACTTTCTAGCCTTTAGCCGCAACGAATTAAGAATCACGACCACATCCGAAAATGCCATCGAGAAGGCAGCCAGGGTAGGCGTCAACAGGCCCATGGCCGCCATAGGTATCATCAATACATTGTAGAAAAAGGCCCAGAAGAGGTTTTGCTTGATGGTTCTCAATGTTGCGCGCGAAATATCCACCAACTTCACAATTTGCTCGAGTTCCCCTCGCAGCAGTACCACGTGTGCTGATTCGATAGCAGCTTGGGTGGCCGTGCTCAGGGAAATACCAACCCTTGAGCGCGACAAGGATGGCGCGTCATTGATACCGTCGCCAACGAAGGCCGCTGGCATGGATTTTTCAATGCGTTCAATGACGGTGACTTTATCTTCAGGCTGCTGCTCGGCGTAAATCTCGCTGATGCCAAGGACTCGCGCGACGGTCTGACATTTTTCCTTACGGTCGCCGCTCAGCAGCACGGGTGCGATATGGCGTTCGCGCAATTGGTTAATCGTCTCCAGCCCAAATGGCTTCACCTCATCGCTAATCTTTACACCGGCTACCAGAGTCTCATCTTCGAACAGGTGCAGGTCGTACTCTTGAGCAAGCGGCTTTGGGAGGATTAGCTTGGAACCGACTCGCAACTGAGTGCGTTCATGAAATCCACTGATACCCAAGCCCTTGATTTCCTGCACGTCATGCAAGGGCAGGGGCTTTTGCCCCGCAAATGCAGAAAGCAGTGATCGAGCGATTGGATGTGAGGAATGCTGTTCAAGTGCAACGAGTGCTGAACGGACAAAGTCCAAATCTCGCGCAAATACGTCGATCTTCTCGATTTGAAAGCGTCCGGTCGTCAAGGTCCCGGTCTTATCGAAGATTATCTTTTGGATAGCGGCACACTGCTCTAGGGTATCTCCTCCCTTTACCAGGATTCCGGAACGAGCTGCCTTACCAAGGCCGACCATGACGGCCGTCGGAGTGGCAAGGCCCATGGCGCAGGGGCATGCGACGACAAGAACTGCGATGGCGCGCAGTAGCGACTCTTGAAATCCCAAGTCAAGGTACCATAACGAGAGACCAAACGTCGTAACCGCGATGAGTGCAACTGCAGGAACAAAATAGGAACTTACTAAATCGCCGAGTCGTTGAATTTGCGGACGTTTGGTTTGAGCCTCGCGAACAAGTCTAATAATTGAAGCGAGCACGGACTTTTCACCAATCGCCGTGGCCCGCATGCGAAATGACCCCTTGAATACGATCGTGCCGCCCACTACCGGATTGCCCTTTTGCTTTTCGACTGGCACGGACTCGCCGCTAATCATGGACTCGTCGACTAATGCATCCCCCGATACTATGATGCCGTCGGCGGGAACTCTGTCGCCGGTGTTCACGAGCAGATTGTCGCCTTCGATTACCTCAGAAGCGTCGATTTCGAAAACTTTATCGATAGGGCCGTCACCAACGATCTTACGCGCTGTTCCGGTTTGCAGGCGGCTTAATTCCTGAATCGCACTCGTGGTGCGGCGGATGGCGCGCTTTTCGAGCACATTGCCGAAGAGGACTATAGTAATAATGGTGGCGGCTGTTTCAAAGAATAGATAGCCATGCCCCAAGTGAAGCAGCATTCCGATTGTGCTGTACGCATAAGCGGCGATGACGCCGACAATAATCAGTACGTCCATGTTAGAGGTGCCGGCGCGCAGAGCGCCAAGCGCACTTTTGCCGAAGTACACCAACCCAACGAGAAAGACCGGGGTAGCAAGACAAAACTGGAACCACGGGTCATGGAGAATCGGCGCATCGATAAACATATGCGCCATGAGCGGCACGGTCCAAAGCAGACAGAACACAAAGAGGCTCTCGAGCTTAGCGTACCAAGGAGTCGGTGCAAGGGAAGCCTGCGGTCCGGTAACACGAAATCCTGCCCGTTCGATCGCCGCGTGCACGACATCGACCCCAATCGACGAAGGTAGGACAACGGAAGCTTGGGAGCTGGCGAAATCCACTGATACAGTTTCAAGCCCCAATGCGCGCAGCGACTTCTCGACGGTCTGCGCACAGTTGACGCAGTGCATTCCCTCGACGGTGAGATTTACGACGTTATGAGAAGTCATGTCAGCTACCCTGAATTGCCTGAGAATTTAGCAGATTTCTCAGGTTTGCACGAGCAGCCACTCCCCGCGCTATGGGACCTGGATGGAAATCGACTGCACTGCGCTTACTTGTCCTCCCGTGACCTCCTCGCCGGCCGCGCGCAGACTGAAGTTGTAGGTTCCCGCACCCAGTCCTGCCCGGGTAGCGCAAGTCTTTACGTCTACCGTGAAGGAGACCGTATTCTCGGCGTCGGCCGCGCGGTCACCTTGCTGATCGCGCAGCGGACTCAGATTGGCGCCCTGATTTGCAAAAGGGCTGTCACCCGTGCCCAGAGGTGTCGAATCCTCGACGAGATCGCCTGAAACTGCTGAATAGAGGCCACCGCAGGTAGCTTGCGCCTGATCGAGGACGAGGCCGTAGTTCAAGTTGCCCCAGTCATAGAACCCTGACTCGTCGCTTCGTAGCGCGGCGCGTTGCGGCCGCCAAAAGCTGATCGTTAATAGTCCCGAGTTCGAAAGCACGATTGGATTGCCCTGCATCCCAGGGATGGAGCCGCTGTCCGGGGTTACGCTATCGTAGTCGACCTGCACGGTGCCGAATCCTGCATCATACTCCTTCATGGCGGGAATCGAGACAAAGTAGGGTGCCAAAGCGAGTGAGCGCGTGGAAGCGACGGCGTCACCCTGCGTCAGCCGCACCTGGTAGACATCGCCGGGACGGAACTGAGACCCGCTGACTCGAGGCTGGATGCTGGCGACAATCGCCCGTCCAAAGCTAAGATTTATGGACTCCATTCGAGGGTACCCGTCACTGGTTAAAAGCTCATTCCAGGGATGGTTTTTGAAATCATCATTGCTCTCGGAAATGCCTCCGTAATAGCCGAGAGGATCATCTTTTCTGCAATACACGAGAGCGTCATCGCAAACGACATAACCGCCGTCTACTTGAGATTCCGGCGGTAACGAGAAGAAGAAAGTCAGACTAAAAGTATTTTCGCTGCTTACCACGTCATCGATAACATCATCGGTCAGACCGTCTCGTACGTGAGCATTGAGCGTGCGGCGAAAATCAAATACCAAATTGGTGTAAGGGATATCGAGCCCGTGCGAGTCCTCATCACTGGCATCGAGAATGAGATCGCCATCATCATCGACATCGAAGGCGTTTGGAATGCCGTCCAAGTCATCATCGGCTCCCGGATTAGATTCCGACGTGGCGCGGGCTCGAATGGCGCCAGCACTGACCGTTTGCACAAGTCCATACTCACCGGCCCCGATTGGTCTTCCATTCACCGCTGGTATATTGGGGCGAGTAATTACTGAAGCATTAGGCTTTGTTTTGACGGTGGCATAGCCGGAGTTCAAAATAATTTTTCCGAGAGTGTAGCCGGCGGCATTGTTTATCTTCCCGCTGAACGTGGTGGAGACTTTGCTGCCCTTCTTTCCAAGAACAACTGCGCCTGCATAGCGACCATTCGAGTCGACGAGCTGGAGCGATGCCCCCTTCATTTTATTGAGCTTGAGTTTCCTGAAGGAAAAGTTCCCCGAGTTTCCAAGCTTGATGCTCTTGGTAGCTCCATCCTTGAAGACCAGTAGCACCGAGTACCCGGCACCTCCCACTACCTTTCCGGACATGTTGTAGGATGTCGTTGCTGCAGTAGCACCGGAAATTTGCGTAAATATTAGAGAAAGAAGAAATGAAACAAGTGTTGATTTGCGTGGCATAGACTCCCTACATGCAGTGCGTTTAGGAAAGCATTCGACCGTGAGATCGGCAGCACGAATACGTTTCTAAAGAGGAATTCTTACTGCCGAAATCGGTTAAGGTAGGCCGTCAGGTCAGCCAGTGATTGATCCGGAATTTCGCTTTGGGAGTAGAACATAGGGGCGGCAGAAATGAGCGAGCGGTATTGCGAGAACGTGCGATTGAGCATCTCCCCATGACAGCCGGAGCACTGTGCTTGATGCAGAGCTCTGCCGGCGGAGATGCTGCCGCTTAGTAAACCTGGAATTCCAAAGAGCTGATTGCCTTGGGCGGTCGTAGTTCCGGAGAAATCAAAATTGGCATTTGGATTGGGACTTGCGGTTGGCGAGGGTATTGGGGGACCGCTTCGGCAGGTAGATCTATTTCGGTCGAGAGAGAGCTGCGTTGCCTTGATTAATTTAAGAAGTTTTGTGCGCTTGGTGCCGCGGGCCTTTCTCAGCAATTGCTTCAATGATCTTAACTTTTGGGCATACGAGACGAATCTTCCATTTGTCAGGCTGCCGGGAATATAAGCACCTCGGCTTAGTCCGCAGGCCACCTCGCCTCGGGCAGTTAGGACAATATAACTTTGTGCCTGCGCCTCGGCGGCCATGACGAGGAGCAGCAATGCAGCAAGCAGTGCATGCATTTAGAATAGCCCCAGGTAGTTCGAACTACTAGCTGCCGGAAACACTGCATTTGGGTCCAATCCCATCGCTGCAACGGTTTCGCGGAACGGTTGCGCGAAGTGCACGTGATATCCCGAAATATAATCGCCAGCGAGCTCCGAGGCATTTGGTGCTGGTGTCTTTATGCCGCCGTTCACTGCTCCACCGAGGACGAACATGGCATTGCCGTGCCCGTGGTCGGTGCCCTGGGAGCCATTTTCACCAATCGTTCGTCCGAACTCGGACATGGTGATGATAGTCGTGCTGTTCCAGCGGCCCATCGCTTTGATGGAACTGACTAAGGCTGTGATGCCTCCATTGAGTTCATTCAGGCGATTTGTCAGAGCCTGCCTTTCGCCTGAGTGCGTATCGAAGCCTCCAAGCTCTAGGAAAATAAATTGCACTCCAAGCTGGGGAGCATTTATCAGACGCGCCGCGTCCTTGCACATGCCGCCAAACCCTGTATTCGGAAATGTGCCAGGAGGATTACCCTGGGTAGCCGACTGGATGGTCTGCATACTCGAATCGAGTTTATCCATCTGTCCCCGTACGAACTGCTGCGGTTCATTCGATGAGAGAATCGAGTCGATTCGATTGTTGGTGCGCGCCTCCCGTAGCCAAGACGTATTGTTCTCACCCCAGAAGCTGTACTCGCCAAAGTTATCGAGATCCCCAAGTGCGCGCGGCGGATTGACCTCGCCCTGAATGAGCACGTTTGATCCCGCCAGCGAGATTCCGCCGAACGTGCTACCCATCTGCGCCGTAAGCCGAGCACCCCAGCCGCCGCTCACCGCAGCGCTGTTGTCTCTGCCGCCGCGAAACCAGATTTCGGCCGACTCGGCGTGGGAGCGGTTGGGGTTGGGATATCCCACCATATTGATGAGGGCTAGATGCCCCTCGTCATATACACTCTTGAAGCCTGTAAGCGAGGGGTGGAGCCCCTGTTCCGAAGTCAGCGCCAGCGAGTTTTCTGGACCATAGCTGATAGTCGGGTTGCGGTCGCGATAAACTCCAGTATAGAGGGGCGAAATATTCAGGGAGCAGCCGCCCGCCATATTGACGACAATCATCACCGGCACGGGACCCAGCGCGGCTGCGTTAGCAGGAAACGCATATGCCATCATGGAGTCATAGGGTGTGAGCGCTTGATGAATTAGCGCTCCGCAGGTTCCTGCTCCTAGAACTCGTAAAAAGTCTCGGCGAGATGTCTTCGATTTCATCGTCTTCCTCCCAAAAGATCTATTTCATGCGGTATTCGTTGGATGTGGCCATAAGATCCAGCAGTCCCCGAAGTTTGAATTCACCGTCACCATCGAGCGCCCCATCAAACACCTCGCGCACCACTTTTGTCGGTTGACCGTTGCAGTTCGAGTAACAATTGACGCGGCTGTAGTTCATGTACTGGTCGAGCACGGCCTTCTGGTCGCCGGTTAGGTTCATGCCCATCCAGCGCGACATGCGATCGATGACCGCGAGCGAGGGCGTCTGGTTCCCCGGAAGCCCAGACAGAAAGCGCTGCTTGAAATCAAAACCCTTCTCGCGCATGTCATCGCTGTCTTGAAGAACGAGTTGGTTAACCGTGTTTCGCCATTCCAGCACATAGGCCTCACCCGCCAAGCGCTTGGGGTTCCAACCGAAGATTGTCGGAGGAAGCAGAGGAACTTCTCCCAGATGGTCAAGGCGGTCTTCGAAGAACCAATAGCTCTGCCAGGTCAGCGGGACGCCGGTTGTTCGCAAAAAGCCGAACAGCAGGTCTACCGGATGCTTTATCAGACTCTTGCGTGCCTGCGGCGCATAGAGTGCCTGAGAGGTCATCAGTGTTTTAATCGTCGCAAGCAAGTTGTAGTTATTGCTGCGGATCGTGGCGGCCAAATCTTGAATGGCCTTGCTGGTGGGGTTCGGTCCGATGAATTCCGCCCAGAGATCTTCAGCGAGACTCTCCGCTACACGCGGGTGCCTGAAGGTTGCTTCAAGCAAATCATCGGAGTTATAGACCACGGCTTGGTACGGACTGCCCTGGAAAACTGTCTTTGGTCCGGGCGCATGTAAATCAGGAGAATAGGTTCGTACGCAGGTTTGGGTCGGCTGGTCATAGATTACCTTCCATCCTGACATCGCCAATGCGGCCTGGGCGATGTCGTTATCATTATAAACGGGATTGCCGTTCAAGTCAGTGGGGCCAACCGTGCCCAGTTCCCAAAATTCGCGTGCATAGTTCTCGTTCGGATTGTCGCCGCGATTCGAGGCGCCATCGAGGTATTCGAGGTTGCCCATCAAGTCGCTGTTCCATTCACGCATGAATTCCTTGTAACTTCCGCCGCGTGTCAGCCGTCGAATCATGTCGATATGCTGCGCCACGGCATATCGCTCGCACCAGTCCAGGGCGTTGGTTGAAGCCGCCAGACGCTCGTCATGCACGAACTGAAATAGTTTTTCGAAGAGCGGGTTCTGAGAGTACCAGTATCTATAGTACAGTCCGAACCGCACACCTGGCATGTAAAGATCATTCGGCCCTTCGCAAGTTTCTTTGTCGGGGTCATTCGGTAACCTGCCGTCGCAGCGCAAGCTTAGCTCGACTGCGTCCAGTACTGGTTCTGGAGCGTACGTTGTAAGAGCGTTGACGGTGCGCTCGAGTCCGTCAGAGACCGCCTGCGCAATTCGCTCGGGACTAGCGCCGAAGGCGAAGCGATCAAAGAGCATCCGCGCTTCGTCTTCTCCAAATGCTCCCTTGTAGCGCGAGAGCGAGAGAAAGGCCGGCTTAACGCAGGCTTTTACGCCTGCTTTTTGCAATGCCTTGTACAGAGCGAATTTGGCGCTCGAGGCCCTGCCCTTGGTTTTTAGAGCGGCCATGGCTTTAGAAAATGAGGTGAAGCTAAGACCTTTGGCGGTCTGCTTCACCTCGCCGGGGGTTCTCTCGAGGCAGGTAATGGCAACTCTCTTGTTCTTTTTGCCACTTTTGACGGACACGTTGACGTTGAAGACATCATTCTGTTGCACGAGGACGGGCCGGTTGCTGGTTTTCTTTGCTGCAGCTTGGGCCAGGCTGATGGAGACATTACTGAGAACTAGGCAAATGAGTAGGAAGCGGAAGTAACGTTGCGCCATCAGTCTTTCCCCTTGCACAGAGTGAGAATCGGGTCGACTGCTCTTAAGAGCAGGGTGCATGCCAGGGTTGGTTATCTAGCGAGGGGAACGAGTTAGAATCAGGGTTGGAATGAATGGCCGGCACTTATGGGAAGTAGCTGACGCTGTGGTTTGCGCCGCGGTGCATAGGAAAAGCAGGTTATATAAGTAGGAAGCCTAGTTCCGTGTTGTCACTTTGCCCAAATCCCGCGTCTGTTACTGCGCGCCTCCTCGAAGGCAGCGAGCAGAATTTTGCTGTAACGCACATTTGGCGGAATAGTCATGAGACTTGCGTAACCATCGCGCACCATGCGCAGATTGATGAAATCTCCGGACTCGGAGTAGATGTATGCCAAAAGCCGGCCGTGCCGGTCGCGCTGTTCAACGTCGAACTCAAGTTCGATTTTCTGCCCGGGCTTGAGAATCTCTTCCATATGCTCCTGCGCGCGCTTACCCAGACTCGTGATGGTCTTCATATCTTGATGCGTGCGTTGGACGTCGCGAAAAGCCTTCTCGTTCGGCGCTTTCTCGGGCGAGTCTATGCCAATCAGACGGACTCGATCTTCATACCGACCTTGGCGAATTTTTAGTGTGTCGCCGTCGACCACTCGTATCAGCACCGCGTGCTGCCGCTGAGGAGCGGCCTGCGCCAAGGAGCCCAGGGCTAGGGTAAATAGCGAAATAGAAAAAACTAATGATATCAAGCGCATAGTTTGCCTATTCTCAGCGAGCTCAGAAGTAGAGCAGGGTGCTGTCGGTATTTTCGACGTCTTTGGTCTACATTGCAAGGTTAGCACGTCGGCGGTCCGCCGCG
>JAYRHW010000090.1:0-2237 GCA_041907145.1 Bdellovibrionota bacterium
GATCATAACGGGTCAGGTAGCTCGACACCTGACCCTTGACGAATTCGATCGCTGCCCGGCGCAGGTACGACGGGAATTTGTAGAACTGCCGCGCGAAATACGTATGGCGCGGCGCAGGATTCATTCGCGTCGGATGAATCAGCCGCTCGACCGCGGCGGTGAAACTGGGCGCACGCGACGTAGCATGGTTGATTTGTGCAATCTGAGGTTGAACCCAACCATGGATTGCACAAAGCCATAGAGTCTTACGGCTCCGAGCCATCATCGCGGGTGCAGACGCTTTCGCGATACGAGTTGGAAAAAAAAGATGAGATGCTATTGGCTGTCGAAGCAAATTTGGTCGGGCTACCGGTAGCAGCAGCACAGCTGCTACTCACGATCCGGCTAGAGCTAAAGAAACGGCAACTACAATCACGCCAACAACCTTAACCACCCGGCCCGCAACTGCGGGCCGTTTTCTTTGCAACACTCTCCGCCCAGTCCCTATACAGGACTGGACAACTGCCGCACTGCGGCTCAAGGAGATCAAGATGATCAGAAAAGATACACCGGTGTACTCTGCTGCGAAAGCAGCATTTGCCGGCGATATCCTCGACGGCATCAAGCTGGTTGAAGAACCAGTGCAACTACTCTCGCAGGCGCAGTTCGATACAGCTTGCTGGCGATTCAAGGAGCGAAAGCACTTCGTGACCGTCGGCGAAAAGCTGGCCGAGCGGCTGCTTCCGGAAGGGGACCTCAGGAAGTATGTTCGGTGCTATGTTCGGCATGAGATGGCACATGCTCGCTGGACTGAGCGTAATCTCAATCTGATTCAGCAGCTATTGAAAGATGAGGGAGATCTCCCGTTCAAGCTGTTCAATCTTTTCGAAGACGCTCGCATCGAGAATCTCGATCGGGAGCTTCGAAATGAGCCGTTCGGCTGGTTGGAGCACGAGGATCAGGCTGATCTAGCGAAACCCGCTGCGGTGTTCTTTGGCTGCGTGCAGTTCGAGAACAGTAAAGCGGAACTTCGCGATCACGGCAAATTCCGGGATGGGATGGATGAACTGCTTGAGGAGATCTGGGATTTTTATCGCCGGGCTCTTCAATGCGAGACATCCATCGACGTGGTTCGCGTAGTTGCGGACTGGGTGCAGCGCTTCGGCGCAGAACCTCCGGAAGACTATCGGATGAGTGGGGAAGAAAAGGCCGAAGAAGTAACCGGCAAAGCGCTCACTGAAGAGTCTGAAGAGCCTGATCAGTCAATCACCCAAGTGGATGTTGCCGAGGCCTCTCGGGGTTCAGTTTTGCTGGATCCGAACGAGGATAACGAGCTAAGTCCGGCGTTACTTGCAAAAGCGGTATCCAAGCTAGAGCGGATGCTGGGACAAGCAGGCACTGAGCCAGGGCATGTCTGGAGCGGAAAGCGGCTGGATGGCGCCGCAGCAGCTCGGAAAGAAGCTCCCTTTCGAGGGAAGATTCAATCCAAGACGCGAGCGACGAAAGTCTGTTTGATTGTGGATTGCTCCGGCAGTATGAAGCGAGGGGCGAGCGGGCTGCTAGCACCAATTGCCGCTGCACGTTACTTGGTGGCTGCTTTCTCCGAACTAACCCGTAAAGGGCTAGTTGAAGGGGGAGTAATTCTGAGTATCGTAGAAGACGGTCGAGCGAAGTGGGAACGCTTTGCGCTTCCGCTCAAGCCGGTGACGATCACGGGAATTGAGGCTTATGGCGACGGAGAGGGCTTGGATGCGGCGATTTCTGCCAATCTGGGGCTGCTTCGCACCATGGATCGCGTGATCGTAGTCTCGGACGGTCTCATCACCGACACGCCTCTGGATCGGGCCAAAATGGCGCGCTCCGGGGTAATCGTTGAAGGGGCTTACTTGGGGCGGCTGACTGACAAGCTTCAAGCGGAGTTAATTAAGCACTTCCCGACGGCTACCGTTCGAGAGGATTTGATTGATCTCGCTGCAGCACTAGCCAAGAAGAGATGACAACCCAAGCCGTGCGCATTAATGCGCACGGCTTTTCTTTTGGTTTGGCGGCGCTGTCTGCCAAACCACGGTTCCTATGCCTGGGGTAACCACGAAAACCACTACTACTAATAGTGAATACTCCCCTCATCATGCATTGCATAGATGAGGGGCTTCAGGCTCCCTCAGCCAA
The DNA here is from genome assembly GCA_041907145.1 of Bdellovibrionota bacterium. GTDB lineage: Bacteria > Bdellovibrionota_C > UBA2361 > UBA2361 > JAFLCA01 > JAFLCA01. The sequence goes on from JAYRHW010000090.1 coordinate 2,149, forward strand.
AGGCTGGAGAGCGTGACCGGTATTCTCGGTGTGCCGGCGGCGTGTTCAGCCCCCGGCACCTGCCCGTCATTACTGCGGGTCAGTTGACA
>JAYRHW010000091.1:0-8688 GCA_041907145.1 Bdellovibrionota bacterium
CAACATCGCCCCAAACGTGCTGATTTCGGGCGTGTCGGGATCCGGTAAGAGCTATTTGCTCTGCTACTTGCTGATTGGCATGAATCGCGGACATTACGCAACACTGCCGGACGGTCGCATAATGGAGCGTCCGCCTATTACCTTCATTTTTGATAAGGGGATGGTGGGCCAAGCTTGCGGCTTTGAGAAGGTAGCCAAGCTCTTTGGCGGAAGAATTTACGAAGCTACGCCGTCGAAGGCGCCAGCCATGAACTTCTTGGCTCGTCTAGGCGAGACGCCTCCGGATCCGCGGCAGGAGGACTATAAGGATCTCCTGGATATGTGCGCCGACATCATCTGCGACATGTCCACGGAAGGAAATCGCGCGCCGGACCGCCTCGAGCGCGGCACGGTGATGGATTCACTGGTCGAAGCCCATCGAATCTATCGAAACGGCCCGATGAAGAGAGAGTTCGTACTGAGCGATGTCGTATCGGTGCTCCGTGCTCCGAAGCGAATCGACGAGCATGAAGATGCTGCTCGCCGCCGTCAGCGTGTAGCAAGTCTCATGGGAGAGTACTATGGCGACGGCACCTATGCCCGCTTCTTCGACCGTCCAGGCGCATTGAGGCTCAAGGAACGCTTTATCGTGTTCGATTTGAAAGCCTTGAACCGCAATCCGGACTTGCAGCGCGTCTTCTTGAAAATTGCCATGCTCTGGGCCGATACCGTCATGAACGATCCTGCTGAGCTTGATAGCCGCAAGATCCTCGTGTTTGACGAGGCTCATGATCTCATCGGCAAAACCGCATCCGGCACGATCGAAACGGCCTTCCGACTCTATCGTAAGCGCAAAGGTATCGTGATCGCAGCGTCACAGTCCGGTGAGGACTTCTACGTCGGCTCCGGCGGTCAGGCTATCGTGCAGAACAGCGCGCACAAGATATTCTTGCGACAGGATCCCAGCAAGTTCCACTACACCGCGCAGGCTTTTAACCTCACCGAGCAGCAGGCAGATGTCATTCTGCGTTTGCGCACCGTGAAGGGTCTGGAGTCGCAGTTCTACCTTCTCTCCGATATCGGAGAAGGCGCCTTGGTCTTGCCGGTTGAGCCTGCATTTTATTGGGCGAGCACCAATAACGGCGATGACAATCAGCTGTTCGCTGAACTATTAAAGGAGTCGAATGGAGACTTCTGGCGAGCCATGGAGCGCGCAGTGCAGATTGCTCCAAATGGTGCGAAAGCTTGGCAGCAGCAAATAAATGTTGTGGCGCCTGGCCAGGACAATCAGAACGGCGTGGCGAACATCGTCGGCGATTTAATGCAGGGAGCAATAGGGACTTCTTCGCAATAAATGAAACATAGGTTTGATATCGTAGGAGAGTACATCATGAGAGCCGCCTATAAATATGCTAGAATCAGTTTCGGAATGCTCGCTATGGTTGCGGGCCTCAGCATCTCGGGTTGCGCTATGCGCTCGACCACCGGCACAGAAGTTCAAGAAGTGACTGTGGCCAACCACCGAGATGTGCCGGGTATCGTGGAGTACGTCTGGGAGGAGCCCATGGTGGACGTCATTGATGTGCCGCCAGGACTCGATCCGGAAGGTCACTACTACCGCCCGGCACACCAGGAGACGGTAGAAATCCGTCAGGGACGCTGGAACTATTACAAGGGTAAGTAGGAATCGGCATGAGTCTTATTAGCCTCAGCAATTTTATCGAGCCGTTTCGGCAACGGTTCCATTTAATCACGATCATTCTGATCGTAGTGGTATTCGCCACGCTGCGGTTATCGGGAGCAGCCATCGAGGTGCGAAATTTGGCGGACACACGACGGTCACCGGTGTCGCCGGTCGATCCCGCGAAGCGACTGCCAACACAGCTTACATTTCCAAGCAGCAATAGTTCCGCACCTGCAACGAACGTGACGCGACCAGAGGACGCAAGAACGGAGGAGCTCATGGCAGCTCTTCGGGCCCGCAATGCCGCCCAGCAGGCGCAGCGCACCGAGAGTCTCAAGCTCAGTCCTAATTCGCAGGGGTACATGATTGAAGATGTCATGCGGCCTGCCGCCCCTCCGGTAGCTCAAAATAAGGCCGACGATGGTAGCCGAAATACGAACGACGCAAGCAACGGCTCGCTTTCGGATATCGAGAAGCAGTTAGGGCTAAAGTAACCTGGATTGGCATACACCGGGCGGAGCGCGAGATGCAAAGGAGCGGAGATTTGACGAGCAGCGCCGGCGGCACCGCGATCGTCATTCACAAGGTGTGGCGCTCGGAGGTAGTTCGGATTGGTATTTTTTTCGCGCTGTGTATCGCAGCAATCGTGCTATCGAGCTTTTTCCCGCGCTCGATCATACGAGGAGAGTTACTGACACTGGGGGATACGCGAATGGACTTGGATCTGCCCCTGTTCGCGTTGATGCCGGTGGTGGCGATGATGGACTTGATCGCTCGAGTGTACGATGTGCGGTATGTGCTCGACGGCGAGGGACTGGAAGCTCGAGAGGGAATTATATCATTGAGCCAAAGCATCACCCGAATTCGCTATGAGGATGTCAGGCTTGTTGAATTTGATCAGTCATTGATGGAGCGATTTTTGGATATTGGAGAGTTGCAGGTGGGCACTGCAGCGTCATCAGATATCGAGGTGATTATGCGCGGAATAGCGTGTCCGCGTGAGGTCCAAAAGCTGATCCAAAATGAGCGTGATAGGCGGCGACTGATCGAGCCAAGTCAATCACCGCAAGAAGTTCAGAAAGTTTCTGCGTAATGAGGTAGCAGTATGAAGCAAGGTATGAAACAAACGAAGATGGCAGTCATGCTAGGCGCTTTGGCAATATTGGGCATCGGTTCGATATACCCGAGCTTCGCTGAGGACGAAATCAACCTCGAGGAATTGCGGCGTACATTCGGGCGTCAGGCTGCTGCTGCCCCGCAGGCACCGGTGGCAGCTCCCGGCAAGGGCTTTGCGCTTAGCGATAGCGAAGTAGAGGCGGTCAATAAGCAGTACGAAGCCGAAGAGGCTGAGTTGCTCAAAAAGCTTTCAAGTCCGGAGGCCCAAGCACTTCTCAAGGATGCCGCTACCGGAAACAATGAACTTCCAGCCGCCAGATCAGGCGGCATGGCGCCAATTGCTATAACAGCGCGAGCAGGTACTCAGTTGCGGGACCTCCGTCCTGACGCCGAGTCCGCACCGCTGATTCGTGCAGTTAGACCCGGCACCGATGACTTGATCGGAAATCCGCGCGCCGGATTGAAGCCGCTCATCACTGAGGAGACTCTTATCGCACCGAAGCCGGTGACGAGAACAGAGAAGGCTGCCGGACTGGCGGAGGACAAGTCCGCGGCACTGGCGTCCGCGGATTCGGCCCTAAAGAGTTTACAAACTCAACTTGCGTCACTCAGGAAAAGCAACAGCGATTTGTCCACGAAGTTGCAAAAGTCCGATTCCCAAGTAAGCGAGCTGACCAAGCAGCTCGAGGAAGCAAAAAATCGCTTGATGATGGCGGAAACTGAAGTTGAACGTTTGGCCAGCGTCATAGAGACTCGCAACCGTTCGGCAGCCATGCGTCTTGGTGGCACTGCTCAGACAGCCCCGCAGCAGGCCGCTGGAGTGACCCAGGCTGTGCAACGTGCCCAGATCAAGGCCTCCGATGATACGCCGGTTGCTACCGTCGTCTCGGAGAAGGCTAATCTGAGGACCGGGCCCGGCGCCGACAACTCTCCGCTTATGTCAGTTTCACGCGGAACTCGCCTTGTCGTGGAGACTAAGCATGGCGATTGGTATCGTGTAATTTCACCAACCGGCACGCGCGCATGGGTTTCTTCGGATGTTGTGGCCTTTGGCCCAACGTCGCAGTCCTCTCCGTCCAGTACCGTGAGAATCCGGGGATTCAATGCCGCACTTGAAAATGAAACATTCGGCGCTGATAAGTCTACTCGGTAGTCTTATACTGCTCGTGGGATTTCCCGGGGGAGCTCCGTCGCTTTCTCCCGGCTACTCATTTGTTTATCCGCTGGTGGGTACGCGGGTGTCTAGCGATTACGGCTGGAGAAAACATCCCATCCGTAAAGCTGTCCGTCACCATGAAGGCATCGATCTTGCGGCTCCCGAGGGAGCGTTGATCAGAGCTGTGCAGTCTGGAACAGTAGTCTTTGCCGATCCCTACGCCGGATACGGGAATCTCATTGTCCTACGACATAATGGCGGCATGACGAGTCACTATGGGCACTGCCGAATCATCAAGGTCAAGCCTGGTCAACGCGTGAACGCCGGGGAAATTATCGGCACAGTTGGTTCAACGGGAAACGTCACTGGCCCCCATCTACATTTCGAGATTCGCTTCGACGGCCAGTCCCGGGATCCGGAACTTTTCATTCCAGGGCTGGCAGTAGAGGGTGAGGGGTAGCCAGCACGCTACTCTCTGCGGTAGCCCCCCTGCACACCACCCTTCGCATACACGATCTGAAAGAGCTGAACCATTCGAAGACGAAAGAACGCAATGCAGCCGCCCAGATAATAGAGCCACATGCGGCGAAACGGCTCTCCGTAACGCGGAGCAATGCGCGACCAATGAGCTTCGAAATTTTCTCGCCAAGCAGCCAGGGTTCTTTCATAGTCGGCGGAAAAATTCTCCAGATCTTCGATGACGAATAATCGTCGAGCCGGGACCATGAGTTCCAGCGAATTCGGAACATACCCGTCAGGGAAAATATACTTCCGCAACCAGCAGAGAAATTGATCCGTGGCTGGGTTAGAATACCGACTGAAGCTTTCGGTGGAGATCGCTTGAAGAACCGCCAAGCCCTGGGGTTTAAGGCAGTCATGAATCATCTGAAAATATGTGCCCAGATTCTTGCGTCCCACTGCTTCCACCATCTCAATCGAGACCACACGGTCAAAGATTCCGCGATACTTGCGATAGTCCTGGAGCACTATCTCGACCGGGAGATCAGCACAGCGATGCTGCGCGAAGCGCGCCTGTTCCTGAGAGACCGTGAGGCCTACAACCGAGACGGAGTAGCGGGTGGCCGCATGATATGCAAAATTCCCCCATCCGCATCCGATATCCAAGACGCGCATACCGGGCGAGAGCTTGAGTTTCCTGCAAAGGTGCTCAAGCTTGTCTTCCTGAGCCTGTGCCAAGGTCCGAGCGCTACGCCAGTAGCCGCAGGTGTAACTCATGCTCGGGTCAAGCATAGCGGAGAATAGATCATTTCCCAGATCGTAGTGCCGTGCACCGACTCGAAAGGCCCCCACCCCGCGCTGGGCGTCAACCAGCGCCTGCAACACTGTCTCTGCGACTATTCGCGGCATGAATCTGCCCGGCAGTGCTTTATGTTGAATGAGCTGGACGAAGACATCTTCGATGTTTTCCAACTGGACAGCCCCACGCATGAAGGCCGTGCCCAGTCCGAAAAGACCTGACTTTCGAATGAATGAGTCGCAACGCTCGACGGCAGAGGTCTGACTCGGGGTAAAAGGCAGTGGGACAGCCCGTGAGTTCATACGTCGTAGTTACCGTACACAAATAAACAAAACAATGGGCATAAGGAGGCGAGAAATAAAGCTACGGAGTCTAGGGAGCTTGGTCATCAAGTAGAGGCGAAGGCGATGCACCAGTCCCACTCTGCGCCGCAGGGCACCCTTTGCAGCCGGCTCGGGCTTGGGATAGATCTCAGCCCCACGGCGGAAATAGAGGATCATGGCCTGTAGGTGAATTCGAATGATCGTGAGCGCTGCTGTCAGCGGAAAGGCCAACGCAGAGCGGAAAAGCTGTAGATTATCAAGCTTCCGCGCCCTGCCGTGCAGACTCGCCCAGAAGATGTCCTTACCCTCCGAGTCTAAATTAATATGCATCTCGAAATCTTCCGCACAGCGCACCAAACGCAGCCGGTAGGTGCCCTGCCGATCCAACAGCGGCGAGACGTAAAATTCCTTTTGAAACTCAGCAACTACCGGCAGCGCTGTGTCGGCCTTCTCACGAGCAAGATCGCCACCCTTCAGAAGATAGGCATGCCTTTCACCGAAGGTGTTGTTTACTTCCGCGAGAATGGAATGGATGCCCTCACGAGCGTCAAAAGAGATATAGAAACTAACCGGATTGAATACATAACCAAGCACACGCGGCGTCGTGATTAGAAATGTTCTAGCCGGCATGATCTCGATGCCCTCCTCTCGGAGTAGCGAGTGAAATTTTCGAGCAATTGCCTCGGGGCCGGGCTTTAGGTAATCACAGTCTCGAATCGAGAAGGGAGCAAAGCGATTCAGCCCTAAAAATAGGGCGGGCGAGCCCTCCTGCTCCAACTGGGCAATGTCGAGAGCTACGAAAAACATGGGATAGCGGAAGAAGTGCCGTCGAGGGAAATTTCGCGCATGCTCTGTATAGCCCCAATAAATGCAAGACCTCATAGCCGCACCCCGAACTTCCCGCAAACTGCCAAGGCGGAGTTGACCCCATCTTCATGAAATCCGTAGCCAAGGTAGGCCCCGCAGTAGTAGGTATGCCGTTGGCCGAGCAATTCCCCGATATCCCTCTGCTCCCGAATAACTTGCGTGTTATAGACCGGATGCTCGTACCATGTTTCGAAAATTATCTTGGACGAATCAATCGGTCGCGGTGGATTGAGGGTGACGAAATAGTCAAATGCGGTCTTCAATCGCTGCAATCGATTCATGTAGTACGTAATCGAAATCGGCGCGCCGGCAGCCCGCCCATCCCGCACATAATTCCAAGAGGCCCAATCACGTCGGCGACCACCGAGCACCGAGCTGTCAGTATGAAGAATGGTGAGGTTCTTGTTGTAGCGCCAGTTTCCCAGAAGTCGACGCTCCGCTTCAGAGGGATCTGCCAGAAGCGCCAGCGCCTGATCGGCATGAATCGCGATCACAACTTTATCGAATACGTGCTTGCCGGAAGCTGCGGTAATATGCACTTTGTCGTGCTCCCGCCTCACGCTGCGCACCATCTCCGAGCGATACAGATGCCCGCCAAAGCTCTGTTCGAAGGCACGAACATAGGCATGACTGCCGCCGACCACTGTCTGCCAGCGTGGAATCCGGGACAGCTCAAACATCGAATGGTTTTGAAAGAAAACTATGAATGTCCTCGCCGGAAAAGTCTCAACATCACTCTCTGGGCTCGACCAAATAGATGCGACCAGGGGGGCAACGTAATCCTTTATGAACAACGCACTAATCCCGAGCGAGCGAAGAAAGGGCCCCAGGGGATTCTCATTCAAATGAACATCCTGTGACGCAGCACGCATAAGCGCGTTGAAGCGCCGTTGTTCGCGCAGCAGACGCCAAAAGTCGCCCTGTAAAAAATTTTCGGGCCGACGCAGTGAATAACGCAGCAGCGGCCCCGAGTAGCGAAACTCTCGTTGAATATCATGGTAACCGAAGGACATTTCGGAGTCCTGCAACTCGACGCCTAGGCGCGAAAGTAGCCTGTAAAAATTGGGGTAGTTCTTGGAATTACAGACGATGAATCCCGTGTCAATCGCGGTGCCCTCATCAGGGCCGTCGGTAACCATGCGAGTATTGGTATGCCCTCCGATATATCCATTCTGCTCGAAGACATGAACCTCGTGTTCCCGGGATAGGAGATGGGCTGCTGTTATGCCGGCTATTCCAGCACCGACGACCGCAATTCTCATTTGTAGCCGAGTCGCCTCCAGAGCCTCATGACAATCCAGTCATATATGCGGTAAGGCAAGATTCGCGCAATCCGCAGTATAAAAGCAAAGGTGGCTGGGAAGTTTATCTCACGGCGGCCCTGCTCAAGTCCGTTCGCTATTAAACGCGCAGCATTATCGGAGTCAATTAGAAATGGCATCGGAAAATCGTTCTTATCGGTGAGTGGAGTCTTAACAAATCCAGGATTGACGATGGTCACCTCGATGCCCTCTCGCTCGAGATGATAACGCACGCTCTCGAGAAAATGAATGAGCGCGGCCTTGCTGGCTCCATAAGCAGCGGCACGCGGTAATGCCCGGTAGCCGGCCAAGCTTGCGACGCCGCAAATTCTTCCGCTCCGCCTCCGCAGCATTGCCGGGAGAACTGCCTCGATACAGTGGAGGACCCCTCCATAATTGAGATCCATCAGACGTTGGTATTCGCCACTGTCAAATTCTAATGGACGAGTGAAGAGGTGAGAACCGGCATTCGCCACTAGTATGTCGAGCGCGCCCATTTCGACTTCAATCGTACTCGCTATCTCCTTCATGCGTTGGAGGTCGCCAACATCTCCCGGATATGTCCGAAGTACGCAACCACGTTCGAGAAGCAGTTTTGCAAGAGCATTGAGCTTCTCCTCGTTGCGAGAAGTCGCTGCGACCCTCGCTCCTCGCCGACAAAGTTCAGCGGTCAGTGAAGCACCAATACCGCTGCTGGCGCCCGTCACCCATACAATTTTATTGGCGAGGCTTGATTCTGCCATGAGTTACCATGCTCTACCGTATGACCTTGAGCCCCCTCTGTTCATGGGAGGCATTGTTGCATAACATACAATGTATTGATATATTATGTGTAATACAATACACATTGCTCCCAATGGATCCTCAAATACTTCGGTACCAGAAACGCAGCCTGGTTCTCACCATCATGTTCCTTTACCTTACTCTGTGCGGATTGAGTGCGATTTTCTTCCCGCAGCTTTGGCTCCTCGCCGCTGGTATTGAGGCACCCAACAGCGATATCG
>JAYRHW010000092.1:0-5950 GCA_041907145.1 Bdellovibrionota bacterium
AGTTTGCAGGAAACAAGTATTTCAGCAACCGCTCTGCTGGTACGTGGTTCGAAGCCGGGGGAGCCAACCATGATTACACGTGGTGGCGCAGCAATATTCCCGAGTCTACCGCTAGCTCACAAAATCTGGGCTGCCCCAGTCCCAATCAAGATCTTCTGTTAAGTTTCGGACAATCGATTGGCCTCAATAGCCTCGATGCCCTGATGGATGCCTTCGGAGCCCAGTCTCAAGATACCTGGGCGCCAGAACTATCGAGTCAGTCGCTGCTACAGTTCATGCGCACAAGCTTCGGTCTGAGCGGCACTCCGGCTCCGACCCCTACTCCTACGATGACCCCAACAGCTGTGCCGCCGACTCCCACTGCCACGCCTCTACCGAGCTCGACCCCAACTATGACGCCTAGCCGCACTCCAACGCCGCTGCCGACAGCGACAGCAACGGCCACGCGCACTCCCACCCCGATACCAACGGCGACGAGCACGGCTACCATAGCTCCGACGGCAACAAATACCCCCAGCCCGACTGCCACGCCGACCAGCGCGCCGTCGCTCTGCCAGCGCGCTGATATCAATCACGATGGGTTGGTAAATGCTGGAGATATGGCAGCGTTCCAAGCCTTGTACGACAATGGAAGCCCCGAGGCCGACTTCAATGGGGACGGCATGCGCAACATCGCCGACTTCACCGCCTATTTGCAGGCCAACGCGGCCTGCGCCTCTCCCACTGCCACCGCGACTGCTACTCCAATTGCTACCATTCAACCGACTGCTACCACGCCGCCCGTTCAAGGTCAGGTAGTTGAAATAATTGCCCGAGTGCCCTCAACCGTGGAAGGCAGCAGCAGTCCCATGATAATGACAGTAAGCCGTACCGGAACTCTGGCAGCAAATCAGAACATCTACTACTCGGTTTCCGGCACCGCCAGAAATGGAACCGACTACTACAAGGTTTCGGGTCGAGTGACGATTCTAGCCGGGACCAGCTCAAAGGATATTCGCATCCTCGCCAAGACCGATAGCCTTGCCGAAGGGGTAGAGTCTGTAATCCTGAAACTAAAAACCGGAAGCGGCTTCACCCTGGGATCGAGAAATACAGCGACCGGACAGATACTCGATCCGGGCAGAAATCTGGCGAGAAGATTACGCGCTCGCCGCTAGCGCAGGAGGCGGATAGCATTTGACTGCCAGGATACGAATTTTTCCTAGCACGGCACGGAAGATCAAGCTCTTAGGCATAAAGCAGCGAGAGATTTCTAATCTCAGATCCAGATTCTCTTTCAGAAAAAGCCCCAATTATACCGATATCCTATACGTGGAGTCTGCCGTGCGCGCGCCCCTCGTGCGGACATGGAAGTATTGTGGCAGTTACACTCGGTACGAATATTTCATCACTGCGGGCGCTCCGATCCCTCGATCGCAGCAGCACAACCTTGAGCAAGGTGTTCGAGCGCCTTTCAAGCGGTGCGCGCATCAACCGCGCCGCCGATGATGCCGCCGGCCTTGCCGTGTCGATGTCGTTATCCAATCGCGCGCGCGTATTGAGCCGCAGTGACAAAAATCTTCAAGATGGCCTCTCCGCGGTTAACATCGCGGACGGAGCCTTTGAGCAAGTCTCTAATACTCTTTCGCGTATGGCGGAACTTGCTGAGCAGGCCTCCAACGGATCGCTCAGCCGCTTTCAGCGCATGGCGCTGCATCAAGAATATAAGGGGCTCAGTGACGAGATTCGAAGAATCAGCGAAACCACGACCTTCAACGGCCTCAGTCTTCTTAAGAGCGGCAAGTCGGCAAACATTGGCACAGAATTGCAGCCTGCTGATACCGCCGGCAACTATATGGTAGTCGCAACCTCCGGAGACGGCCGCTACGCGCTGACATCGGACGATACAAACATTTACCTGTATGATCGGCAATCGAGCGCCTATACCACTCTTGGTGCAGTGGTGCTGAGTGGCGGAAGCCCGCTCGCGACGATGGATTCCAGCGGAAATGTGGTCTTTTCTGATGGGCAAAACCTATTTCGCTTCGACATCTATACTCGTCGTAGCACTCAGATAACAAATAGCTCTATCGCGACGACCTATTCCGATCTAGCAATAAGTGCCGATGGGTCAAGGTTGGCCTTCTTTTCGGCCACTCAGTTCGGAGATGGAAATTCACTTGCCACGGCTGTCAGCGCGAGCGGAGCTACAAGATTGTATGCGGTCGATCTCTCTGGCGCATCAAATACTGTTCGGCGCATTTCGCAACCCACTATTCCGATTTTTGCTCCAAGGTTGACGCTCAGTAGTGACGGCTCGAAGCTATTTTTCATTTCGAACTCAAATCTTACCGGGCAGAATGCCGACGCCAATTATGAAGTTTTCGGGACCGATCTTTCGCGGGCCAGTATTTCACTGACACAAGTAACGAATACCAGCGGGGCCGGGGGAGATATCGGGATTTTCGGAGGGACAATTAGGGCATTTAATGACGGACGGGTGCTGATCGTCGACACAAGAAACTATTCGGGGCAAAACCCAACTGGCGCACGACAGCTATTTTTTGGATCGCTCAACGGCGGATCTGTCCAGCAATATAGCAATTATGCCCTCTCTACGTCGTTTACATCGTTGACTGTTTCAGCCGATGAATCCTCGTTGTTCTTCATGTCCCAGGACAATATAACCGGCGAGAATCCAAGCGGGGCGAATCAGGCATACCGCATCGATCTAGCCAACGGCGTAACAAGCCAACTTTCCAACTGGAACGCGGTAGAAAACGAGACTCCAACTGCTGGGGTATTCTCCGGAGACGGACGGGTCATTTGGGGCAACGTAGCCGGGCAGTACACGAGCAACTATGGTTACCGAGTGATTGATCTCTCGACAAACCAGTCGCTCATCGATATCTCAACTGGTAACGGACGTCAGGGCGGAGTTGGGGTCGCCTTTGCAGACCTTCGAGCAACCCTTGAGGGTATCGGGGGATATACGCTCACCTCAGCCGCTTCGGCGCGCGGCGCGCTCGACAGCGTACAACGCACGATTCAAAATCTTGCGACTGCGCGCGGACAACTTGGCGCCGGCGGCGCGCGACTGGAAACCGCGCTAAGGGTCGTGCAATCCCAGGTACAGGAATCGCGGGCAGCCAATTCCCGCATTGTCGATGCAGACATCGCCAGCGAATCCGCACAACTCACCCGAACCCAGATTCTACAACAAGCCGGATCTGCGGTTTTGGCTCAGGCAAATCAACAACCCGCTTTGGTGCTTTCGCTGCTCCGAATTTAGGTTGAATCGAGGACCGCCTCTACCAACGGCGCTCGCCGTCATTTAAATTGTGCTGTAGTCCCCTATCATAGCTCTCCCAGTCATGGCGAATATCATTTCGCTCCCAGGGCGCAAGCCAACCATCTGCCCGATATCGAGCTTCCTTGCGGCGAATGGCGGCAGCCTCGTCCTCAAGATCACGAACTTCATTCTTCGTTAACCGTCCAGATTCCACTCCCCAGGCAATAGGATTGCCACGATACCCATAGGGGTTACGGTCGTACCCGTATTGAGGGTAGCGGTCATGGCGATCGTTCCAGCGATCAGTACCGTCCCAGCGGCCATAGCTCTGGCCCCAGGGATGACGATCGAAGCCACCGCGGTTACTTGCCCAACGGTCCTCCTGCCAGCGATCTCGGTCGTGAGCAAAGGCGGCAGATGCAGTGAGTAATACAACAGCGCCGATAGTCATAGCCAAACGACTCATAATGCCTCTCTTGATAAATTGCTGGTTATTTGACGGTAAGCGGGGGTAGATAATTCACCAGCCCTACATTGCTGGCTTCCGCAGTATTACTTGCCGTCGTCCTTTAGTAAGTCATCAATATCCCAAGAGTCGCTATCATCGGAACTTGGAGGTAAGGTCGGTAACTCAGGGATCTCGATTTCATCGGTCGTGGTGGCCTCTTCCTCCGTCTCCGCCTTCGGTGCCTCGGCAGAAATATTCTGATGCGAAAGACTGAGGTCCTTCCCCTTCTGGGTAATTCGAATCGTCTCAAGCACCTTACTGCGATCGCCAGCCAATGAAAGCCGCACTTCAAGCAGCAAAGCTACTTCACCCCTCTTCAATTTTTGCGCCTGCAGTTCGACCGAATCAGCAACGAACACGATGCCGACGTCCTTGTCAGCGGTGGCAATACTTGAAAAATCCTGAAAGAGGGGAAAAGACCCCGATCGACGAATCGGAAGATCGATATGTAGAATAGTCTTGGTTCTATCATACCAGGACATGATGACATCGGCCCCGGTTCTCGACAGAAGCACTCGCACCGCTGGAAGATCACGTACCCGAGTTACACTTTCCACTGCAATTGCTTGTCCAAGACTAGCCATCTGATTTAAGGTGTCGACGGATCGGGGGTCGTCGTTTATCTGGAAGGACTGATTGCGAAGAATTTGCAGCGACAACGGAGCTACCTACGGATCGGAGTCAAACAAATGCTCTACTTCCAGCCCAGGGTATCCAATCCACGCTCGGCAAGGCAACGCTCGACAAAACTGCGAAAGAGAGTATTGGACTCATCCCAAGATTGGCTTCGACCTATAATACCGCGGGTGACCCCGCCACTAGCGCCGGTTATCGCGCCGATAGCGGCCCCGCGTCCGACCCCGCCCGTAATCGCTCCAATTGCTGTTCCCGTTACCGCTCCAGCGGCCGAAAGCAGGGCCGATTCTTCCGCGGTATTTCTCACACGCTCCACGTCCGGATCTCCGGTATAGGACTTCGCTAGGCGCATGCAACGGTCTATCTCGTGATCTATCGTCTGCCGATCTTCGGCGAGGAATGCTTCGTTCGGATAGAGAACAGGTCTACGCTCGGCGCAGCCGGCGCAGAGAATCAGCGCAATCAAAACTGAAGCTGTCCCTTTCATTTTCATATCAGAACCCAAAGCAAATCAGTGCCAAACTCAGAGCTCTGTACATATCGAGCACCGTCCACTAAGTGAAGTATGCCTCGGATTGAGTATTTTGTTCGACTGAATTCACCGGCGTCGTGGCCAATAGCTCGAATATATTGGCAAACTAAGTTCAGATCGTTTTTACAGCCTCTATAGCCTTGCCATGGAAACTCTAACAGCTCCCTATCTTGATAGTTCAGCACGGAATAGTAAGCTCTCTTCAGTTAACAGCTGTTCCTTTCACAAAATAATTCTAGTCAACGAGTAGAATCAGTGTACTTCAGCTAAATTGCCTTTAGCTGAAGTGCACAGAGGAATTTTGGTTTTACGCTTATCGGAGCGGCAGCGTTCTTGGGCAGAGATATGCCTAAGAGCGCTGCTTGCTCTGGGTCTGAACACGGTCGTGTTCAGGGAGCGAGCGGTTAACCCCTTACTGCCGGGTCCGGCAGGAGGTAGTCATGTTCACGGTCGGTTTGGTTCTCTCCAGCGGTTGGTACAAGTTTGACGAGGGCATCGCCCGTATCACCGGCCTCAGGCTGGAAGGTGCTGACACTGTCATCACTCTTCTGACTGAGGCCGGAGTCGAGGTCGAAGCCCTGCCGGACGACCTCCAGTGCGTCCAGCCGATCCCCGGCGGTGCCCCCTACGACAGCGAAGCGAGCCTGCGGCTCGGTGTTTCCTTTCATTTCACCTTCTACGAGGATGACCTGACGGGCGCCACGGTGACGGCGGTGCACGAGGATGGCTCGGTGGATCTCATGCTGAACGACGGCTGGGAACTGACCGAGATCGATCCCAAGAAGATCGAGAGTCCGGAGTTCGCGGGCGACGCAAAACCTGCCGAGGCAACCGAGGCGGCAAGCACTGCTGCACCTACCGGTGACAGCGACGCGAAACCTGCTGAGGCAACCGAGGCGGCAAGCACTGCTGCACCTACCGGTGACAGCGACGCGAAACCTGCTGAGGCAACCGAGGCGGCAAGCACTGCTGCACCTACCGGTGACAGCGACGCGAAACCTGC
>JAYRHW010000093.1:0-6489 GCA_041907145.1 Bdellovibrionota bacterium
CAGGAGCGGGAGAAAATGTGGCTGAAGCGTGGAGATGATAGGGCTTAACCCTATTCTAGGGCGCTCTCCATCGGCAACGGCAATGCTGAAGGTTTTCGCAATCCTCGGACCATCCTTAGTACTTTCATCTGACTACAACCCGCATGCAAATCCCGCAACTCCACAGGCAACTATGACCAACACCATATTGATGCGCAGTCGAGTCAGTGCAAGTAGGGCGAGCAGAAAGAACGTTACTGCGGCAGGCTGCGGGCTAAAATCCTCGGCAAAAAGAATATGTCTCCCCATCCAGACACCAAGGTTGGCAATCACTCCCACTACCGCCGCTGTGACGCAGGAAAGAGCAGCGGAAACTGCCCGCTTCTGTCGCACAATCTCTACGTAGGGTGCGCCGACAAAGATGAAAATGAAGCACGGCACAAATGTCGCCCAGGTCGTTACCAGAGCTCCCGTGGTAGCCGAAAGGAGCGGAGTTAAATTGCCGGGATTTTGATAGGCGCCTAGGAAGCCGACGAATTGCAGAACCATGATCAGGGGGCCGGGAGTTGTTTCCGCCAAGCCTAGGCCATCGATCATTTGGGCCTGGCTTAGCCAATGGAAGTGCTCCACCGCCTGCTGACTGACATAGGGGAGAACCGCGTATGCTCCACCAAACGTAATCAATGCAGCCTTGCTGAAAAAAAATCCTTCCTTTGAAATGGCATGATCGTATCCAAGCGCCTGCACGGCGAGGAAAAGCGGAGCCCACCAGATTACCAGTCCAAAGAGCAGCTTTTTGATGGTCGATGAAAGTGGAGGGAGAGCGTAGCACATCAGAGACGGTGCTGGAGCTCCGCTCCTTTGTGACACAAACGTCCACTGCAAGTATCCCGCAACGGCAGCCGAGAATATGATGAGTGGAAATGAAACCTTGTCCCAAAACAATGCAGCGAACGCGCAAACTGCGATCAAGTACGATTGTTTACTCTTCAAGGTGCGTGAAGCGATTCTGAGCAGAGCGACAAGCACAATTGCAAGCACTGCGGCCTTGAGGCCTAGGAAAACGCCAGTGAGCGTCGGGAGTGTTCCAAAGGTTACATATAATAAACTAAGCAGCCACAGCAGCACGACTGCAGGTGCTATGAAAAGGAGTCCCGCAGCCAGCCCACCACTTATGCCGTGCAGCAACCAGCCTATGTATGTTGCAAGCTGTTGGGCTTCGGGTCCCGGTAACAGCATGCAGAAGTTAAGCGCGTGCGAGAACTGCTCCTCTGAAATCCAGCGGCGCTTCTCGACAATTTCTTGGTGCATGATCGCGATTTGCCCGGTAGGACCGCCAAAGCTAATGAAGCCGAGCTTTGTCCAAAAGCCGAGTGCCTCGAAAAACGTTGGCGGAAGTGCAGGTGGGGCATGGGCGCTCGTTTCCATTCCTTCAATCATCACAGAAGGGAAGGCTGACGCAATCGAAAATCGCTTGTGAGGGACCTTTAAAATAGTGAGAAACTAGGGTCTCATCAGTAAAGCAGAGGTGCAACAAAGGCAAAAAAGCCACCGATGAGGTAGCACAGTACCGAGAGGTAATAAATTGAACTCTCAAATCGCTTAAGGTTCTTACACTGTCTCGCCAGATCTGGATCTATCGGACAGGCCTGAGTTTTTGCCCGCATTCGAACTACCGTGCTCACCAGCAGCAGCAGCCCCGCCATACCGAATACCAACCCCTTTCGCTCGGAAATCCAGATGAGTTGAGGAAACGCTCCAAGCAGTGACACCAATGTTGCTCCGAGGCCAAGGCTGACAAAAAGCGCCGGCAGCGCGCAGCATACCAGCGTTCCCATCGAGCCAAACAAAGTGAAGAACGATAATGTTCGTTTAAGCATGAGGCCCCCGATTGATGGCGAGTACCTCATATCCGGCATCGGTGATTATTTGCTTTACCTCTTCATCCGAAATGGCGGCTCCCTCGATGGTTTGGACGCTCACGAGCTTACTTTCTAAATCAACTTTCACTTCCTTCACGTTCTGATTCTTCAGAAAAGTCTTCTTAATTCCTTGCGCGCAAAACGAACAGACCATTCCCTTGACGGTTATCGATATGGATTCCGCCTGCACGATAACCGGCAACAGTAACAGCGAAAGGAAAATCGACAGGAGCAAATTCTTCTTCATAAGTCACCGAATTAAAAGTGCGCCATTGCGGCCAGGAACGGCTTGCCATCCAAGCTCGCTCCGACCTCAAGCGCATAGTTGTTGAGAAATAATCGAACCAATGGTGTAACTCGGGTCGATTCATCCATCTCCGGCATATACTCCACCTGGAGTAAGAGCCAGGTCTGGAGGGCTTCGAACGGAGCCTTGTACGGCGCAACTCCAGCGCGAAAGCGAATGCGATTCGAATCGACTCCATTTGTTGCTTGCAACGTTTCCCCGGCAATCAAGGTGTAGATTCGTCTTGTTTCGTAATCAGCCTCGAGCGTTCCGTAGCCTGCCATCCCCTGACCATGTTTCGCGTCGGAATTGAGTCCAAGCCCGACGGAGGCGTAGATATTGGCCTGCGATTCAAGTTCATTCCAACGTTTCACCAAGTAATTGAACTGACCGACGACAAAGTTCGACCTGCTATCCTTCGCATCACGAAAGTAATCCGATACGCCAATGGCCGAGCGATTCGTTAGCGAGTAATTGAACTGCACCTCCGCCCAGTCGCGGCCATAGGCGGGCATGATGCCCCAACCGTCCTTGAAGCTAACCGGATTGGCCTCCGCGCGTGCAATCCAGCAGAAAATGATGGTCGGAATCAAAAGATATTTCATAGAAAGCTCGTTCTACGCCAGGGAGCCCAAGAGAATTTCCGAGAACAGCAGGAGATTGTTCAGGCTCGTGGTGGAGCATTCGAACCGAGCGGAGGAAGTCCGGAAGACACTAGTAATGGGGGGCGTTCCACAAAGACGAAGGATTCCCTCGTTGACAGTCCGTCAGCAGATTGGATGGCGTAGACAGGACGAACTGCGATAAATGGCAAAGCCTCCGAAATGGCGCTCGCGAAGTGCTCACTTTGCGAGGGCGCAACTATTACAGCGCCGCATGTACATGCGGCAGCGTGGCTGTCCTTATCGGAGGGCTTCTCGTGACAACATGAATGGGGCGCACTTCTGGGTTCAAGCGCACAGGCTGCAGCACACAGAATAGGGCTCGATAAGACGAAGAACGCCAGTATAAGTCGCAGTGTAACTGCCCATAGCCTCATTAACCTATTTTATCTGATTGTCCAGGCGAGCGCGAGGGCGGGCAATTCGGCCTAAGCGATGAAAAACGTTGTGATTTGAGCAGCCCTGAATTACAAGTTCGTCTGCGACATTTCTATCAGATCCCTGGTATCAACTTATGAACGCCATGAATTCTAACAAAGCACTATGGGAGAAGGGGGACTTCACTAAGATCGCCCAGAGCATGCGCGCTAGCGGAGAGGAATTCGTTGGAAACCTCGGGCTGGACAAGGGGATGCGCGTGCTGGACCTTGGCTGCGGAGACGGCACCACCGCCATACCGGCCGCTATGCTTAGCGCGGATGTGCTTGGTGTTGATATTGCACAGAACTTGGTTGCGGCCGGCAATCGCCGTGTCAAAGAATTGGGAATTCGGAATTGTAGATTTCAGGAAGGAGACGCCTGCAACTTGCAACATCTGCCGGATCGGCAATTCGATGTTGTCATAAGTATCTTCGGCGCTATGTTTGCGCCGAAGCCCTTCGATGTTGCCAAGGAGATGCACCGAGTCACCAAGCCGGGAGGACGCATCGTTATGGGAAACTGGATACCTGGAGATCCAACCGTCGTAGCTCAAATCCTAAAAATTAGTGCGGCATACTCACCGCCGCCTCCCGAGGGGTTCATTAGCCCGATGACCTGGGGAATCGAACAGAATGTGCTTGAACGCTTCGGGCATGCCGGAGTCCCAAAGGAGCGGATTGTCTGCGCTCGTGAAGCATATCGCTTTGAATTCCCGGGCACTCCGCAGGAATACGTCGAACAATTCCTAAAGTATTACGGCCCGACTATGAACGCCCTCGAGGCTGCAAAGAGTAACGGGCGAGCGGAGGATTTGCGGCGTGAGCTTCAGGTACTTTTCGCAAGGGAGAATAAGAATACTTCCGGTGATGGTACCACCCTTGTGGCTACCTTCCTTAAAGTGGTGGTTACGCGCCCGAATTGAATTCGATAGTCCCTCGGGCGGTGAGTAGAACCGCCATGTCGCTCCCCTGAGTCCAGAACGGACCCGAACAAGGGAAATGCTGTCACCGCTTGAAATCTACCCTTAGATGCTTTATCGTATAAATACGATATGCGGTAATAGTAGTATGGCAATATCAAAAGCTGACGAATTCGACTCTCGTGTTGCTGCCTTGGCTCGTTATGCCAAGGCTCTGTCGCATCCAGCGCGAATAGCGATTCTTGAAACGCTAGCCAGGAGAGCAACTTGTATCTGCGGCGAAATAGTTGAAGTACTGCCTTTAGCGCAATCGACCGTTTCGCAGCACTTAAAAGAATTGAAGGAAGCCGAACTAATTACGGGCGAGATTGAGGGCTTGAGGAGTTGCTATTGCTTGAATGAAAAGGCAATTGGGGAGCTAGAGAAGCTATTTGGGTCGCTGCTCAAGAAGTTGAATAAGGGTCTTACTCAGAAGAAATGTTGCTAGGAGACAACTGTGAAAGACGGTGAAGAACTCAAATCAATCGTAAAGCAAAAATATGGCGAAATCGCTCAAAAGTCGTTTGAGGAACTTAACAATTCGACTTGCTGTGGTACCCAATGCTGCGGCGAACCACACGACCTTACATGCTTCAATGACGATTACACCAAGCTAAAAGGTTACAACAAGGATGCCGACTTAAAGCTCGGTTGTGGTGTTCCTACTGAAGTAGCGGCTATTAAAGCTGGCGACACTGTTCTTGACCTCGGCTCGGGCGCGGGAAATGACGCTTTCGTAGCACGGGCTATCGTGGGCGAAGCTGGCAAAGTGATCGGTCTCGATATGACCCAAGCGATGATCGAAAAAGCTCGAAACAATGCCAAAACTCTCGGCTTTGCGAACGTTGAATTTAGACTTGGCGATATCGAAGCAATGCCGATTCAAGATGATTCAGTTGACGTAGTGATCAGCAATTGCGTACTGAATCTCGTTCCAAACAAGCGGAAAGCGTTCAATGAGATTTATCGGGTTCTGAAGGACGGGGGGCACCTCTCGGTATCAGATATTGTTCTTTCTCTTGCTTTGCCAATCGAACTTCAGCGGGACGCAGAGATGTATGCCGGCTGCGTCTCTGGGGCAATTGAACAATCAGAGTACCTGCGACTAATCGAGGAGTCTGGATTTAAGAACGTTCAGGTTAAAGTCGAAAAGCCAATCGCACTTCCTGATGATGTGCTTGCAAAATATTTGTCTCCTGCTCAGATCGCAAAACTTAAGCAACAGGGTACGCCAATTAAGAGCGTAACCGTCTACGCTGAAAAATGAGGCCAAAAGTTCTCTTTCTTTGTACCGGCAATTCTTGTCGAAGTCAGATGGCAGAGGGCTGGGCGAAGCATCTGCTAAAGGATCAAATTGAAGCGTTCTCGGCTGGAACTGAACCACATGGTTTGAATCCGCTCGCAGTTAAGGCAATGAAAGAGTGCGCCGTTGACATCTCGAAGCAGACATCAAAATCGCTCGAGAGCCTAAAAAGCTTGAACTTCGATTTGATCGTGACGGTTTGCGATAGTGCCGCAAAGGCCTGCCCTACCCCGCCGAAGGGTGCAATTGTAATTCACGCACCGTTCGATGACCCTCCAAGACTGGCGCAATCTGCCAAGAGCGAAGAGGAAGCGATGACACCCTATCGCCGCGTTCGGGATGAGATTAAGGAATTTATCGAGCGACTTCCTTCTCATTTTACAAGGGAGATAAATGATTAGAAAGCTTCTCGCAGAAGGCCTTGGAACCTTTGCGTTAGTTTTTGCCGGTACGGGCGCAATTGTCGCCAACAGTATCTCTCACGGAGCGGTATCGCATGTCGGAATCGCGCTTACATTCGGCATCGTGATAATGGTTTTCATCTACGCTTTGGCAGGAGTCTCCGGTGCGCACTTTAACCCGGCAGTTACCCTCGGATTTCTTCAGCTTCGCAAGATAGGCGTTCGGCAGTTTTTTCTGTATTCTATTAGTCAGCTGATTGGAGCAATTCTAGCAAGTTTCTGCCTAGCCAACTTGATACCTGATCACGGAACCCTCGGAGCTACAATTCCACAAGTCTCTCCCCTCAGCGCATTTACGATCGAAGTTATTTCGACCTTCTTTCTGATGTTCGTAATATTACAAGTTACAGAACTAGGCACAAAGTTACCTAGTACGGCCGGACTTGCGATCGGTTCAACAGTTGCTCTCGATGCGCTCTTTGCCGGGCAATTTACAGGTGCGTCAATGAACCCAGCTCGCTCTATCGCGCCGGCGATCATATCAGGAAATTTCTCGTA
>JAYRHW010000094.1:0-4040 GCA_041907145.1 Bdellovibrionota bacterium
CGGCTCACATCTTATCGAGGCCTTGCTCGGCTTAGGGCAAAAAGTCCGCGGTATTGACGATTTCTCCACCGGAAAAAGACCCAATCTTGAGCTGGTAAGGAGCAGCATTGGCGCTGCCGCGTGGGCAAAATTTGAGTTCCTTGAAGCCGATATCAACGACCGGGCCGTGGTGCGCAAGCTTTGCCAGAATACCGACGTGGTTTTGCACCAAGCCGCTTTGGGATCTGTGCCCCGATCGATCAAGGATCCGCTGGCCACGAACAAGGCCAATGTCGACGGATTCTTAACCGTGTTGAGCTGCGGCCAAGAGAGCGGCGTCAAACGCTTTGTCTATGCATCTTCTAGTTCGGTCTACGGCAATGACCCCCATTTGCCCAAGAAGGAAGCCGTCATCGGCGAGCAGCTCTCCCCCTATGCCGTAAGCAAGTACGCCAATGAGCTCTATGCCCGCACTTTCTCCCATGTGCACGGCATGGAGACTGTCGGACTTCGCTATTTTAATGTTTTTGGCCCGCGCCAAGATCCTGAAGGAATGTATGCGGCTGTCATGCCGCGCTGGATAGCAGCGTTGCTGAGCGGTCAGCCCTGTACGATTTATGGCGACGGGGAGACCAGCCGAGATTTTTGTTATATCGAGAATGTAGTTCGCGCAAATATATTGGCAGCGCTCAATCCCCTTCCGCAAAAGGCAGTGGTCGCAAATATCGCAGTCGGAGGAAAAACATCGCTCAAGGAATTGTATCAACAAATTGCTCAAGCTTTGGTGACAGCTAAAGGCATTGCCGCTGTACCCGCTGCCATATATGCCGAGTTCAGACAGGGAGATATTCGGCACTCTCAAGCGGATATAAGCGCGGCACGCGCGAGCTTTGGCTACGAGCCGTCGGTGCACATTCAGGACGGCATCGACAAGACTGTGCGCTGGTACCTCGGCCGGAAATCCTGATGCGCTACCTTCGGCTTTACTGGTATTTCCTGCGATTTGCGCTCAGTCGCGCCATGCAGTTTCGCTTCGACTTTTGGTTTCGCATAATCATGGATGCTTGGTATTACGTCATCGCCATAGTCACCTATCGCACTCTGTACCTGCATACTGATTCACTCGGTGGATTTAACTTCCATCAAGCCATGGTATTTATCGGCGCTGCCATGGTGATCGACGCTATTCAGATGACCTTCTATTCCAATGGAGTATGGTGGATTCCGAGCTACATCAACAAAGGCGACATGGATTATTACCTTGTGCGCCCAATTTCAGCTCTGTACTTTCTGTCGCTCCGCGATTTTGCCGTGGCTTCGTTTTTTAATTTGCTGATGGCTTGTGGAGTTTTGACCTGGGCTCTGCACGCCTATCCGGATCCCATCCCAGCTTGGAAACTCGGCTATGGATGTCTACTCATAGTGAACGGCTCATTTCTCTTTTACATCATGCGCGTGATGTTCATAATCCCGGCATTTTGGAGCGCTTCAGGCGAAGGTCTGCATCACGTTTTCTTCTACATTCGCGAAGCTCTCGAACGTCCTGATGGGATTTACTTCGGGATAGTGCGCAAAGTTCTGGTCACAGTACTGCCCTTCGCGCTGATGGCGTCCTTCCCTACGCGAGCCTTCTTCGAGGATTTCAATTTTGAGCGGTTGCTGCATATTACCGCGGTTACCGTGGGCTTATACGGCGTGCTGCTTTGGTGCTGGCATCGAGGCTTGCGGGCCTACTCGTCGGCATCGTCCTAAACGATCTTTACACCAAGCACTTTCAGCGCCCAGGACTCCAGTTCACCTGGTCTCTCATCTGATTCAAATTCAAACGCCTCCCCGTCCGGCCACTTTCCGGTGCCTTTGTAGAGGCCGTCTGCAGTAAGAGCAATGGAAACGATAGTAGCTTCTTCGCCAAAGCCTAGTGAACCCAGGATTATGTCCTCAGCGCGATTTCGCTCTGATAGAAAATCATCCTTCATACACTGATAGGATAACCCCTCTTTCTAAAAGGACAAGGGCGGTGGGCCTACGACGATTCTGAGATCGGCTAACGCAGCTGTCCCACAACGATGGTGCCATTAGTACCACCAAAGCCGAAAGAATTTGAGATAGCCACTTTGACCTTAGCCTGCCGCGCCTTGTGCGGGACATAGTCCAGATCGCAGTTTTCATCTGGGTTATCCAGATTGATAGTCGGCGGAACGATCCCCTCATTGACCGCGAGGACAGAAAGAGTTGCCTCAATTGCGCCCGCCGCCCCTAGCAAATGCCCGGTCATGGATTTGGTGGAGCTAACCAAGAGCCCATTCTTGGCCCAATCACCAAAGACCGTCTTGATGGCAAGGGTTTCAGTCTTGTCATTGGCATCTGTCGATGTGCCGTGGGCATTCACATATCCCACCTGATCGGCCGACAGGCCGGCGGAGCGAATAGCCATGCGCATAGATTCAACTGCGCCGGCTCCATCACCACAGGGTGAAGTAATATGGTAAGCATCGCAGGAGAACCCATAGCCCAAGACCTCCGCGTATATCTTGGCGCCGCGCCTTTGTGCATGCTCCAAAGACTCCAACACGAGAATCGAAGATCCTTCTCCCAGAACGAAACCGTCACGATCCTTATCGAAAGGCCGCGAAGCCTTCTCCGGCTCTTCGTTTCGGGTAGAAAGCGCTTTCATAGCGCAGAAGCCACCGATGCCAATCGGTGTAACCGTGGACTCCGCGCCGCCGGTTACCATCGCATCCTGCAGACCTTCAGCGATCATGCGGTATGACTCGCCGATGGCGTGGGTCGACGAGGTGCATGCGCTCGTGACTGTATAATTGACGCCCTTTAACCCAAAGCGGATGGCAATATTGCCGGGGCCCAGGTTGCTGATCATTGCCGGAATCAGAAACGGCGAAAGCTTTCTCGGTCCACCCTGCAAGTAGGCTTCGTAGTATTTCTCCAATGTGGAGAGCCCGCCAAGGCCAATACCCAGAATGCATCCAATCCGCTCCGGGGCGTACCCTCCGGTGCCAAGCTTGGAATCATCCCAAGCTTCCTGAGCAGCCGCGATTGCATACTGGGAAAAGAGATCGTGCTTTTTAATTTCCTTGGCGTCTAGATATTGAGCCGGATCGAAGCCCTTCACTTCGGCCGCAATACGAGTGGGGAAATCCTTAGGCTCAAAACGGGTAATGGGGGCCACGCCTGATCGACCGGCCTTAGCCGATTCCCAGGTTGCAGCGACACTGTTGCCTATCGGCGAAAGGGCTCCCAGTCCAGTTACTACAACTCTACGCTTGGTCATGTATTGTTCCTACAAACGCCAGAACGGTTTAAACGGCACGGCAGTGTAGCAGATAAAGGGAATAAGCGGAATTCGAAGGGCTGGGAACGGAGAGGATCCGAAAACTGTGGAGGAATCCAGTCTAACTTCAAGAAAAATCAAATAGTTGCCCCGTTGAGATGCCCCAGCACTAAACCTTCCACGGGGAGCCATCCGGGGTACAGGGAACCCCCTGTCCGTCATCGAAATCTTTGCGAAGCAAAGTTTCGATAGGGAAAACACTGGTAGGCGCGATAGGGATTGAACCTACGACCCCTTGCGTGTGAAGCAAGTGCTCTACCACTGAGCTACGCGCCTTTAGGGATGGGCCAAGAGTAATAGCAGCAAGGGTAGAGCAATTCAACCCTCTCCCGCCTGACTTCCCTGCTAACCCCTTTGCCACAAAGGCAAATATACAGCGCCAATCTCTTAGGTGAACTTCGTAACCAGTCGACCATCCCTACCGGAGCGCTCAAGAACTGAGGGCCCTCCTAAATCCACTAGTTGAGGTAAAGATGGAAATCAAAGGACTGACCATAAACTCTGTGCAGCCGAGCTCAAGCTCTGCTCCGGATCCTAAGAAAAAAATACGCCCGCAGAATCAGGATGCGGTGAAAATTACCCTACGAGCGGCTACGCCAGCCAGTGCCCCAGCGGTGGCTCCTGGCGGCCCTGCAAGCGTCGACGGCGGTGGCGGACCTCCTTCCGTAGGCGAGACCGGCGGCACGCCGCTCGACTAATAATTACTGATAGC
>JAYRHW010000095.1:0-4894 GCA_041907145.1 Bdellovibrionota bacterium
GGTCCGCGGCTGGTATTGGCGGGCATGGCCGGCAGGGGTTCGAATGCAGCCGCTGGGTCGCCGTAGTTCCAGGAGAAATCAAGTTCATGAAATGGCTCGGCAACGGATGAGCTGGTCGTGGTGCTGGCATCGAAATGGACGCCACAAGGAGCTGTGCACTCGGTGCGCGAGACTGCGAGCGAAATCAGGATGTTTTGTCCGCTGGTAGGAGTGATCGTCGGAGTAGATGTTGGAGGCGGAGTGGGCGTGCGGGTCGGGGTGGAAATTGCTGTGCTCGTTGGAGTCGAAGTGGGCACTGCAGTTGGCGTTCGCGTCGGAGTGTATGTTGCAGTGGGCGCAGCAGTCGGCGTGAATGTCGGAGTCGCCGAGGGGGAACTAGTCGGGGTGGCGGTGGGGACATCGAAACTCTTTGGCGTCGGAGTAGGGGTTGGAGTAGGTGTCGAATGCTTGCGCTTTACACGGGCGGCTAGGAAGGCCGACCACCTGGAGTGGGAATACGGATCGATGGTTCGCACGCGGTAGCGGTACATGCCGCTGTCCGGTGCGTCCACGAGCTTTTTGGCTTTAGCCGGAACTAGCAGGAGCTGGCTGGAGAGCACCTTGGTATTTTTGCTGCCGCTCGAGATCCTTTGACGCTGAACCTCAACGAGTCGCTTCCTTGCCTTGGAGACCTGCCAGCGTATCAGCACCTTTCCCTTGGTGTCGACTTTGATCGCGTAGTTTTGCGGAGGTGGAGGAACTGCCGCCGCGCTGAGAGGGGAGAGGAAGACACCACTAGAGAGAGCCGTAAGGGAAAGTATCAGTCGGATCCGGCTTGCGACAGGCTTGTACATCGAGCTGCTCATTAGAAATCGTCCACGAGTTATGATCGAACTGGACATTTGACATGGGAGCTAAAGCAAGATTCGCGCCGCGCTACAATTACTGGAAATTAGTTCCAGTAATGCATGCTACTATGCTGAAATCACTAGGGAGAATGTCTATGATTGCCCCTCAAATAGCGGATTGTTCATGAAGTAAAATGACTTCCTTCATGCAACATTTGGCGGCGATCTCTCGATAACATCGATGAATGATGATTGTGCGAGCCGGAGTAAACCGGCGGAGGGTTGGGCAGAGTAGATTACAATAGAAAGGGGATGTTTTGGTTATGAAGTTACTGAAGTTAGGTTTTATCCTTAGGGTAATGAAGGTCGGATTCGTGATCCTGTTCGTGGGTGCGGCTCCACGCGGTTTTCAGAGCCCTGTCACGCCGGCCTCTGCGGAGGAGCTAGAGCTGCCGCCGGATATATCCGATCAAGGAGATATTGCGCTTCCGCTCCCGCGCTATAGTCAACCAAGAGATCATAGGCCGCGCAGGTTTCGATGCTGGCACAATTGGGCCAGCAATCGTTGCGAAGTGCTCTGCTACTACGGTGATAGTGATGTTCCACCCGAGGATGCTCGAGCGTTTATCTGCGGCAAGAATGTATGCGAGCTGGCTGATAGACGGCCCCTTACGATCTGGGACTTGCGGAACGGTTTTGGAGGCGGCTGCACGGAAGTATAGTGCGCCAGTACCAATACGGTTAAGGCCCCTAGAGCTGTGGGTGCGATAAACACGAAAAGATGAGGCCGAGGTGTGTACGACGCGCTTCTTCAAATGAAGAGTGGCAAGTAACCGAAAAAACACCTGGGCCCCATTTTGCAGATCAAGAAAAAGCAGCGTCGTATGATGAACATCATTCCACGTCGGGGCGCTTGCCGACGTCGTGGAAACGCAGGTTCTTCAGACTCTCGTGCTTGCGCCATGCGTTCCAGGCGTGGAGGCACCCCCGGTAAGCCGCTTCAGAGCTGGTGCCCTTGCGGCGTCCAGCACCTCGCGAGCCGGCACCGAGTGCGAGACCGCGCAGCGCATCACGCAGTTTTCGCCGCGGATCGTTGCGCCCGTCAAAGCCGCTGCCGTCAGCGACACGGTTCCAGAACTTCTTGGCCTGGGCGGGGATGCGGTCGAATGTCGCCAGCATCGCCGCTGCCACGGGAGCGCGGAACATATGCGAGTCTTCGCGGTTGTCGAGACCGTCGAGAAACTCGCCTACCATCCGCACAAGGACCTTGTGTTCGCCCAGCATGGCGACCGCAAGGGCATCACCATCGACTCCGGTCCTGCCGTGCTTGGTCGGAAACCGCCACAGTGAGTAGGCGGCCGGAAGCACGGCTTGAGCAGGCGCCGAGAGTTTGCCCAGGTCGCTGCCGACCAGGTAGGCCCGGGTGACATGCGCCTTGGTGCGCGGTGCGCCGCGGTCTATGCTGGCGTACAACTTCTGCATGTCCTTCATGCCATCGGCCTCGTAGACCACCTCGGTGATCTCGAGAACGAAGTCTTCGGGCATCTTGAGCAGCGCGGCGCAGGTATGTTGACCGTTGACGCGATACTTCTTGCTGCCCACGTTGCAGACCGAGACATCGGCGCGCTCGCCGCGGAACGTGCCGCGTTTCATGGCGCTCCGCAGCGTTTCCACGTGCGCATCGCGCCGTGGGCGTTCGCCCTCGAACTCGTCCAGTCCGAGAAACTCTCGGGCCTGGGCATGGGTGAGGGTGATCGTCTTCTTGGACTTCAAGCGAATGCCGGTCAGGCCGTGACCATAGCTGGTCACCGCTGCCTGCATCTCGCTCGCCGGGAGGACCTCTGGTGACGGTCCTGCGGCCTGCGGTTTACTCCTACGAGGCATGGGGAGAACTCCTTGGGGGTTGACTGACTGGCACAGGGAGAAGCTGAGGTGGGGAAATCGTAACCCCTGAAAAAACCGATTCGTACACACCATCAGCTCACGCCGCAGGATCCATGCAGGCTCCTGAGGCGTAGGCAGATGGAAGAACTACTGCCCGACATAAAGATAAGAATTCCATCGGAGGGGATGGACGCGAGACGTAAGTATATCACGCCGTAGCGGCTAAGCATGTTAACTGAGGATGGAGCGGGTAGAGGGCAAGATATCGAATAAACTAGGAATAGTTTCTTTGGACCGGACAGGCCCCGGACAAGTCTGAGGGGCTTAGCACGACCTAGGAAAGGAATTGGCGGCGGGGGTTTGAACTTCCAAGGGACTGTCGAAGCTCATATTGTCCCTGCTCAGCCAGAAATTCTAAGGATTTCCCAGTTGCGGCCAGGAAACCTGTACCTGTACGAATTCGCCGAGTGTCAGGGGGCGAGTGGTGGCAACGCGGACGGCACCGCTCTGGTTATCGGAGCCGGGGCTGGGATTGGGAGGTGAAATAACTTCAACCGTCAAGGATTTGGATGACTCCACGCTCTTTCCGTCTTGCGCCGAAATGATCTGCGCGGAGGCCCGCAGTTGATTCTTGGTTACCAGGGCAGGGGGATAAATCACAGCCTGCACCGATTTTGTATCTGTAATGGCGGGGCCCAGTAGATCAATTGAAAGCTCTTGCTGACTATCCTTTGTTTGAATTAGTCCGTTCGCGACATATTGGAACAGGAATTCGTTCCTCCCGTGCGGAAGTTCGACATCTTCACGACCTAAGAAATATACCTGGCCTTCGCCAGCGTTTTTCGCCGGAGGTGGAGACAGCTTTTCGCCGTTAATGACCAAAAATTGCGGAGTGTAGGTGACATCGCCGTATGGCTGCTTGGTTTTCAAGTATCTCCCCACTCCGAACTTTAGGCGCTGGCCCTGGGAGTCAACGACCAAGTTTTCGGTGAAGAGCATACTGCCGGCGTCGTAACGAATCTCACTGGAGAACAATTCAATCGGCTCGGCAGCAAGCACCGTCTGCACCTGCTCGTCATGCCGCGCATTCTGAATCCAGGTATAGGCGTACAGCGCGCAGATCACCCCAATGGCAAAAACCAGAATCTTTGCCAGCAGCGACTGCTCGCCGGATTTCGGTGCGGGGGCTTTGTACGAGTCAGACCAAGAGTCCATAGAATATAGAGAGGCAATCCAACCTCCTTTTTAATCGAACTGGGGACGGGCGGATACCCTAAATTGGGTAAACATGCCCCTACCGCCAAATTGCTAGGAAGTTTTCGTATAAATAGGGCTGAATTGAGGCTGATTCTAAAGTTTTCAGGATTTTAACCGTTTTCTCCCCCCAGAAGCCCCTTCGCCGTTCGGCAGGGGAGCTTGGCTTTCGGGGGAGAGGAAATTGTATGAAGAATAGCGACAGCGAGCGGGGAGCGAGCTTGGTGGAAGCGACGCTTATTATAGTGCTGATTGCGTTGGTGGCCCTCCCCTCCACAAAGTTAGTTGGCATTTATGCCAAGAAGCCGATGTGCGGCGTGATGTTTGGCTTGGATGGGAAGGACGTTACAACTCTAGATGCGGTCTTTAATCAGGACGGGAATAATACTGGGGCATGCGAATCAAGCGTCGGTTCTGGATGGGGTGGCGGCTACTACTTTAGATAAGGTGAAGCCAAATCCAGACAAGGGAAACCAAAAGCGCGGGAGCCTCCAACACGTGGTGTGCTGGAGGCTCCCGTCGCAAGAAGGGACAATCTTCACCTAGCCCCGACGCCGACGAGCGATCCCCAAAGCCGCAGTCCCCAGAAGCACAAGACTTCCAGGCTCCGGCACGGGGCTTGCCTCGAACATCACCGCAGCATCGCCCGTCGTGTAGACAGGATTGCTGGTGTACTCGAAGAAACTCCCAGGTGCAGAAGAGAACGCAACCACATCTCCCGGCAGACCAAAGTCATGCAGGGTCTCGGTCCACATCACGGAGCCGTAGTTGACGCTGAAGAGAACTGAAGCGATGTAGTTCCCAGCCGAGAGGTTGAAGGCGGTGAAGCCAAGGTCAACGTAGCGGTTAGTGAACCCGTTCCAGTTGAGCCCACCCCAAGCAGGAGGAGCAGTCCCAACCAGGTTCTCGATGCTCACACCAGTAGTGGA
>JAYRHW010000096.1:0-9108 GCA_041907145.1 Bdellovibrionota bacterium
AGGATCGTCCCTATTTCTCATACATATCTTTGTAATCCTGAATCGCTGCTTCTACGACTTTGACCGCGTGGGATCGGCCATAAACTCGCTTAATGCGGGCCGTTGCGCGCTGGTTAGGGACTAATTTGTAAGTCAAAAAATAATGTTGGAGCCTCTCAACGAGAACGCTCGGCAAGTCCGACACTTCTCTAGCTTGTCCGTAAATATAGTCGTTATCCAGCACTGCTATTATTTTGTCGTCCGCTTCTCGCGCATCGACCATTTGCAGTCCCCCAACGACCCGCGCACGAACGAGAATTTCGGCCCGTTCGATCGGTCGCTCGCTCAACACGCAAATATCCAGCGGGTCACCGTCGCCGCGGATAGATTTAGGGGAGAGTCGCTTCGTACGCATGCCGCAGTACGTGCGAGGAATGAACCCGTAAAGAGCCGGAGGTTGTGATGATCCCCGCTGGGGGCGATCGACCTTCAAATAACCTGAATGTTTATCAACCTCGTACTTGATCAGATCAAAGGGCGTTATCTCAATAAATGCATGGAGTAGTTCGGGAGGATTGGGGCCAATATCCAATCCATGCCAGGGATGCGGTCTATACTGATTAGGAATTCTCGACTTGCCTATAGTGCTCATGGTTCTCGTTCCAGTGCGGCTGCGCAGACATACTAAAGTAGGCCAATGAGAGTGTATTTTGCGTGCAACCGACAAGGCAAGCTGGACGCGTCAATTCATGTATGGGTCCATGCAGGATATTCCTTGCACAGCCATTAAAAGAGTAAGGTAGCAATCAAGAATAGCGGCATCGAAAGTATCAATATAGGAATGGGCTCCGCTCAGCTGAGAGCTCGATAGGGCAGCTTGGTTTGATCGGCTTGGTCCAGCTACATGGGGGAAGGAAGAAAAATATTGAAGTATTCCCCTCTCTCTGGGTCTAATGGATAATCGCTCGCTGCGGAGCAGGGTTGCGCACAATAGATAACCTATTGAAATATTACGTAATTTGGTGAAAAACATGGGCTTATTTGATTTCATCGGCAAACAATTTATCGACGTCATCGACTGGACGGAGCCGGAAGACGGAATTCTGGCCTACCGGTACCCGATGCGTGACAATGAAATCCAAAACGGAGCCAAACTTACCGTCCGCGATTCTCAGCTGGCCTTGTTCGTGAATGAAGGTCAGGTGGCAGACATGTTCCGCCCAGGCCTGCATACCCTCACTACCAATACCCTTCCGATTCTCACCAACTTGAAGAATTGGGATAAGGCATTCGCCTCCCCCTTCAAGTCGGATGTCTATTTTTATAGTACACGTGAACAACTGGAGCAGAAGTGGGGCACGCCTACTCCAGTGACAGTGCGAGATAAGGAGTTCGGGCCGATCCGCATTCAGGCTTACGGAATTTATTCGTACCAATTAGAGGATCCAAAAGTTTTCTACGCCAAGGTCAGCGGAAGCCGCGATCTGTACCGTGCCGCTGAACTCGAAGGCCAGCTGCGCGCTTCGGTCATCACTGCGCTCACCGCGTTTTTGGCAACCTCAAACATTCCCTTTGTCGACATGGCGGCAAACGCAGTGCAGTTCTCTGCCCTGCTGCTTGAGGGACTAAAGCCGACCTTCGTGAACTACGGACTGGGACTTCGAACCTTCCAAGTTCAATCGGTCTCCTTACCTGCCGAGCTGCAGAAGAAACTCGATGAGCGCGCCTCGATGAACATTGTCGGAGACTTGAGAACGTATACGCAGTTCCAGGCTGCGCAGAGTATCCCGATTGCCGCTGCCAACGAAGGCGGCGTTGCCGGCGCTGGAGCTGGACTTGGAGTAGGCATGGGTATGGCCCAAGCGATGACCCAGGCCTTTTCTGGGGCCATGGGTGGCGGAGGGGCTGGGGCAGCTGCCGAAAGTCCAACGGCCGCACTTGAACGCCTGCATGATTTGTTCAAGAAGGGTATCCTTACGCAGGCTGAGTTTGACTCCAAGAAGTCTGAACTCCTCAAGAAGATATAGCGATGAGGACATTCAGCTGCCCTTCCTGTGGGGCAGAGGTGAACTTCGTTAACGCCGCCTCTGTATTTGCGGTTTGCGGATACTGTCATTCAACCATAGTTCGCCACGATGTTAACGTCGAACTACTTGGACAAATGGCCCAGCTTAACGACAGCTGGAGTCCGATGCAGCTCACTACCCAGGGCACCTACGACGATGCACATTTCGTACTCGTAGGTCGCGTCAAGCTTCGCTGGGAACGCGGTACTTGGGACGAATGGTATTGTGCCTACGATGACGGGAGAACAGGTTGGCTATCAGAAGCTCAGGGCATTTACCATCTAAGCTTTCCTGCTCAGTCGAGCCTTAATCTTCCTGCGCGGGAGGAAGTACAAATCGGTGCAACTGTTCGTATTGACCACGCTGACTACGAAATTACCGATATAAAGAAAGCTAGTGTGGTCTATAGCGAGGGAGAGCTGCCATTTCGAGCAGTGCCGGGTCGGATATCGCTTTCGGTGGATTTGAGCTCGACGAACTCAGGCTTCGCTAGTATTGATTACTCAGAGGACGGAGTCAGCGCATATTGCGGAGAGTACCTTAGTTTCAAGGATCTCCGTTTCAATTTCCTAAGAGAACTCGATGGCTGGGGAAAACCCCGTTAAGTCATTTGCTTGCACCTCATGCAACGCGCCGATCACACTTCGGGGGATGGGGCAGACTTCCACGGTTGCCTGCCCTTCCTGCGGCGCCATCATTGACATTACCAACGAAAACTACCGCATCATTCAGAAGGCACGGCAGCGAGTCTATCAACCTTTAATTCCCCTGGGAACGCGCGGGAAGCTTGGCGACAAGGAACTTGAAGTCATTGGCTTCATGGAGCGTAGCGACGGCACCGGATTCTACCGTTGGGATGAATACCTCCTCTTTAATCCGTACGAGGGTTTCTTCTGGCTGATGGACTATC
The DNA here is from genome assembly GCA_041907145.1 of Bdellovibrionota bacterium. Taxonomy (GTDB): domain Bacteria; phylum Bdellovibrionota_C; class UBA2361; order UBA2361; family JAFLCA01; genus JAFLCA01. The sequence continues at coordinate 2,956 of JAYRHW010000096.1, forward strand.
ATCACCATTGGACCTTCATTCGCCCGATTAAGGATTCGATTCCGATCAGCGGCACCGGAGAGTCCTCGTGGGTCAATTATGATGAGGAAGCTTATCAACTCTTCCTCACCGGTATCGCCAAAGTTCAGTACGTATTGGGGGAATTTTACTGGGAAGTTAAAGTCGGCGACGAGGTCGTCGTAAAAGACTTCATCTGCCCGCCCCGCATGCTCTCACTCGAAGTTGCAGAGGGGGAAAGTGTTTGGTCCCTGGGTGAACACATTGAGGGAAGCACGGTAGCCGAAGCATTCGGCATCGAAAATTATAACCCTGTCCCGGAGGGAGTGGGAGCGGTGCAGCCCTTTGCAGGGGCCCCATGGTACCGGGAATTTAATCTTATTGGTATTCTGTTCTTGGTTCTAATCATTGCAATCCATATGATGTGCAGCGCCTCGGCGCGGAGCACACCAGTCTTCGATCAAATTTATAATTTTTCGAGCCTAGAACCGAACAAGACCATCGTCACGGAGCCGTTCCAAATTCCAAAGGACGGAAATCTGCAAATTTCGGCCTCTGCCCCGGTGCAGAATAATTGGCTGTCGCTGGATTTAGATTTAGTTGATGAGTCGGGAGAGGAAATTCAGGGTGGTGAACTTGAGGTTGCCTACTACACGGGGGTTGACAGCGATGGGGCCTGGAGCGAAGGCAGCCAACACTACTCCACGCTTTGGGGATCAGTGCCGGCGGGAACCTATCGTTTCTCGTTCTCCCCGAGCGTGGGAACAAATCCTGGAAATCTCTACTATACCCTAAGCGCTAGGAACAACGTCCCACATCACTGGCTCTTTGCAATTGCTTTGATATTAGTGTCTCTGCCGCTGGTCACGGTATGGATTTGGAAATCCAGCTGGGAGACTCGCCGCTGGGAAGAGTCAGATCCATAGGAGTATCTTATGAGAATGTCCTCTCTATACTTTGTCTACTGTGCTCTCATTTCAGTCTGGCTTGTTGTTGCTGATTATCGGGGCTGGGTGATCTGGGGCGCCGGTGGGGCTACCCGGAGGTACGCCAGCGGATATCAGCATAAATAAATGAAGTTCTGCATGCAGTTTTTCGAGGGAGATTAACTATGATTCCGCATAATGTAGCCTTGGCAATTCTATTCTCGGTCGTTGGCCTCGTCATTTATGGTCTGGGCTTCTACATCTTTGACCGTCTCACCCCATACAAGCTTTGGGACGAAATCATAAAGGAGCGAAATCAGGCTTTGGCGATAGTCGTCGGCGCGGCGTCCATCGGCATAAGTATGATTATCGCAGCGGCCGTCGGCTAGTTTGCGACTCTTGCCTGCTTTAAGGGGTAGCCCCGTGCCGATACTTCTACTGTTCTCCGTATTCGTCGTAGCAACCTGCGGATTGATATACGAGCTGGTGGCTGGAACATTGGCGAGCTATTTGCTCGGTGATTCGGTCATGCAGTTTTCCACCGTGATCGGCACCTACCTCTTTGCCATGGGGGTAGGCTCGTACCTTTCCCGGTTCGTTACCAAGAATCCGCTGACAATCTTCATCAGAGTCGAGATCTTGGTGGGGCTTATAGGAGGGTTCTCGGCCGCGTTGCTGTTCGTGCTGTTCGGCTTCGTGGCTTCCTTCCGTATCGCGTTGTACGGGATCGTGTTTGCCATTGGCGCTCTGGTTGGGCTCGAGATCCCGCTGCTCATGCGCGCGCTGCAGGATAAAATGACGTTCAAGGATCTCATCTCGCGGGTCTTGAGCTTCGATTACGTCGGGGCTTTGGCCGCCAGCATCCTTTTCCCCATGGTGCTTGCCCCGCAGCTTGGTCTGATTCGGACATCAATCATGTTCGGTATCTTTAATGTCGCGGTTGCACTCGCGGTGCTGGCACTCTTCAAAAAGGAGATTCCCGGAGCAAACGGACTGCGAGGGCTCGCAGTCGTATCACTGATAGCATTGAGTGTCGGATTTGCGTACTCGAACGACATCTTGAATTATTCCGAAGCGGCCCTGTATCCAGAAAATATTATTTACGCCAAGTCCACACCATACCAGCGTATCGTACTGACTCGAAATTCAAATGAGCTTAGGCTCTACCTCAATAGCCACCTGCAGTTTGATTCCCGAGACGAATACCGTTATCACGAGTCACTCGTGCATATCGGACTATCCGCCATAGAGAATCCAAGGCGAATTTTGGTGCTCGGCGGCGGGGATGGTATGGCAATCCGCGAGATACTGAAGAATCCTAGCGTTGAACAGATCACCCTCGTCGACCTTGACGCCGCCATGACCGACCTATTCCGAGAAAGCGAGTTGCTTACAGCGCTCAATGGCGAGGCTTTTCGCTCGCCGAAGGTCACCGTCATCAATGAAGATGCCTTTCTCTGGTTGCGCAAACCGGGCGAAAAATACGACTTCGTGGTCATTGATTTCCCGGATCCGACCAGCTATTCGATTGGAAAGCTCTATTCCACTGTCTTTTTCCGCCTGCTCGAGTCACGCTTGAGTGAGCGGGGAGCGTTCGTAGTACAAAGCACCTCGCCGCTCCTCGCCCGGCGCTCGTTTTGGTGTGTCGAGGAGACCATCCGAAGCTCCGGTTACAACACCCTCCCCTACCACGTCATGGTTCCTTCCTTTGGCGAGTGGGGATTCGTATTGGGATCCAAGCACGAAATTCGCTCTCCGCAGTCATTGCCGCCGGATCTTAAATTCCTAACCCTAGACTCTCTCCCCTCGCTCTTTTTCTTCCCTCGCGATATGCAAAAAATAGAAGTTGAGCCCAATCGACTCAATAATCAGATGCTTGTTCGCTACTATGAAGATGAGTGGTCGCACTTTAGCTCATGAAAAAGCAGCCCGTCCTTAGTCGCCGCGCTTTGCTTGGCGCCGCTGTCGGAATAGCCGCGGTGGGCGGGGTGGAGCGGCTGCTCGGTACCCAGAGCCGCTCTCATATTTCCGGCTCGATTCTGGGCCCGAGCTTCAAGCATGGCCACCTTCTGCGGGAGACTCGGGAGTGGCAGCCAACGAGCACCCGTCGAGTTCCTCTGCTAATCATAGGCGGTGGCATCTCAGGCTTATCTGCTGCATGGGCCTTGAAGCGGCATGGGTTCGAACATTTTGAATTACTCGAACTTGAAGCAAAACCAGGCGGCAATTCACAGAACGGCGAAAATGATATTTCTCAGTACCCCTGGGGAGCCCACTACGTTCCCGTGCCCGGAAAGGATGCCGTGCTCGTGCGAAAACTGTTTGAAGAGTTCGATATCATTTCGGGCTACCAGGACGGCAAGCCAATCTATCGGGAGGAGTACCTTTGCTCGGCTCCGCACGAGCGGCTGCATCAGTTCGGCGTCTGGGTCGACGGCCTTTACCCGCAACTCGGCATAATGGACAGTGATCGTCAGGAATATCTGCGCTGGCATGATCTCATGGACTCTTTGTCCACAGCGGTTGGCGAAGATGGGCGCCCGGCTTTCACTATACCCATGGAGCTAAGTTCTACGGACTCGCAATTTCGCAGCCTCGATGCGATGTCCTTTGCCGCTTACGTGCAGCAGCAAGGATTTAGCTCTAGGCCGCTGCATTGGTATTTGAATTACTGCTGCCTCGACGATTACGGGGCGCCGATGGAGGAGGTGTCCGCCTGGGCAGGCGTACACTATTTTGCATCCAGAACGGCATGGGCGGCCAACGTAGAAGACTACGACCTTCTTACCTGGCCTGCAGGAAATGGCTGGATTGTGCAGCGCTTAGTAGAGCGGCTTTCACCATACATTCGCTGCAACCGTTTGGTTGTTCATATCGACGATCGGGCTGCTGAGCCGAAAGTGCTGGTGCTCAATACCCAGAGCCAAGAGATCGAGGAAATAACTGCTCCGGCTGTTCTGTACTGTGGACCCCGCTTCACCGCCGCCCGCGTAGTAGCCAGCCTTCAGGAGAGACGTCCGGAGTATTTGCAATCCTTCCACTATCATCCCTGGATGGTGGCAAACGTCACCCTTACGGGAACTCCGAATAATTCCCCCAAGGGCTTGGCCTGGGATAATGTATTCTACCAAAGCAGCTCTCTCGGATATGTCAACGCGACTCACCAAGTGCTTGGCCGCAGAGGGCCTGCTACGGTACTGACCTATTACCTTCCGCTGGCCGACAAAGATCCCGTAGCTGCAAGGAAGGCCGCGTTAGAGCGCACTTGGCCTGAGTGGAGGGACCTCATACTTGCCGATCTCAAGACCGCACATCCGGACATCATAGCGCTTACACGATCAATCGATGTCTGGATTTGGGGACATGGCATGATTTGCCCCAGCCCTGGGTTCGTCTGGGGCGTTGACCGGGATTCTGCTAAGCAGTTTTCAAAACCTCTTTACTTTGCCCATTCGGATATGAGCGGAATCTCGATATTTGAAGAAGCTCAATATCGAGGAGTAGTCGCTGCGGAACAATATCTCAAGGACTTCGGACTAAGTTTCAAATCCTTGATGATATGACCACCAAAGACGAAACCTGGATTTACTCGCGCCGCTTTGACTGCGCCTTCATCCTAGCGCCAGCTATCGTCGTCTCATTGCTCATGTTGCTGCTGCCAGCCTCCACGACCAGCAGCGTGCGGGCCCTGCCAATGTGGGTTTGGGCGCTTTGTGTCATGGGCGTAGATGTCTCCCATGTGTACAGCACTCTGTATCGCACCTATTTCGATCCCGAGGAACGACAGCGATACTCTAGCTTGCTATGGGGCATTCCGCTCATTTGCTGGGTGGTGGGCGTACTGTTGTACTCCCAAAGTGCCGCTCTGTTCTGGACAGTGCTGGCATATGTCGCCGTCTATCATTTCATCCGTCAGCAGTACGGCTTCACCATGATTTATGCCCGCAAGGAGCCCATGGGCTGGAGCAAATTTCTAGATCGTTCGTTTGCCTACGCGGGGCCTCTCTATCCATTGCTTTACTGGCACGCGCATCTACCGCGAGAATTTCACTGGTTCGTCGACGGCGATTTTGTGGTTCCGGTGAGCACGTCGCTCGTTTCAGTTGCCTCCGTCTGCTACGTCCTGCTGATCCTTCTCTATCTCTGCAAGGAGGTGTGGATTTGGGCGGCGGCAGGCACTCTCAATATTCCAAAAAACCTTTTTCTTTGTGGCAGCGCTGCTTCCTGGTATGTCGGTATCGTTTCATTCAATGCCGACTTGCCGTTCACGGTCACCAATGTTGTGTCACATGGCGTGCCGTACATGGGTTTGATTTGGGCATTCGGCGCCAAGAAGTGGCAGCGGCGCTCAGTATCTTCTGCCACAGCACTTATCGCAGCGCTGCATCGAGGGAAATGGCTGCCGATCTTCCTCGGGCTCCTTGGATTGCTCGCCTACGTAGAGGAGGGCATTTGGGATCGTTTGGTTTGGAGAGAACATCCTCAGTTATTTTCTGCTTTTAATTTTCTACCAGACCTTTCCGGCGCGACTATTCTAGCTCTGCTGGTTCCTCTCCTAGCCGTGCCGCAGGCCACTCACTATGTTCTTGATGCCTTTATTTGGCGCGTTCGCACCCCCGATCCGGGTTTTGAGCTCTTGCTTGAGAAACGAGGTAGTTGATGAAGACATTTGATCCGCGGGAAAAGCGAATTCTGGCCCTGGTGAATCCTGCCGAATTTCAAGTTCAATCGCTGAGCAGTGCCGGCATACAGAAATTTCTTGATGGCATCGGGCTGCGTATCGTGGATTCCAAGCACCAGGGAGACGTACGCTCGTTTATCCTCTCCGAGTCCAGCCTCTTTGTTGCCCCGCAAGCCTTGTTGGCCGTCACCTGCGGCCAGGCTGAGCCCGAATGTATCCTCAATGAGATTTACCGGATAATTCCCCCTGCAGCTCTTCTTGCCGTGCAAAGTGAGGTAAGATTCTCTGCGGCGAGGAACCTGCTCACGATAGAATCCGATAACCAATGGAAGAGACATCCTCCTCTGGATATTCCAGGTATCGTTCGGATGGAGACCCTCGTGCGCCGGGAGCAGACAAGCTGGACGAGCGCCAGAGCGTTGTTAAAGGGTCCCATGGGTGCTGGGGCATTTGCCGCGACCTGTCGCGAGATACAGCGGGTCGTTCCTGCTCTCATTCCCGATGCGGTAATCCATCAGCATCTCTTTACACCGACCGGCTTTTCGATGA
>JAYRHW010000097.1:0-1640 GCA_041907145.1 Bdellovibrionota bacterium
CCGACGCCGCATGACAGATAAGACCACCAACCCCGGCGGCGCTAAGGACAAGCTCACGCGGGTGCTCGTGTCTCTTGGGGCAATGCGAGAGATCGAACAGCTCATCAAGAGCAAGCTAGCTTCTGACGCAGCACTGCTCTCGGAGATCCCAAGCTATCTTCTGGAACTAGGCGGCAAGCGAATGCGGCCTGCCCTGACACTCCTTACCGCACGCGCTCTAGGCTTGCATACCCCTCCGCCGTCACTCATCGAGGTCGCCGCCGGCATTGAGCTCATTCACATGGCTACCCTGCTGCACGATGACATCATCGACAAGTCTCCAACCAGGCGCCACAAAGAATCAGCCTTCGTTAAATATGGTTTAGAAAATACCCTGCTCTCCGGCGACTTCTTGCTCGTGCGGGCTTTTAGTTTATGCGCTCATTTAGATCGCTTTATCATCGATGCGACTGAACAGGCTTGCATCGAGCTGACCGAGGGAGAAATTCTGGAAGTACCGCTCCATCGACAAAGGCATACGCTCGAGACCAGCTTGACGATTGCGAAGAAGAAAACTGCCGCGCTGTTTCGCTTGGCAGCGGCTTCCGCCGCATACATCGCCGAAGCGGGAGAAGACGCAACCCAGCAGTTCGCAGCCTTTGGTGAGAATTTAGGCGTTGCCTTTCAAATTTTGGATGACATTCTCGATGTAACATCCGATGAGACGTTGCTCGGAAAGAAGTCCGGCCTGGATCTGATTGAACGCAAGCCTTCGGTAGTAAACGTGCTCTGGATGCAGAGTAAGAGCCCGCTTGCGCAGCGCCTCGCTGTTGCCCCCAAAGACGACGAGGAGTCTTTCGCGGCGCAGGGAATTGCAGAACTTCGAGATAGCTCCGTAATCGCCGATGCTCGTCGACTAGCACTAAAGTACGTCGCCGACGCCTCCCAATCTCTGCAAGCTGCAATCGCAAAGGCGCCTCAGTCTGACCCGAAGTCGGTAGAAGATCTGCGCGCGCTGATTGAGTACACGATTGCGCGAGTTGAATAGCTATCTCAACTATATTTATCGCGGCGTCCCTTACTTTGAGGTGGATTTGCCTGCCTTCGCGAGGTAGTGTCGAACCTCCCGTGCTCTAGAAGTTACCCCATCGTGCCAATGGTAGTTTGATATTTTCTTAGAAATACATTTGAGCTTGATATGAAATTAAGCAGTCTCGCTTGCCTACTAGTTCTCGCGGTTATTCTTTGCCCGGTTTGTGAGCCAACTTTTGCCGAGCGTCGAAGCGCCCTCCCAGCCGGAATCACCGCGAGCGATTTTTTGCAGTTAAAAAAACTCTTCTTGGCATCACTACCCAACGGGCAGGAAGCTTATCTCAAGGCTTCGAACACCGACACTTTTGACTTCTTCGGTCATGCGGTAGCCGCATATGGGGATACAGTAGTTATTTCCGCCCGCAGCGAGGGCAGCAACGCGACCAGCATTAACGGCGACCAAAGCAATAACTCCGCAGCGGGAGCAGGAGCTGCGTATGTCTTCGTTCGCAGTGGCACTACTTGGACTCAGCAAGCTTACTTAAAAGCTACCAACGCAGAGGCTAGCGATTCTTTCGGAGAGTCTATTGCGATTTACGGAGATACCATCGTCGTAGGGGCCACGGGCG
>JAYRHW010000098.1:0-10897 GCA_041907145.1 Bdellovibrionota bacterium
TACTGACAATCAGTCGCAATCTCCTCGTGTGGCCGTAGAGGAGCCTAAGTCCGATCCAGCGGTTTCATTTGATGCACCACCTGCAGTAGCGCTTGTTCCAGCCTTTGAAGTCTTGCCTCAGCCTGTCCCGCGAATCGACATGCCGAAAGTCGGTCTCCCCGGCGATGAGTTTGCAAGCGCAGCACCAGCCCATAGTGACGATACTCCCACAATCTCTGCACCAACTGTCCCCGATAATATTCAGTCGCCCTTTGCGGTAACGTCTCCGCTAGTACTTAAGATGGAGATTCCCGTAGTTGCGCCAGTTTCGCCCTCGGCTCCCGAGAGCACCTCGACGCCGGCGCTTGCTCTCGGAGATTTTGATTCATTTTTATCTGGCGGCGCACAGTCGACACCACAGGTTGTAGCTCCGATCTCTGAAGCTCCGACCGGCAGCTTGGGGATCCTCGATTCATTTCTTGCGGGGGCTGCGTTACCTCAGCTGCCTTCTAAGCAAGTTTCGGTCGCCCCGGCCGTAACAGCCGAACTGGGTTCCCTGGATTCCTTTTTCTATCATTCAAATTTACTTCCGGGAGTGACGGTCACGGAGAGCTTCGCTCCCCTAAATCCTGAGGGTGCGGATACTGACGGAGCTTTAGGCACGCTCGACTCTCTCTTTGGAAACGCCTATCCCGCTGGCCTCCGTTCCGAACCGGGCTCACCTGATCTAAGCTTAGCTGCGGCAGCGGTCACGGCTTCATCGCCGGTAGATACGAGCCTTGGGTCGTATGACTCAATTTCTGCCGGTATCCGCCTCGAGCAGGGGAGCTCATCAGCCGTCGTGCAAGCGGCCCCCGATAGCGATACGTCCCTCGGGAGCTTTGACTCGTTTTCTTTGGCGCTTCGCGGCAGAAACTACGCCGGGCTCTCCAATTCGGGACTCGGCGCAGTCATAGCTGGTAATTCTGGAGCGCGTGAACTCGATAACTATATTGCCGATTCTCAGCCGGTAGCTCTGGGCTCTCTCGATTCGATTCCGACTGCAGAACGTCGACCGGAGCAGACCCAGGTTGCCAGCCTGACTGGAGACGGAGGGGTTGCGCTTGGCTCATTTGACTCACTGTCATCTGGAGTGCTGCTGCGCCGAGGATCTCAGCCTATAGCCGACGCATCGAGTGACGATAGTTTACTTAGTCGCCGTCGTAACCTGTCGATGCAGCCCACCACCGTGGCTAGGGTCGACATAAAATAAATTGCGATTAGAATTTCTGCGATGTACTTGCACTTGCGGGCATTCACCGCCCATGCGCTCGTGATTAGGAAAGGGAAGCGAGGTAATAGCAGTCAAAAAACCAAGTAAGCGGAAGAAAGGCCCCTGCAAGCTCCGCTGCTTGCAGGGGCCACATCCTTCTGGCAGGGCGTCCGCTGAGTTTGGGCCCAACCTCAACTGACGTCACGGGTTCTGCCGGCGATGCGGGTAGAAGTCCACGTAGTCGTAGTTGTTGTTGGTGTTGTTGAGCCCGCCGCTGATGTGCTGATCGATGTCGGCGTTCACCTGCACCGGCCACAACTGCCCGTTGAAGCGGAACATGTTCGTGAAGGGCGTCGCCGTCTGGTTGAAGACCCACGCGTTCGGGTGGTTCTTCACGGAGATCGGGCCGGCCAACTGCACGTTCTCGCCGTTCTGATCCGCAGTCACCGCGTACTGAGTCTCAGTACCGAGGTTGACCGGGATCTTGCCGACTTCCGACTTCTTCAGATTCGGCGGCAACTGCTCACCGAGCTGGCTGACGCATCCACCGGCCATGGCCACCAACAGCATTGCGCTGCCGATGACCGCACGCGAAAAGAGTTTCTTGGTACGCATTGCGCGATACCTCCGCTTTAGAACCTCAACCAAGCCCGACGAGAAGAGGACCAAAGCAACAGGGGGAATGAGTTTGGGCTTGTGTAAACGCGAAGTATCGCCGCTTACAGAAGCCCACCCAAATTCTCTTTGCTTAATGTCAGGCTGTGGAAAACTAGTAAATCCTTACTGCTATTACCCCACCCAAATTTTTCGAAGAGAACGATGTATCAGAATCCCCAAGGATCCCAACTATATCAGCCCTCAATTCCAAATCAACTTTTTATTGTGGCTTAACTACTCGAAGTTGCTATATTTATTGGCTGGTTATCCACTCGGCCTAAATATCTTTGGCGCATAATCTGAGCGCTTGCCGAACTTCGGCTCGAAGTAGATAAAGGAAGCAGGCATTAACCGGTATAGGAGTTGATTGAAATGAGAATTGCAGCGTTAAAAGTTCTGCTCGCAATAGGCGTTATTTCCGTTTTTACGCTTACCTCGGCCAATTCTTGGGCGAGTCCGCTCGTTGGCGGTAGTCACCAGATCGGCGCCGAAGAGAAGGCGCCTGTTGCTGCTCCCTCGGACGATGAAAGTTCATCCGGTGATGAGGAGCCAAGCGGCGACGAGAGCGGTGAGTCGAGCGACGAATAGTTGTCCTCACGCGCCTGGGGGCAGGGTGTAAGCGAATCACCGAAGGTATTCGTTTTCTCTCCCTGGCTTTATAGTTTTGTCATATAGTAACCTGTCGGGCGATTTTGGCTCTATTCGGCGTAGTCATATCTATGCTGCCCGCGTTTTCCCTTCTTGGTATCTCTGAGGTGCTGTGACTTCAGGTCAGTTCGTTCATTTGCATTTGCATACCCAGTACAGTTTGCTGGATGGAGCGAACAAAATTCCTGACGTTTTGGAGCAGGCTCACAAGCTTGGCCAACCAGCCATCGCCATGACCGACCACGGCAATCTGCACGGGGCAATCGAATTTTATACGGAAGCAAAACGGATTGGTATCAAAGCCATAATCGGCTGTGAGTTATACGTCACTTCGGGATCCCGGCAGGATCGCCGAACTCGTAGTCAGGGCGGGGGCGGGACCTACCATCTCACGGCGCTCGCCAAGGACCTTGAAGGTTACCACAATCTTTGCCGGCTCGTGAGTCTCGCATATCGGGAAGGGTTCTACTTCAAGCCGCGCGTCGATCATGAGCTGCTCGAACGCTACAACCAGGGCCTCATTATCACCAGTGGTTGCTTGAATGGCGAGCTGGCTGGTTCCACCGCAATTGAGGACGAGAAGGGGATAAAGTCAGTATTGGAGTTCTACGCCAAGACTTTCAAGGATCGCTTCTATCTCGAGGTTCAGCCGCACGCGATTCCGGAACAGAAAAAGCTCAATGAAGTATGCGCCCTTTACGCACAAAGCTACGGGCTGCCGATCGTTGCCACCACCGATTGCCACTATTCGAGCAAGGACGATCACTACGCGCAGGAAGTTTTGATGTGCGTATCGACCGGAAAGCAGATTACAGATCCTGATCGCCTCCGCCATGAAGGCGTGGATCTGCACCTCAAGAGCTATGACGAAATGATCGAGGGCTTTGCCGGTTGGAGGCCCGGAGAGGAGGCAGTCAAGAACGCAACCCTGATCTCCGATGTTTGTAACCTTAAGTTCGACTTCAATACCTACTACATGCCGCAGTTCAAGACCGAAGAGCCGATGCCGCTCATCGATCTTATGGCATCTAAGGCCCGCGAGGGACTTGAGCGGCGCTTGGAACTGCTTCAAAAGACAGCCGGCTGGAATGCCGAGAAGACCAAAAGCTATCGTGATCGCCTCGAGCTGGAAATCAAGCTCATCGATAAGATGGGATTTGCCGGATACTTCCTTGTGGTCGCCGACTTTATCGTATGGGCCAAAGAGCACGGAATTCCCGTCGGTCCGGGTCGCGGCAGTGTGGCGGGGTCGCTAGTCGCGTTCGCGATGCGCATCACCGAAGTGGATCCGCTACGACATAAGCTCCTGTTCGAAAGATTCCTCAATCCTGAGCGTATTTCGCTGCCGGATATTGACGTCGACTTCTGCATCTTTGGCCGCGACAAGGTCATTCAGTATGTGGTTGAGAAATACGGAAAGGATAAAGTCGCGCAAATTGCCACGTTCGGAACCCTCAAGGCGAAGGCTGCAATCAAGGACGTGGGCCGTGCGCTCGGCATGAGCTATGCGGAGACTGACCGAGTAGCCCAGCTCATTCCAGCACCTCGGCAGGGCTTTGATTATTCCATCAGCGAAGCGTTGACGATGGAGAAGCGCCTGGCGGACTACGCCAAGGCCGAGGGTAAGGAGCTCATTACCTTGGCGATGAAGCTTGAGGGGCTTACGAGGCATTCGTCGACACATGCCGCAGGAGTCGTTATTGGCGATCGCCCGCTCATCGACATGCTGCCTATGATGGTCGATAAGGACGGCAACGACGTCACGCAGTACTCGATGACGTATGTAGAGAAAATTGGTCTCGTAAAGTTCGACTTTCTAGGTCTCAAGACGCTTACCGTTATCCACACTGCCTTGAAGATTATCAAGGAGAGCAGGGGGATCGAAATTAATCTCGAGACGCTGCCGCTTGAAGACGCCCGCACCCATACACTGCTGGCGGCGGGAAATACCACAGGAGTGTTTCAGCTTGAGTCCACCGGCATAACTGAGATGACGATGAGACTCAAACCTAATTGCTTCGACGATATCGTGGCAATCTTGGCGCTCTACCGTCCGGGTCCCCTGGATGCTGGGATGGTTGAGCACTATATCGAGCGCAAGCACGGACGAGAACCGGTGACCTATCTTCATCCGCTCATGAAGAACACACTTTCGGATACCTACGGAATTATCCTGTACCAAGAGCAGATTATGCAGCTTGCGCGCGAACTGGCGGGATACTCGCTCGGCGAAGCCGATATTTTGCGCAAGGCCATGGGCAAGAAAAATCCTGAGGAGATGAAGAAGCAGCGCGAACGCTTCACCAAGGGTGCCTTGGAGAAGAAGATCGATAAGAAACTTATTACCGAAATTTTCGATCAAATGGAGACTTTTGCGCGCTACGGCTTTAACCGTAGCCACTCAGCGGCCTACGCGCTGGTCTCCTTTCAGACAGCATACTTAAAGGCGCACTATCCCGTCGAGTTCATGGCGGCATTGATGTCGCATGAAATGGAGGATAGCGACAAGACGCTCAAGAATCTCAACGAGTGCCGCAAGCAGCATATCGAAGTCCTGCCACCGACCATCAACGACAGTCTGGCGGGATTTTCAGTTCGAGACGGCAAGATTAGGTACGGGCTCTCGGCGGTCAACGGTATTGGTGATAAGGCAGTGGAGTCTATCATTGCCGCTCGCGCTGAGGCCCCCTTCACCGATCTAGAGGACTTCGTGGCGCGCGTCGATCTCAAGGTCGTGAATCGCCGAGTCATTGAAAGCCTCATTAAGTGCGGAGCCATGGATTGCGGCGGAGTTTCGCGCCGAGAAATGATGGAGCGCGTCGAGGACGTCTTGCGCTTCGGACAAGCTTTGCAGCGAGACGAAAATAGCAACCAGATCTCACTGTTTGGCGGTTCTGGCGCAGAAGCCAAGCCTCCGACCATCCCCAAGAAGAGTTCTAACCGTCCAGAGTGGCCGATTAACCAAAAATTGGCCTTTGAGCGCGAGGCGCTAGGGGCCTACATCTCCGGGCATCCGCTTGAAAAGTTCAAACGCGATCTGAAGCGCATGGGGCTCATTCATACCGTGGACGTGCGATCGCGAGGCCGCGCATCCGAGGTTCGTGTTGCCGGAGTCGTGACCGCTCTCAAGCTTAAAAATACCAAGAAGGGCGATCGTTATGCCACCTTCGTGCTCGAAGACTACATGGGCACCATTGAGTCGATTGTCTGGCCTGATGTTTACAAAAATGCAGCGGCAATTCTCGCTGCCGATGATCCTGTAATCTGCACGGGTCGCCCCGATGTTTCCGAAGAGCGCTGCACTCTCATTGTTAATAAACTCGAATCACTGACTGCCTTGCGCGACAAGAGCGCCACGCAGGGGGTGTTGGTATTGGGTGAGGGAGATAAACTCGAGGAGCGCTTGGATCCGTTGTTGAGTGTGCTGCGCCGCCACGAAGGAAAGTGCCCCATTAAGGTTAAAATTGAAATAGATGGCGCAGAAGTATCGCTGGCTCTTAAGGATCGGATGCAGAGCACTGTCTCTGTAATCCCATCCGAGGCGTTGTGCGAAGAGGTGGAGCAGCTATTCGGGCGGCCAGTGCTGTCCTTTATGTAGGCTTGAGAGAATATCACAATGGCGAAATCCGCAGCACAAGACAGCCTCTTACCTCCGCGCTGGATTCTGGCACTCCTCGGCTGCGTCGCCCTTGTCTGGCTGCTTCTCGAACTCAAAGAAATCGTCGCGATGCTCGTGCTTGGATATTCACTGGCCTATGTGATGAATCCAATGCTGAACTACCTCGAACGCCGAAAGATTTCGCGCAGCGTCGGTTTCTTTGTCATCTGCGGGCTACTATTGGCGGCCCTCTTTCTGCTCTTTGTTACTGCCGTTCCGACGATTATGCGGGAGTACGACAAGCTCGTCGATAATTTTCCCGAGTACGTAAGCAAGGCTTCGGAGCGTGGAGGTCCGATCGTTGAAAAGTTACGCCACTTCTTGCCCGAGGATCTGCGCGGCACGACGGTCTCCGACTACGGTACGGAGATAGCCACCTATATCAATGGCGACACGATCCGGGGGTTGCTGGCGGGGGTAGGCAAGGCGCTGCTTCAGGGCTATTCCATTACCTTGACTGTCCTCAATTTCTTCTTGCTCCCATTCATTGTCTTCTATTTATCCATCGACTTACCTCTTTTTCATGCCTGGGTTTTGAGCCTCTTTCCCGCGGCTCAGCGCCGACGTGCGACTCAAATCGCTTTGGAAATCCACGGGCACGTCTCGGCATTCGTGCGCGGACAGCTTACCGTCGGGTCGATTCTCTTCGTTCTGTACTGCATAGGACTCGGCATCATCGGCGTCGAATTGTGGTTTCTGCTGGCTGTTATCTCAGGCTTTGGAGCCATTATCCCCTATATGGGGTTTTTGCTGGGCATAGTCCTTTCGAGTATCATGGCGCTGGCTACTTTTGGTGACACTAGCCATCTGCTGCAAGTGCTTGGAGTATATGTATTCGTACAGTTTCTCGAGGGTACGTTCATTACGCCTAAGATTGTCGGAGAGAAGGTCGGGTTGTCGCCGTTGGTCGTTATTTTAGCGGTCGTAGCGGGCGGACAGCTCTTCGGACTTCTCGGAGTCTTTCTCGCAGTGCCCGGCGCCGCAATAGCTCGAGTGCTGCTCAAGCATGTGCATGGTTGGCTGGTGCAGCAGTAAACTATTTCAGTAGGCAGCAATGTTTAGTTCATCTCTTGTTCGAGATTTGGTGCAGCTTGCGTTGCGCGAAGATTTGGCGCAGGGGGATATTACCTCTCAGCTAACTATTCCCGCGGGACATCACTCGAAAGCCGAAATTGTCGCGCGGCAGGCGCTCGTAGTCTGTGGTTTGCCCATTATCGAAGTCGTCGTTCGGGAAATGCAGTCTTTGATTGCAGTGAGGTTAGAGTGCGAGGAAGGCCTTTCGGCAAAGGACAAGACACTGCTGGCAACGCTTGAGGGACCAACTGCCGAACTACTGGGAGCCGAGCGAATAATTCTAAATTTTCTACAAAGACTGAGCGGCGTGGCGACGCACGTCCGATCTTTGGCAAAAGCGGCGCGGCCCCTGACCCTGCTTGATACGAGAAAGACCACGCCGGGCTGGAGAACGCTTGAGAAGTATGCGGTTCGAGTCGGCGGCGCCCGTAATCATCGCTTTAATCTTGGAGACATGGTGCTTGTAAAGAACAACCATGTCGATGCGCACGGCGGGGATCTGCGCCGCACGCTGCCAGATATTCATGCGCACAAGCCTTTCTATATGCCGGTGGAAGTTGAGGTGAGAGATCTCAAGGAATTGGCAATAGCGTTAGAGTTCGAGCCCGCAGTTATTATGCTCGATAATATGGATGATCCGCAGATCCGTCAGGCGCTCAAGCTTATAGAGAAGGCGCACAAGCGTCCCTTGGTCGAGGTTTCGGGTGGAGTGACGGAGCAGCGTTTCGGCCGGCTCAAACAGCTTGGAGTGGACGGGGTATCGATGGGCGCTCTTACGGCACAGGCGACCAATGTGGATATTTCCATGCGTGTCCGCGCCCGTCCGGTCAGACGCTCCTCGAAACGAGGATAGGAGCCGGCATGTCAAATGCCAGTAACCAAAGGCTTGCCGGCTGGGAACGTGCCATCGAAGCGGCCTTTAGCCGGACTGCGCCTTCTCTTCGCCATCTTTACTGCGTCGAGGAAGTCTCTTCCACCATGGATCTAGCGCGAGATGCAATCTCCGGGACCCGTGAGGGGCATCTGTTGTGTCTAGCGCAGCGACAAACCCAAGGTCGCGGCAGGCAGGGTCGAAATTGGGACTCTAGTTTCCGAGGATTTTACGGCACCTACGGCTTTTTGCACACGGGTCCCGTCAGTACCCTGGCGGGATATTCCTTGGCGGTGGGCTGCGCAATCCGACGATTTCTTGAGGAGCAGCGGGTTAGCGCCTTGTTGAAATGGCCGAATGATATTTTCACAGCTATGGGAGACAAGCTTGGCGGTGTGCTCATTGAGATCGTTAGCCAAGGCGATCGTCAGTGGGTGTTGACCGGCATCGGGATCAATTTAGCTGGACATCCGGCATTGGACATTCCTACATCTTCAATACAGGAACAGGGGGGACAAATCCTGACTCCCCCAGAGGTTGCAATTCGGCTGACGCCGCACCTCATCGATGCTTGGACCCTATTCTCCAGAGCTGGCTTCGCCGCCTTCAGGGAGGAGTTTCTTGAGGGCGCGTTTGGCGTTGGGCGCAGGGTCTCGATAGAGCAGGGGGAGCAATCGATTCAGGGAGTTATTCAGGGAGTCGATGAATCTGGCGCGCTGTTGCTGCAAGGGGATCAGGGGCCAATTGCAGTGGTTTCTGGGCATGTTAGGCTGCAGTGACCTATGCTGCTTACGTTTGATATCGGAAACACTAATATTGTGGTGGGCGGGTTTCGCGGCTCGGCCCTGGCGTTTGAATACCGGCTCAAAACCGATCCGGGGCGAACCATCGACGAGTACGCCGGCATCTTGTTTTCGCTTTTTGATCGCCAGCCCGACAATCTAAAGAAGCCAAAGGCCTGCGTCATTTCCAGCGTCGTGCCGCCTGTCACTCCCGATATTGCTCGTCTCGTTCGCGACCGGTTTGAAGTCGAGCCTTTGATTGTCAGCCCGGGGGTCAAAACGGGGCTGCAGATAAAAACTGCAGATCCGGCTGCGGTGGGCTCTGATCGTGTCGTCAATGCGGTGGCTGCCAAAGTTCTCTTTGGAGCACCAGCCCTGGTCGTTGATTTTGGAACAGCAACGTCATTTGATCTTTTGGGCCGCGAGGGCAACTACGAGGGCGGCATCATAGCCCCCGGTCCGAATACGGCACTTGATTCCTTGGTGCGAAACACTGCCAAACTTCCTCGCATCGAGATGTCATGGCCCAAATCCGTCATCGGAAAAAATACCGTGTCGGCAATGCAGGCCGGAGTCGTCGTCGGCTACGCCTGCTTGGTTGACGGATTGATTGATAAAATAATCGGCGAAGTTGGACCGATCCCAAATATTATCGCCACGGGAGGCCTCGGACGCCTGTTCTCCGAGCATTCCAAGCGCATCAACTCTTACGATCCGCATCTCACGCTCACTGGTATGCGCATTATCGCGGAATTCAATGAGCTGCGGTGGTAGTCCATGCAGCCTGAATTGAGCGAGCTTTCAGAGATAGTGGCAAAGGCTCGCGCCAATCCCGACACCAATCCAGAGGATTTAGCAGCAGCTGAGGCTGTCCTCTCTGCCCCCGAAGCGATCACGACTCCGGCTCAGCTGTCTGAGGAGCCCAAAGCCGCTCCAACCGCTACCCTGCAGCCCAGCGATGAGGGGACGAAGGACATTCGTGCGCAAATCGCCGAGATGACCCCGGCGCAA
This sequence comes from Bdellovibrionota bacterium, assembly GCA_041907145.1. GTDB lineage: Bacteria > Bdellovibrionota_C > UBA2361 > UBA2361 > JAFLCA01 > JAFLCA01. Next base: position 9,933 of record JAYRHW010000098.1, read on the forward strand.
AAGATCAAACTTGCGCTCTACGGTAATTCGGTATGCCGCATGCTGCTGGTCCTCGACGCGAGCCGCATGATTCAGCAGTTCGTCTTGAAAAATCCGAAAATCACTATTTCTGAGATTGAAAGTTTTGCCAAAAATACTCAGGTTTCCGAGTGGGTGCTGCGCTCCATTTCTGATTCCAAGTCATGGATGAAGAGCAACAATATGAAGTTTATTCTGGTCAACAACCCCAAAACCCCGGGCGATATCGCCCTAAAGTGGCTGCGATATTTGCCGGTGAGCGACTTGCGGAAGATAGCCAAATCCAAGAATTTACCCCAGCTAGTCGCCGTTACTGCCAAAAAGCGGCTAGCTGATATGGAGAAGGAGTAGCCAGCTATAAGCTTTGGGAGAGTTCCGCAAAGATGTTGCTCAACTGATCGAAGGAGCCTTCCCGATAGATGCCGTTCGCGGATCGAGCGAGCTTCTTGAGGTCCGAGTAATCCGCTCCGGGCGTCGATATGACAATAAGGATGAGGTTCATATCATAGCGAGCGAACTTGTCGCTCACTAAATCCTGGATCATTTGCAGCGATACCTCGGAGTTCTTGTCATCACCGTCGGTTATCATGACTATGGTGCGCCGGTAGGGGTTGGCCTCCGGCTCGGTGGCAAGGTCGATTGCCAAACGCAATCCATCGTAGATGGCGCTTCCGCCCACCGCAGCGACGTCGTCAACGCGCTTGGTAAGCGCCTGTACGTCGTTGGTGAATCGGGATTCCATCTTAGGCCGCGTAGAAAATGTCACCAGACCGCGAATGTCACGGGGTGTCCCGCGCGATAACGATTTTCTCAAAAAATCCTTGGCTTCACTGAGGGGTGCGCCATCCATGCTGCCGGAGGAATCGAGCACAAACATAGTGGCTGATGGTCGCATGAGAGTTGGCCACTGGCTGAGCAGGTAATCGACGACATCTCCGGACACCGGA
>JAYRHW010000099.1:0-32314 GCA_041907145.1 Bdellovibrionota bacterium
ATAGTGATCCGTAAGCTCCCGACCACCTGCCAGAATTGCTTGTGGAGAAGATGTCTCGCCGTGACAAAGGCCGCAGGCTGCTAGTCCCTTAACCAATTGCTTGCCATGCTCGATGGTTTCTGGGGTAGCATGCGCCACGAGCAGCGGAGCGCTGGAATCCCGCGAACAGGAAATAAGAAGGAAAGCTGCGAAGGATATGGCGATAAGGCGCAACATGCGCCCATCCTAGCCCGGCGCCGCCAGGAATAAAAGACCCGCTTAGGCCACTTTGCGGCGCTCTTGGCCGGTGGTTCCGGAGCTGTACTCCCGGAAGAATTTAGCCAGTTTACGGCGCAGCATCATGCGCGAGCGATGCAGCCTGGATTTTACGGCAGGCACCGTCAAATTGAGAATCTTGCTGACCTCCCGGCTGGTAAGTCCGTCGACATCCCGCAGGATAAATACGGGGCGGTACTCATCTGGCAGTCTGCTGATCGCTTCTTCTAGGGCTGAACTCACTTGATGACGCATCGTGATGGCGTCCGCTTCCTGGTGTAAATTGCGCGGGACACCGAGGGTCTTCTGCAAGGGCTGCGGAATATCCTCGATAGAAACGCTTTGATCCATCTTGCGCTTGCGGAGCTTCATGAAGGAACAGTTCACCGTGATGCGGTAGAGCCAGCTTGAGAAAGAAGATTTACCCTGGAATCCGGCGATTTTGCGGTAAACCGTCACAAAGACGTCCTGCAAAACTTCTTCGGCGTCCTCCTGATTTTTGGTGAGTCTGGTGGCAAGACTAAAGGCCTTGGCTGCGTAGCGATTGATGAGCTCTTCGAAGCTCTCCTGATTCCCGCCTCTAAATTCCTCGACTAGCTCAACGTCCGTTTTCTTTTCCGTCATACAACCTCAATGCCACAACCCATTCGCCGCTTGGCGAAACACATTCCACTACGAGTCGTAAATGCGAGAAGCTTGCCAAGATTTTAGGCGAACGGCCGTTCTGCAACGGGCCTGGAAATGGGGTTGGAAGAGCTCAAGAGATTGAGGGGCTTAGCACTGAGTCCTGATGAGGTCGCCCACAGCAAGGGTTCAAAATTCAACAGAAAAGGCACCGAAATGCTGTCGAACTTTCAGACAGCGTCAGTTTTCTGACGCCTCGATTGAATCAGCGTCAAGAAACTGCTGCGAAAATGTAAGAACGCAAGGCTAATCAGCCTTGCTTCCGTTCTTCAGTTTCAAGGTTAGAATTCTCGTGCCTTCCTTCTTCTGCACCACGACAAGCACAGGGACCCCCTTCTTGAGGCCAGCGATGGCCTGATCGAGCTCTGCAACGGAGGTGACAGCCTTGCCAGCGAATTCGAGAAGAATATCTCCCTTACTCATGCCGGCACGATCGCCCCCCGAATCAGCATCAACATTCTTGATAATGAGCCCGTTCGCGACGGGGGCAGGCAGACCCTGCGCGATATCGTCAGGAAGCTTCTCGACGACGATGCCAATTTTGTTGCTCTTTTCCTTCTCTTTGGGCTTTTCGGCCGCGGGCTCCTTGAGCTCCTCAATCACTGCTTTGATGGTCAAATGCTCCTTGCCGCGGAGCACTCCGATCTGAACCTCGGAGCCGATTGCAGTATTGGCGACCATGAGTGGAAGATTGTCGTGATCGATAATGTTCTGTCCGTTGTAGCTCACAATAACATCCTTGCGCTCAAATCCCGCCTTGGCTGCCGGGCTGCCTCTAAGCACGTCCGCTACAAGGGCGCCGTTTGGACTGGAAAGGCCCAAGGCCTGCGCCGTATCCCCGTCGATAGGCTGAATCAACACCCCTAAAACGCCGCGGGTGACCTTGCCCTTGTCCTTGATTTGTTGGACCACGCCTTTAACTAGGTTTATAGGGATCGAAAACCCTATCCCGATGTTGAAGCCGGGACTGCCGAACTGTTGTCGACCGGGGCTAAAAATTGCCGTGTTGATGCCAATCACCTGTCCACGAGTGTTAAAGAGCGGACCTCCTGAACTGCCAGGATTAATCGACGCATCAGTTTGAATGAAGGAGTCGTAGGGGCCCGTCATTTGATAGGGCAGCTTGCGCGACTTTGCCGAGACAATCCCTGCCGTGACCGTTTGCCCCAGTTGAAATTGATTGCCGATAGCAATTACCCACTCGCCTACTTCGACCGCATCCGAGTCGCCTAGGAAGACCGTGTTGAGCTTGGTCTTTGGCTCAATCTTAATCAAGGCCAGATCAGTTTTGGGATCTTTGCCAATCAAAGCAGCTGAATATTCTGTCTTATCGTCAAGCAACCGTACGATGATGGTATCGGAATTGTCGATGACATGGTTGTTGGTGACGATGTAACCGTCTTCGCTCAAAATAAACCCCGAGCCTAGTGAACGGTAGGGCAGCTCCGGCTCCTTTCTTGGAAATGGATTGGCGGGAGGCGGCGGAGCCTCTTCCCCTTCCCCCTGGACCTGCTGCAGCGTGATTCCCGCTTCCACCGAAATATTGACCACCGCGCGGCTTAGATCCTTCACCAAACCGGAGAAATGGGGCATCTGTTCGTCAAGGGCCTTACCTACAGTCGACGGAACCCCTTCCTTGAATAAAGGCGCGGCCGAAACGGGAGAGCCGCAGAAAAAAATTAGCGCAGCAGAAACAACGCCGACTTTAAATTTCAGGAAGTTAACCACCAATCCTCCAAAACCTTCTCATCACTAAATTTAAGATGTGACCTTCACGTAGGACATCATAAGGGCATGCAGTATTTCGTCGAGCAGCTTAGCCTCCGCCGAATCAAGATTCCCCTTGGTCTTCGCCTGCAGCAGTCTGATTATATCAATTGTCTGCCGAGCCGCTTCCTTATCAATGGAAATCGAAAGTCCTGGGGGAGGCTTCATTTCACCGAGCTGCATTAAAGTCTGAGTGGCTAACGACATAATAAAGGCGCTGAAGGTAATACTCTCCTCCTGCGCAGGCGCGCTCTCGCGTGCTTCCTGCATAACCGCCTGGGACTTGGGCGCAGCAGGACGCGCTGCGCTATCGGTCGGCACCTGACCAGTGTCTGCACGTTCATTCCCGGTTGAGTCGAAGCGCCGCTTATCGTCGATCTTGATGCTCTTTTTGTCTTTTTCCTCGCTCATAGCTCTCCGGTCCTTAGACTGTGAAACCCATTTAACCTCGGGCCCAGCAGAGTTTCTTATAACAAGTCTCCCCGCTTATTTCGAGACTGATAACGTTACCTATCAGCGGGCATTTTTCGGCCCAGGCGCTGCCCTTATCGCTCCTAATGCGATACACTCTCCGGCATGGCGAGCATGACCGTAACAGTACTTGGCTGTGGCACTTCTACAGGAGTGCCCGTCCCGGGCTGCTCCTGTTCAGTTTGCCTGTCTGGGAAGCCGAGAAACAACCGCCTACGCTGCTCAGTCTACTTAAGCGCCGGGGAAGGCCGCAATGTCTTGATCGATACCTCCCCGGACCTTCGGCAGCAGGCTTTACGGGAAAATATCGCTCACGTAGATGCGGTTGCTTTTACGCATGGGCACTCCGATCATATTCTCGGCCTGGACGACCTTCGTGTCTTCAATTTTTTCTCGCGCAAGGTGATCCCGTGCTATAGCGATCAAGCCACCATCGACGGCCTGATTCATACCTTCAACTATATCTTCAATCCCGATCCGAACTATCAAGGGGGTTTGCTTGCCAAGCTTTCTCCGCACGTCATCGAGGCAGCGGTGCCCTTCTCAGCGGCTGGACTAAGATTTCAGCCCTTCCGTTTGATGCACGGGCGAGCCGGGGTATTGGGTTTTCGTTGCGGTGATTTCGCTTACGCCACGGACTGCAATCAGGTACCCGACGCTGCTCGGCAGATTCTGCAAGGCGTGCGTTATCTCATCCTGGATGGCCTGCGGTATGAGCCCCACGCTACTCATTTTACCATTCCCAAGGCAGTCGAGGTTGCTAAGGAGATTGGCGCCGAACAGACCTATCTGACGCATATGACACATAATGTGGATTATGATGAGGTAAGCGCGAAGCTGCCCGCAGGAGTGGCGCTGGCGTATGACGGACTACGGCTCATATGCCAAGGAGAAACCTGTTAAGCCGCAATAGGACGCTTCCGATATTGTATGCATGAGAAACGTCCTACTCATCGAAGATAGCTCAGATTATCGCGAAAATATCGAATTGATGCTGGCAGACGACGATCACGTCGTAACGGCTGTGCCGACTCCGCATGATGCCTTTGGAGCGTTATCAAAGGAAACATTCGACGTCATCATTTGCGACCTGCATCTCCCCTTCATGTTGAACGAGCGCATCTCTCATTTTCCATACTCGATTGAAGTCGGAATCCGCACCATCAACGAGCTGCGCAATGTATTTCCCGATACTCCAATAGTCGCGATTTCGGCATCACTTCCCGTTGATTTCGATCGCATTGACCAAGAGGAAGAGTTTGTTCCGCTGCTGTCGAAGCCATTTTCCAAGGATTCTCTGCTCGGGGCGATAGAACGGAGCGAGCTTAAGCTGCGCGGACTCGAGCAGTAAGCAGAGCTTCGGCGCGCTCCAAATCTGCAAGGCAGGTAATTTTAAAATTATCCAGCTCGCCCTCGATGACTTTCACCGAGTGAATTTTTTCAACCAATGAAGCATCGTCGGTAGCGCCAGGAGCCCCCTGCTGATGCGCTTGCCGCAGAATTTGATAGTGAAATACCTGCGGTGTCTGCACTGCACGGAGCGTTGCTCGCGGCAGCGACCGGCCCTGCCCTTCGGCATCAAGCTGGACGATGCTATCTATAAGTGGGACAGCCGTCGTCACGGCCCCCCACTCTCGTCCGGCCTCGACTGCTGTGCGAATAAGCCGTTCACTCACCAAACATCGCGCGGCATCGTGAACCAGCACTAGATCTCGCGATGCAGGCTGATAATGCCGCTCGATAAACTTCAGGCCCGCATGGACTGAGTCCTGCCTCGTCTCACCGCCAGGGGTTATATGAATAGCACCGACCGGGAAACGTAGAGCCGTGAATGCTTCTTCCTCTACTCGGGGCACCAACACGACGAAAGCAGCGTTTGGGCACGTGGCAGCGATAGTCCCCACCACGCGCTCGATAGCGGTCCTGCCCCCTACCGAAAGCAGCCCCTTCGAGCGCCCCAGGCCAAGGCGTGCTCCTGACCCAGCGGCCGGAATGAGCACAAATAGCTTTTCGGCTTCTAAAGACATCTCGCTGTCCGACAAAATCGAAAAGCGCCGGATGGCCTAAGCCGTCACGGCGCTTTCGCACGCGAAAAATGAATCCGCAACTTATGCAAAAATTTCCTGCAACTCTCCCATCACCTTTTCATGGCTGCGAGACTTGGCAATTGCAATCTCCGAAACCAATAAGCTCTGGGCAGTGTCCAGCATCTTCTTCTCGCCGAAGCTCAATTCCTTCTCATTGCTGAGCACAGAAAGATCGCGAAGCACTTCTGCGATCTCAAATACGGAACCGGTCTTGATCTTCTGAGAATATTCGCGAAAACGACGGTTCCAGGTCTGTGTATCGATTTTGCAATTTCGGCTGCGCAGGATCGAGTACACCTTTTCGACCGCGCGGCGGTCGACGACCTTACGCAGTCCGACTCCTTCCGCCTGCGAAACTGGAACCATAATCTTCATTCCAGTGTCCATGATCGTGATGTCAAAGAATTGCTGTTCGGCCCCACCAATGCTGCGACTGCGCAAATTGGTGATTTCGCCCACACCATGACCTGGATATACGACTTTATCGCTGACTTTGAAGGCTTTGCTGCTCAAGGTGCTGCTCCATCAATAAAAAATTGCGAACGCAGACGGACTGAGGGCACCTGAATACCGGTGCCGAATACAAACCAAGAGAACAAACCGAGGTAAAACTCTACGCCAGAAACCTACAGAGAAGGCCCGCTATAAAGATAGGGAGAGGCCGCCTTAGCGGGGAAAGGTAAACTGCACTTGCGCCTGTCAGTACCGCCAAGACCTCAACAGTATACCTCAGAATGAACACTCGGGTCAAATCCTTGATCGGACTTAATCCCATGAAAAAGCGGGTTTTTTCAGGCCTAAGCGGCATTTCCACGCAGATCGGAAATGCGCTCGATTTTCGCAGCACTCAGATACTCCACCAGGTCCCGCTTGATGCGACAGACGAGTCCTGGACCCTCGTATACCAATCCGGTGTAGACCTGAATGAGCGAGGCTCCGGCACGGATAAAATCCAAAACATCCGAGGCAGAAAAAACTCCGCCGACGCCAATGATGGGCAGCTTGCCATTGGTCGCTCGAAATATCCGCCCCACCATCTGAACAGCGCGTCCATGCAGAGGTTTACCGCTCAGCCCGCCCGTTTGATCGATAGGCTGCGATAACCCGTCTCGTGAGAAGGTAGTATTGGTAACCACGAGGCCGGAGACCCCGCAGGCCTCACAAACTGCGAGTACCTCATCGAGATCCGACTGGGCCAAATCCGGCGCAATTTTTATGAGTAGCGGGATTTTTCGAACGTTTGCCTGCTGCACTCCGCGGAACAACGCTTCGAGCCGCACGCGCTCCTGCAATTTTCTAAGCTCGGGAGTATTCGGCGAAGAAACATTGAGGACCACATAATCAGCGTACGGTTGAAGCAGTGAAAATGACTGCACATAGTCCTGCAGCGCTTCCTCCAATGATACTGCCTTGGTCTTGCCAATATTGATACCGATGATGGGCAGGCTAGTGGAACGCGAGCGCAGCGCCTTCATACGTTCGCTCACTGCCTGGGCACCGGCACTGGGAAACCCCATGCGATTAATGAGAGCGCTGTCGTCCGGCAAGCGGAAGATTCGTGGACGCGGATTCCCCGGCTGCGGATGAGCAGTGACGGTTCCGAGCTCAAGAAAACCAAATCCTAGAGCGCCGAGGAACGGAACCGCACGCGCATCCTTATCAAAGCCCGCCGCAAGGCCTACGGGATTGGCGAAGCGCAACCCGAAACACTGGGTCTCCAAGCGGGGGTCCTCGCAGTTATAGAATCGGCCGAAAATGCTCCTCAGCGGTGAACACCCGACAATCGCCGCAGCACCAATTGCTAAATGATGTGCGCTTTCAGAATCCAGCCGAAAGAGCAGAGGTCTGACGAGGCTACGATACATTCGACGCCTTACTTTCCGCGCGTAGACTGAAGTCGGCGCTGCGTGATGAACTGCTGCAGATTGAGCTTGAGCACGACCGCATCCTCCTGATTGTCGGTATAATAACGCTCGCGCACGCCCACCTCCTGGAAACCGTCGGATTCATACAGGGACCGGGCAACACTATTCCCGCGCCGCACTTCCAGGGTAACCCAGCGAACCGCGCGCTCGTAGAGCTCTTGAAGCGCATAGCCGAGCAGCGCACGTCCATGCCCCTGCCCACGCTGATTAAGGCGCACACCGAAGTTCATAATATGGGCCTCATCGTGAACTATGTGTGCGATCAGGAACCCAATCAATCTTCCCTCTAAACGCGCACCGAATTGGAAAGAGGCCGCGTTTTCGAATTCCTTCGCAAACAGCTCCTCTGACCAGGGCGGGCGATTAGATTCAAGCTCTATCTCGGCGATATCAGAGGCGGAAGCGACGGACAGTCGGCAGAGCACGAGGGCGGAGCCCCCCTCTCCTATCGGGTTATCGAGTTCGATGATCTCCTGCTTGGGCTTTGAATTCATAAAAACAAAAAGCCGGCTTACCTAAGGCAAACCGGCTTTCACGATAGCAATCGAGACCTAGCTACGCGGCTAGTGCTGCCTTCGCACGCTCAGCAATAACAGCGAACGCCGCCGGATCATTGGCTGCCAATTCGGCGAGCATCTTGCGATTCATCTGGATATTCGCGTTCTGCAAGCCACGAATAAAGCGGCTATAGCTCAATCCAGAAAGCCGCGCCCCGGCGTTAATGCGCGTGATCCAAAGCTGACGGAACTCTCGGCGCTTTACGCGACGATCTCGATAGGCATACTTCAGCCCCTTCTGAACCGAGCGTTTCGCAAGCTTGTAACAACTTCCACGACGGCCAATGCGGCCGGAAGCCAACTTGAGAAGGCGCTTGTGCTTCCTTCTGGCGGCAAATCCACGTTTAACTCTCATGACATCCTCTTCTCAAAAACTACTTGGCCTTCTTCATATACGGCAGCTGCAGAGCAACCATCGGCACGAATGAAGCATCAACCATCATCGAGCCGCGCAGGTGGCGCATTCTCTTGGCTGACTTCTTTCCGGTATTGTGACTGGTGTTGGCTCGGTAAGACTTCGGCTTACCCTTGGCATTCACACGGAACTTCTTGTAAGCCGTGCGATTGGTTTTCATCTTTGGCATAAAGGTCCTTCAAATCGTAATTACCGCCTTTGGGCGCATACGTCGCTACGTGACGAGCACCTCAACAAGCAGTGGTAGGCGCGCACAGAGTCGAACTGTGGACCTCTTGCCTGTCAAGCAAGCGCTCTAACCAACTGAGCTACGCGCCTTCGCGGACGCGCAATACTACAGAAGAAAGCATGCTTTTACAAGTCTACCCGGGCAATTAGCAGCTGGATACACGACTAGCTGTCGAGTGTTACTGTCGAAATTATGAAGAGGGTTCGGGCAGGACTTACTTATTTACCGCAGTCCAGTTGGAGCTTTGATTAAGATTGCCAAACAACTTCAAGGCCGAGGCGTTGACGCTATTCGCCGGACGCAGTGCGGTCAGCTGCTTAGTCAGCTCCTTCTTAAGCTGAGATAGATTTCCGGGCTTTAAGTGCCGGATTCCACAGGAACGATCTGAATTTGAGGTCATAGTTATCCCCTTTCGTGAGCTTCCAAAGCCACCACGCCTTGAAGCACCTGGAAACGTTTAAAACCCGAAACGTTCAAAACTAAGGGAGAACCTACCGAAAGCTACTCTAAGTACGCTGTGGACGAGCTTAACAGGATCCTAACTCCATATCAAAGGGGTTTCCTTACAGAATTGCGTAGTGATTTAGGGCATCTATGTCGAGTTGCGCACTATTTGTTGGCAGCTGCGGCAACTTCCTTGGGACCCCGGAAGATATTGAAGGTCTTGAGCAGGTCCAGAGCCCGCTGAACTTGCAGGTCACGTTTTAGCCATTCGTCGATATTTTCCTTTTCCGGATTGAGCGTCGTCAAATCGCCCCGCACGGTCGGTGTCTTATTAATCTTCTGCAATCCGGAATGATCCTCGGCTCCGTTTGGATTGTTGATCGCGCCGGGAAGATCCCCTTCGCGCAGCATGTTTCCACTGCGGGGCGCGCCTTCACGATCTTCCGCTGCCGGCTTTTCTGGCGCGGGCGGCACCGGATTATCGAGCTCGATGTCGGGCTTTACTCCTGTGACCTGAATAGAGCGTCCGCTCTTGGTGTAATACAACGCCGTCGTCAGGGTAACAGCTCCACCATTCTCGAGCGGCGTAATAGTCTGTACCGAGCCTTTGCCAAAACTTTGAGTTCCAAGAATCAGAGCTCTGCCGGCATCCTGCATGGCGCCAGCGACGATCTCAGAAGCCGAGGCTGAGCCTCCATTTACCAGCACGACGAGGGGATAATTCGGCTCGGTATCACGAGCATGGGCGAAGAATTTCTGGCGCTGTCCTTCGACTCGACCATCTGTATAGACGATGACGCCTTCGGTCAAAAAGAGATCGCTAACTTTAATCGCTTGGGTTAGCAGTCCTCCTGGGTTATTTCGCAAATCAATCACCAGCCCGTGGAGCTGTCCGCCGGGAGCCTGAGGATGCATCCGATCAATGGCGGCCTTCAGATCATCGAAAGTCTTTTCCATGAACTGACTGACGCGCACGTACCCGAAACCATCGCCCATGTAGCGGCTGCGCACAGACTTCACTTCGATGACATCACGCACGATGGTGAAGTCCATCATATCGCTACTGCCTTTGCGCATGACCGAGATAGCAATCGGGCTGCCCTTGGGGCCCCGTAACTTCTTGACAGCATCTACCAATGAGTATTCTTTGGTAAACTTACCCTCGATCTTCACGATCGCATCACCAGGCTTTATCCCGACCCTTTCCGCCGGCGAGCCCTCCATCGGAGCGACTACAACGAGAAGTCCATCACGAATGGTGATTTCAATTCCAAGACCACCAAACTCGCCCTTGGTCTGAACTTGTAAGTCTTGATAGAAGTCCGGATCGAGATAGCCGGAATGCGGGTCGAGAGTCGCCAGCATCCCCTTGATCGCCCCCTCGACCAGCTTGCGGTTATCAACTTCCCGGACATAGTCGCGCTGCACGATTGCAAGCACGTCCGTGAAGATTTTCAGGTCGTCGTAGATTGAGGTGCTGGTCTGCTCGCGGGCATCGACTCGCGGCAGGTTGTCCCCGCCAACAAAAAGGGCAATGGCCAGCACGATGGCTAGCATCATCCAAAAACGTTCCCGGGACCGGCGCGGTATACGCATACACTAAAAAATGAGTGTTACTGATAGGATAGCAGCAGGCAGGAGCATGTACAAGGTCCGCTGCTGTTTTATTGGCCTACTTTTTTGAAAAATAGGGCAGAGGGTCCACCGCCGCGCCTGCACGACGTATCTCAAAATAGAGATTCCCGCCGGCACGCGAAGGATCCGATGTTTTTCCAATTACAGCGGATTCCTCTACCTCCTCCCCCACGACCACCGTGATATCCACGAGAAGGCCATAGAGGCTATAGCTGCGCTGGCCATGATCGATTACGACCACGGTCCCCAGCTCAGGCATTTTCCCCACGAAGACCACCTTCCCCGCCCCAACGGCTTCAACCTCGGCCCCCTTCTCTCCCAGCATGGTTACACCCTTGGCTGAAGCCTGGCCCGTATATCGCTGAACCACCACGGCCCCGGGCACCGGCAGGTGAAGTTTCCCGCGCCTGGAATCGAGCCCCTCGCCAGAAAAGGAGGAAAACCCGCCTCCGCGAGACTCCTTTCTTGCCCTTGAGCGCAGCGGTCGCTGGTCCGGTAAGACACCGGAGTTGGTCAGCGAAGCCAGCACCGTCTCCAATCGCAGGGCCTGGGCACGAATCTCGGTAAGCAACCCTTCCCGCCGCTCCTGCTCCCTAAGAAGTAGCCCGCGCAGCTTCTGCCTTTCATCGCTCTTAAGCTTATAGTTCCTCTTCTGCTCAGCTAGCGAGTCACGCAGCGCTCGCTCCATCTCCGCGAGCTTGGCAAGACTTTTAGAATGTTCCTCAGCCTCCGTCCGTGCCCTTTCGATCTCGATAAGCAGGGTCGCATCGAAATTTCGAACCTTTTTTAGATAAAAGGCTCCGCGAGTAAGAGATCCCCCGCTCCCCGATGTGAGAAGCGTAAGATTTGCTCCCCGCCCTTCGTAAAGATAGAGCGCGCGAAGGCGCTTTAAGGACAAGGCCTGCAGTTCCGAAATTCTCTTCCTTGCCTCAGCAGTCTCGACCTCGAGTCGCGCCTGCTCTCGCTCTGCCTCATCGACACGGGTGTTCGTATCAGCCTGATCAGATTCTAGCGTGGCGATTTTAGCGTTAATCTCCTTCAACTCCCGCTCCAACCCCTGCAGTTTGGTAGAAACTGCGGCGACATCTCCTTGGGCGGTCTCAATCTGCTGGTTGAGCGCTGCAAGACGAGAAGTGAGATCCTCCTGCGCCATGCAGGGCGGGGTGCCTAACGCCAACAACGCCACCAGGAGTATTCTTCGCATATTACTCCGGCAGAAAACGGCGCACGGCAAGCCAGCTTCCGACGATTCCAACCAACACCCCAACGCCGAGCACGAAGAGCATCCAGGGAAAAGAAAGAAAAATCAGCGGCGCTGACATAAACCCCTGCACTACTAGTTGATGAGAAACACCGCGCACCAATGAAAATAACAGATAGGTGAAAACAAGCCCCAAAGCGCCGGCTAGCAGGCCCTGGGCAGCGCCCTCGATGATATAAGGGGCGCGAATGAATCGATCGGTAGCCCCAACGAGCCGCATAATTTCGATTTCATCGCGATGGGAATACAACGCGAGCTTGATGGTGTTGGCGATAATAAACCCCGTAAGAACCAAAACCACGGCTATACTTAGGAGCCCGATCCAGCCTAAGCCTTTAAGCAAGGCGTTGACCTGCTGAAGTAGGCCGGAACTGTATTGGACGTACTCAACTTCCGGCTGACTTCGATATTCCGCTGCAAAGGCCTCATAGCGAGGTTCCCCATCCGCCGCCGGACGCAATCGAACTTCGATCGTAATCGGTAAAGGATTGCGCCCCTGAAGACCATCGAGGATAACTGCCTGCTCCCCCAGCACGCTCTGAAATTCCTTGAGCGCATCGGCTTTACTCAGCAGGCGCACCTTCTCAACGTCCGACCGAGCGCCGATGCTATCCGCCATCTGCCGAGCCTGCCCCTCAGTCACGCCATCCGCGAGATAGAGGGAGACCGATAGATCCTGCCGAGAGGCAGAAAGCCCTGATTTGACATTTTGCACCACAAGCACGGCTACACTCAGAAGCAGCAATGCCACGGCTATGGTAAGAGTGCTGACCAGGGTAGTTAACGGGGCCCGAATGACGTTCGACCAGGCACGTTCCACAATATGCCAAACACGATCTTTGCCTGAAATCCGCGGCAATCCTGCAGCCGCCTCCCAGAGCGCCTTCAAGCCGACAGGACCGGCGCCAAGCGTGCTGTTGCGCGCGCCCTCCGCTCTCATGTAATCCCCCGCGGACTCTGAAAGTCGCCGATTATCTTTCCGCGATCAAGCACCACCGTGCGCAAGTTTAGCTCCTCGATGATGGAGAGATTGTGAGTCGCCACGAGCACCGTAACACCAGCCGCATTTGCCTCGAGCAACAAGTCAAAAACCACACGGCTCATGTCGGGATCAAGATTGCCAGTCGGCTCATCGGCAAGAATCAGGCGCGGTCGATGAATAAGCGCGCGCGCGATGGCAACTCGTTGCTGCTCACCACCTGAAAGTGTGACAGGCAACGAATCAGCTCGGTCCTCCAAACCGATCGATTTAAGCAAGGAACTAGCTAGGCGCTTGCGCTCTGATTCTACCACGCCGAGTACTTCCAAGCCGAATCCGACGTTATCAATGACGGTACGGCGCGGAAGGAGTTTATAATCCTGGAAAATCACTCCAATCTCGCGTCGCAAATGAGCTACTCCGTCACGATCGATTGTGGAAATATTTCGACCTCCAATAACTACCTCGCCCTTGCTCGGCGTCTCTGCGGCGAACAGCATCTTCAGCAAGGTGGACTTGCCTGCGCCGCTAGCGCCTGCCACGAATACAAAGTCCCCCTGCTTTACCTGCAGATCTACCGCCCGCAATGCGGCCTGATCGGGCGGATAGGTCTTATAGACGTTGTGTAGATGTATCATTTAAGGCTATAAAAGGACTGCTTTTTTCGCAGCCTCGCATGTACCAGGAATCTTACCAAGCAGCGCCCGTTCGGGCACCACATCATTTGCGCCGTGGGATATCGTGCTCATTTTTGAAGATCGGGTACTCGGCAGTGCTCCTCGGGCTAAGCGGGTGTTCGCTTTGGTCATCCCCGCCCAGCACCTCTCTCCCCATACCGGTAACAGAGCACTCCACAGCATGGCTCAAGCTGCAGGAGTCGCCCTATGTCTATCAGCATACCGATGAAATGCAGCGCAAAACCTTTCTGACCGGCATTAGAGACTGCCAGGGCAAAAAGGTGCGATCACCCGCGGAAGCCGCCCGGCAGCTGCTCGTAGGACTGAAGGACATTCGCATTGAAGATCGGCAGGAAGTAAAACTGGTCGAGTACCCGGCTCTGCGCTTTCGGGTTAAAGCGACTCTTGACGAGAAACCCCTCGAGCTTCTGACCTATACAGTCAGCAAGGAAAGCTGCATTTTTGATTTTGTGCTTTGGCGGCCAGGTTCCGAATCCGAACTGACTCCCGTCCTAGAAAATGACCAGGTATTTGCTCAGGTCCTTGCTGCTAAGTAATGGTGATTATGACCGCCCTTCAACGCAATATCCAATCCCTCGGCGCATACGGACTCATGATTCGGGAAGTCCTGCGTGACATTGTTCGTAACGGTGTCAATGTTCAAGAACTTTCTCGGCAAATCATCCGCATGGGATCAAACTCCATCCCCATCGTATTGCTCACAGCCGGCTTTACCGGCATGGTATTGGCCCTGCAAACAGCCTACGGGCTGCATAGATTCGGCGCCAAGAATTACGTCGGTAACGTCGTAGGTCTTGGCCTGGTGCGCGAACTGGGGCCAGTGCTAACTGCAGTCATGCTGGCCGGGCGCGTAGGAGCAGGCATCGCGGCAGAAATCGCTTCGATGGTTGCAACTGAGCAAGTAGACGCCATCCGCGCGCTGGGAGCCAATCCCATCCGCAAATTGGTAAGCCCACGCATCGTGGCAGCCATTATCGTGCTGCCGCTGCTCGTGGTGATCGCCAATTTTGTAGGCATGTGGGGCGGCGCAATGGTTGCGGTGTACGAGCTTGACCTCACCGCGCATCTTTACTACCGCTCGCTCATGTACACCTTGACTATTCGTGATGTGTTCGACGGCCTCGTTAAGAGCATGTGTTTCGGTTTTTTTCTGGTTTCCATCGCCTGCTTTAAGGGCTTGCGGACTCGCGGCGGCACCGAGGGCGTGGGATTGACGACCACCGAAGCAGTGGTCACTGCATCTATCGTGATATTCGTATCCGATTTCTTCATCACCAAAGCGCTTATATTGTTGGGTTAGCAAATGCCGAACGAGCCGCTCATAGAGCTCTCGCATATTAGCATTCGCTTCGGGACGCAGGTCGTACACCGCGATATCAGCTTTACCGTTACTCCGGGCGAAACCATAACCATCATGGGACCAAGCGGTACGGGGAAAACTCTTATTCTTAAGACCATCATCGGGCTACTCACTCCAAGCAGCGGCGATGTAGTCGTTCTGGGATCACACCTGCAGGCACTGCCGGAACACGAGCTGCGAAAAATCCGTATGAACGTCGGCATGCTGTTCCAGGGAGCAGCGCTCTTTGATTCGCTGACCATTTACGAGAACATCGCCTATGGACTGCGAGAGACCGGCACTGAGGATGAAGGCTTCATTCGGGAGCGCGTCACCAAGATGCTCGATCTGATTAACCTGCCCGGAGTCGAACATAAATTCCCCCCGCAACTCTCTGGCGGGCAAAAAAAGCGCGTCGGTTTGGCTCGCGCTCTCGCACCCGCGCCAAAAATTATGTTGCTCGATGAGCCTACGACCGGACTAGATCCGACCTCCAAGCGTCTCATCGATGATCTTATCTGCCGCATGAACGACAGCATGGGGATGACCACCATCGCCGTGACGCACGACATCGAGAGCGCAATGCGCATCTCGAAGCGCTGGATTCTTCTCCACGACGGCGTCATCGTCGCGGACGGGCCCGCTCAGGAACTTTCACGTAACGACAGAGAGGCAATTGATTTCATCCACGGGAATTGGAGAGACGAGTAACTAACGATGGCTTTATGAAAGCACAAAACGAACTACACGCGGGGCTGTTTATTCTCATCTGCTTGGGCCTGCTAGCCCTTAGCATTTGGATCTTGGGGCAGGAGCGTCAGGTATTCGCCAAACAAATCGAGTACACGACCTCTTTCAAGGACATTCAAGGCTTGTCGAGGGGCGCACCCGTTCGGCTCGGGGGTATAGGCGTTGGACGCGTGTCCGGGTTTAGTTTCGATCCCGCTGCGGAGGATAGCACCATTCAAGTAAGCTTGCTGATAAACGAAGAGTTTATCGATCGCATCCGGCAGGACGCTGTGGTTTCTCTCCAGACCCAGGGATTGCTAGGCGATAAGTTTCTAAGCATCACCTCCCAAATGCAGGGAGACAAGCTGCCACCCGGCTCCCGGTTGCAGAGCAAAGAAGCGGGCGATATTGCCGCTGTTATGACTAAAGCCGCTTCGATCGTCGACAACAGCGTCGAAATTACTGAGTCGCTCAAGGGATTTCTGAAGAATTTCGACAAGGAAACTATCGATTCAATTGGCGCCGGATTTAAGAGTTTGGGGGCGTTGGCGAAGGAAGTCCAGGACGGCAATGGACTTCTGCACCGCCTGGTCTTTTCAAAGAAGGACGGCGACACGATCATGGGAGATATCAAGCTGGCCAGCGACTCTCTTAGCGACGTGCTTGCCAAAGTCAAATCTGGAGACGGCTTGCTGCATGCCCTAGTATACGGCGAGAAGGGAACAGAGAGCCTTAAGTCCTTCGCAGATGCCGCTTCGAATCTTGCGCAGCTTTCGACCCAGCTTACCGGCATTTTGGGTGAAATAAAGGACGGCAAAGGGGTATTGCATGATGTGATATATAACGAGTCCCCGCAGGGCTTTGACGAAGTCATCAAAAAGCTCAATGAGACCGTTAATAATCTCAAGGTCGCCTCGGATGCGCTCGCACGCGGCTCCGGCACTATTGGTGCCCTCCTCGTCGACTCGCAGCTCTACGACAATCTTGTTGAAGTGACGGACGGAGCCAAGCGCAGCTTCCTCCTGAGGCAGGCTATCAAGAGTTCGCTTGATCGTTAAGTTCAAGCTCCGTTAGCCGTTTCAATCGGGCGCTTGCTCGCCCCGAAGACCACGATTGCGGCTATGAGTTCCAGATCTTTGCGGTATTAGTGGTCATTTCTCCCCTGCCGCCTAGCCCTCTTCCGCACTGGCGATCAGGGCTTCAATATCGGGAAATTGCAAAGTATCGATCTCGGCGTCGATCTCGATAATCATTGTGCTTCCAAATTCGTGGAATTGAGTACCCTCCTCTACTGCACACGCGACTTCGCAAACGGGTCGTAGCGGACGCGGCAGAGGAGAACGGTCAGGCTGCGGGATCTCGCTGGGTTCGCGCATGGGGCTCGGAAGCGGCTTGGGGGGCGGGGCGCGCACCGGTTCCGGCGTCGGAGGTGCTGCCGGTTTCGCCGGAGCAGGCGGTGCCTCCGGGGCGGGACTTGCTGCCTGATCGAACAGAGAAGCGGGCGCGTCACAGAGCTCTAACATATAGTCCTCCTCTTTACTCATTTGATCCCCACGTAATGTCGAGGAATAAATCTCAATCCTCCCACACGGCCATCCTTGTCGGCAGCCCGCGGCAAGAAGTTCTGCACGAAGAATAATTCATCTTCCATAGTCATCTCGCCGGGGCTGAGCTGCACGACTTGACTCTCAAGGACCGCCCGCATATCGAACGTATCGATATAGCTGGTCAGCTCCGGAATGCGCGAGTATTGCAGCGCATCGACGACGGCCAGAATGGGAAAGCGATCCCTGCCCACACTGGGGTCCGCTCGCTGCGAATGCAGCGCATAGGCCTCGCGAAGCATCCGCAAGGAACTGCGATTGAGAAATTGGTCCTCCGTTTCGTCGAGCACGAGCTCTTGCTGCTGTGGCTGCTCGTCTTGACTTGGTCGCTGCGTCCCGCGATCGAGCGTATAGCCGCGCTGCCAGCGTGAATGCACAATGCGAAACACATCGACAAGATCCAAATAGTGATGCACGAGATCCCACAGCGGCTTTTCGACACTGACATGGTGGCGATCCACCAACGAGGCACGCTGCGTCTCGAGCTTTAGCGCGTCTTCTTGCAGGGCATATTCCCTTTCCATACCGCCTATGGCCTCGATGGCCCGAGAATTACCGCTTAGAAACGCATCATCCCAAGCTTGGACATTCTTCGTATGCTCGTCTGCTCGCTTGAGATAGCGGCCCCAGCGCCGATGCTCTAACTCCAGCACCCCCCGTGTAACGGCAGCGGCTGCACCAACATCATAGACCGGGCCGAACTTTTGAGCTTGCGCGAGGAAATGCTCCGCGGTCTTCGCCCGCACATTGACATCCGGTACACTCGGGTCGAAACCTTTGATGGAATCAAAACTTGCCGTCGTACCCGACAGCAAGGCGTGCAACGCTCGGGACGGCACGAGACAGGCCACGCGCGCTGTCGGATTACCGTGGTGCGAGTTGAAGAGCAGCAAACTATAGGGCACCTGCCCTCCGTCGAAGTCGAGGGTGTGAATGCGACCAACCCCGGTTACCGCCATAAATGCGCGCGTAAAGATAAATTCCGTGCCGGAAAGTTCGTTGAGGGCCTTCGCGTATCCAGGCCAGGCCCGCCGATAGGGAGTCAACGGGTCGCCGCTGGCAGCCGGGAATATCCTAGCTGGATCGAGCTTGCCGATCGCAAATCCGCGGCCGGGAAAGCCGCCGATATCTTCAGCGTTAATGTGAAGTACACTTCCCAAGTCATTGCCAAGACGAGCAAGCATAGCGGGCTCTCCCTTTGGGTTGCGCCGCGCATCCATAGTCAAGGCTCCAAAGCCGTTGTACAGATCCACAAGCCTCTTCCAGCCAAGGAAGGCAATCTGCACCGGAGGGATAAGTGATTCAATCGTGCTCTCCGCCGATCGGCGCAGGCGAGACTCTCCGAGTTCTCGCGAGTAAATGGAGCGCAGAGGGAAATACAGATTTGCCTGCCTCGCCATGTAACGCTCACTGGCATCTCGATCGATAATTATCTCCCCCGGGTCCACCCCGGTAAGCTCGGCTGCACGTTTAATTAATTTACGGCCGTCGCTCGACGTTTGCTGGAGAGTAAGGGCATGCAGCACGGATTGAGCCGCAAGTCGCCGCAGCAGCGTGAGAGACTCAGAATTCGATCGAAGGATTCCTTGGTGTTCCGCACTTTCGTGAGTCAGAATCAGTTCTGGCAAGCCTTCGGCACGGAAAATATCGGCCAGCAACTCTGCTACAGTATCGGTTTCCGGCTTAACTTCATCGCTGCCGGCGTGGCGCAAAAGCGCCGTGCGGGCGGAGCGCAAGACAGCTTCGGATGGATTTGATTGCAAGATTGTATTAAGTGCCGGAAGCACGCGGGTGATTGATTGCCCCTTTCCGGCAACCATCGTAATCGTCTCCTCGATGAACTCGGGCAGCTTTGCCCCTGATGTACCGATCTTCTCCGCCGCCTGAACGCTACGAGCATAGGCCTCAATCAGGATCGGAAGCTCGACTGCCCTACCTCCCTTGATTTCGTAGCTACACAGGTCCTCCAGACGAGCGAACCGCTCGGGGCTCAACTTGGCATCCATGACTAGTTCACCAGCATACAGGAGATGCGAAACCGCATCCGCCGCCACGGGCACCGCCTCCGTTTGCTTGTAGATCGCCCACGTCATATTGCAAAAGAATTGGAATAACTTCGGCGTGGCGCCTTCCATCAGCAAATGCAGGGCCTCCTCACGTAGGGGGTTGAGCCCCATATACGAGAAGGCACCGAGCTTGTTTGAGATACGCAGAATCAGGGCCCCGAGAAGGAGACAGTGATCGGCGTGCAATGTCGCGGCGGGGATCTCGGCTTGAGCGATTTCATCGAACCCCTGTACAGCAATTCGTAAATTGAACTTATAGCGAATGCAGGTGCCGAGAGCCTGAGCAAACAATTTGTCATGATCGGCTGAAGGGCTGCTCGCAAACGACTCGGCAATCTCCCCCAGGAGCCTTGCCGACACTGGGGACTGGGTCTGCGCCTTAAGTTCACGCAATACAGCGTGGGCAAACGCCTCACGGCGTTCTTCTATGATTAGAGTATCGGAGGGTAGCGGAAGGTCAGAATCGTGGCGCTGGGCCGGGTTATTTCGACGCCCAGGTTGTTCTGGATGATTTGATTCCGAATGCTCAAGTCCCATGGACACACCGCTACCGTGCACTGCCCCACGCGCAGATCCTCTGCAACACTCACTCGTGTGCTCGACGGTAAAATCATGGTTAATTCAGAGATCAGATGAATACGTCTGGTTAAACCCTAAATCAGTTCCGAGAGCTAACAAAACGAAAGTTTTGCGAAAGTGAGAATCATTAATCCCCTCATTACAGAATTCAAGCAGCGTGTTACGATCTGCACGCATTAAGGGCGTACAGCACGGGCAATGGTCATGACAGCAAAGAAGATTCGAGTTGGAATAATTTTTGGCGGCAAGTCCGAGGAGCATGAAGTCTCGGTGCGCTCCGCACGCAACGTGCTCAAGGCCCTCGATCGCTCCAAATTCGAGCCGGTGCTCGTGGGCATAGACAAAAAAGGAGTATGGCATCTCAACGATGCTTCGCGATTTCTTCTTGAAGGCACGGCCAAGGACCCGGTCCGTGATACCAGTTCGGCGACCGATGTTACGATTGTGCCGCGGGCCGACCAGGGACAGCTCATCAGCGCGAGTGGCGGCTCCCCGCTGGGCTCCCTCGATGTTGTGTTTCCTATCTTGCATGGTCCCAATGGCGAGGATGGAACCATGCAGGGATTCTTGAAGCTGGCGGGAGTGCCCTTCGTCGGGCCTGGTGTATTGGGCTCCGCGGTCGGCATGGACAAGGATGTCATGAAGCGCTTGCTGCGCGAAGCGGGCATTCCTATCGGGAAATTCAGAACGGTGCATGCCTATGAGCGCGCGAGGCTCGATTGTGGGGCGATCATTCGAGAACTCGGCCTGCCTCTGTTCGTTAAGCCGGCCAATTTGGGATCTTCGGTCGGCATCTCAAAGGCCAAAGATGAGCCAGAGCTAATGAAGGCGATAGATTTTGCCTTCAAATTTGACCGCAAGATTCTTATCGAGGAGTTTATTGAGGGGCGAGAGATAGAGTGCGCTGTGCTCGGAAACGACAAGCCAGAAGCATCAATTCCGGGCGAAATCATCACGGGGTCTCAGCACGAATTTTACTCCTACGATGCCAAGTATGTCGACAACCAGGGAGAGCGCATAGAAATCCCGGCTAAACTCCCACCTGCAGTCAGCGAAGATGTACGGCAGCTTGCCATAAGGACCTTTCAAGTTTTGTGCTGCGAAGGTATGTCGCGAGTTGATTTCTTCGTGAAAAAGGACGGCTCAGTGCTGGTCAACGAGATCAATACCATCCCAGGCTTCAACGACATCAGCATGTACCCCAAGCTTTGGGCTGCTTCAGGCGTGCCATACTCTGAATTAATCACCAAGCTGCTTGAATTGGCGCTGGAGCGGGGGGCGTAGCCCTGAAGTTGGATCACCTCTCGGGTGCAGGGGCAAAGCCCCTGCCCGTCATCGCTGTCTTGGCGAAGCCAAGCAGCGATAGGAAAAAGCAGCGATAGGGAAAAAAAAGAGGAGGCACCCTGCCTCCTCCTTCTCTCTTCACGAACCTAGCTAGATTCTAATCAACTTGCTTACGCAAGAAGGTTGGAATTTCGTACTTCTCTTCATCTTCCGCGCTCGAAAGCACCGAAAGCTTCTTGAGCTTGATGACCTCTCCGCCTGTGGCAGCCTCTTTCTGCTTACGAGCGAAGGTTGGGATCTCGAGACGCTCCTGTCCGGCAGGAAGCTTATCCACTCCCGATACGCCGGTCATGCTTACCGTCGTGTCATCCTCAGCGCGAACTCCGAATCCGGTGGCAATGACCGTAACGCGAACTTTATCTTCGGAGTTCGGATCGATGACCATTCCCCAGATGATATTCGCATCTTCGTATGCCTCGGCATGAATGAGCTCGGCAGCCTCATTGACTTCCTGCAAGGTAACATCCGGTGAAGCGGTAATGTTGATGAGAACTCCGCGAGCACCATGGATGGAAATATCCTCGAGCAGCGGGCTGGAGATGGCCTTCTCGGCAGCTTCCACAGCACGATTTTCGCCGGAGGACTCGCCCGTACCCATCATTGCCATGCCCATCTCGGACATGACCGCGCGCACGTCGGCGAAGTCTACGTTGACCAATCCCTCGAAAATGATCAAATCACTGATGCCCTTGACGGCCTGATACAGGATGTCGTCGGCGCGACGGAAAGTCTCAAGCAGCGAAGTGTTCCGACCAGCGATCGAGAGCAGCCGCTGATTAGGAATCGTAATCAGGGTATCGACGTTCGAGCGAAGCTCCTCAAGCGCACGCTCAGCATTACGCATTCTACGCTTGCCTTCGAACAAGAACGGCTTCGTTACGACGCCAACTGTCAGGGCGCCAAGTTCGCGGGCAACTTGCGCTACAACAGAGGATCCGCGAGAACCGGTTCCACCACCCAATCCGGCCGTAATGAAGACCATGTCAGCGCCTTCCAGCGACTTGCGAATGGTCTCGATGCTCTCCATAGCAGCAGCGTAGCCCACATCTGGGTCAGCGCCGGCTCCCAAGCCGCGGGTGACCTCGTCGCCGAGTTGGATTTTATTTGCAGCGAGCGCCGAGGCGAGTGCCTGTGCGTCCGTATTGGCGGCGTAAAATTCAACGCCCTCAAGACCGCTGCGTATCATGTTATTGACGGCGTTTAGACCGGCACCACCGATGCCGAACACCTTAATCTTTGCGTTACGTGCTTGAAGCTCCATAGCCGTCTTGTCCATCGCGACCACCTCTAAAAGAAAAACTACTGGGGTGAAACTCAGCGCCAAACTGTATTCCCGTTCTATGAAAAAATCAAAGAATAAGGGGGTACAGTTGCAAATTATTTTTGAGAATTACGCCGAATTTTCCGCCCCGAAACAGCGTCCCATGTTACTTTAGGCTAATTAAAGCAACTAGCAAAGAGAATGCCAGCCCAGCCGAAGCCGAGCTGCGACTTGGAGGGCTTTTCAACAGCTGTGGAAAAGTCTGAAAGCCCCTGTAACTGCTTGCGACGGGCTAAGACCCTCTAAAGAAGAGCCTCTAAAAATGGCTGGATAACCAGTTACCAACGCGCTTGGCGGCGTGGAGTAACCCTGAGCCGGACTGAGAATGTCGACCCACACCCTGGTTCTGAGCGCCCCACAGAATCAATCCGACGGCGGTAGCGTATTCGGGGCCTCTTACGAGGTCGCTAAGGCCCCCTACTCCCGTGGGAGTTCCGAGGCGCACTGGCAGGTTAAAGACCTGCTCAGCAACTTGACGGATCCCATTGAGATTGGCTGTTCCGCCGGTGAGCACGATGCCGCTCGTGAGCAGCTCCTCCATTCCGGCTTTCACAAGATCCTTCTGCACCAGGGTAAAAATCTCGGTAACGCGAGGCTCGATAATTTCTGAAAGCACCAAACGAGATAGCACTCGGGGAGTACGTCCTCCGGTTGAGGGAACTTCCAAAGTTTCATCCTTGTTCACGAGACTCACGAGAGCCGATCCGTACTTACACTTTATTTCCTCAGCTGCCGCGATCGGCGTACGCAAGCCGGCGGCGATGTCGGCCGTAATATGGTTGCCGCCGACGGAGACCACCGAGGTATGCTTCACCGCGCCTGCGTGATAGACGGTTAAATCCGTTGTTCCACCTCCGATATCGAGGAGGCAGACTCCGAGCTCCTGCTCTTCTGTTGATATGACTGTTCGGCCCGAGGCCAGAGAAGAGAGCACGATATCATTGACCGTAATGCCGCAACGATTGGCGCACTTTACGATATTCTGGGCGCTGGCCACGGCACCGGTCACAATGTGCACCTTGGCTTCCAAGCGCACTCCCGAAATGCCCAGAGGCTCACGAATTCCATCCTGTTCATCGATGATGAACTCCTGCGGCAAAACATGCAGCACTTCGCGATCCATGGGGATAGCCACCGCTTCCGCCGCTTCGATCACCTTGGCGATATCTGTTCGGCTAACTTCCTTGTTCTTGATGCCGACGATTCCGTGACTGTTAAAGCCCTTCACGTGAGAACCGGAAATAGCGGCAAAGACGGAGTTGATTTCGACTCCAGACATTGTCTCCGCCTGAGTGATAGCTTTGGAGATGGAGTCTACCGTCGCTTCGATATTGATGACGACGCCCTTGCGCAACCCCTTGGAAGGGCTGACCCCGAGCCCTATCACATCGACCTTTCCTTCGTTGCCTACCTGGCCCACGACAACAGTGATGTTGGTGGTTCCAATATCGAGACCTACAATGACATTGGATTTACTGGCCATGAACTCCTCAACGCGAGAAAGACTGCGGCGGTTGCCGTAATGGTGAAGGGATTAAATTAAACGGAGTTTGGACACAAGTCCAGCGTTATTCATGTAACTTATTGACCCTGCGGGTAATCAAGATTTTGCTTCATTTAAGGTGGTTACCGCAACCTTATCAAAAGCGAGATCGACTTGCGCTATGCGAGTAGCTTGGTCTCCGAAATTGTCTAAAACGGTCTTAAGCCGACGAGCCTCTTCTCGAACGCGATCGAGATGCTCTGCTCCGGCATCGAAAACCGCTCGAAGGTCATAACCGTGGAAGCGAAGGGACGCCTCCCCGTTGGATCGCACCTCGATGGCGCGAACCTTTAGTCCAGTTTCCGGCTCCACAACCTCAATAACAGAGCGAACATAGGCGATTCTGCCCTTCACCACGTCCGGCGATGCCGACTCCTCGAGCAAGCCCTCGACAATGACCGGAGCGACTCGGGCGTGCACAATCCCCGCCCCCTTCAGCAAAAATTCCTTCTTGGGTACCGGGGTAATAAAGCCTCCGTCTGCCCCGAGTAACCAAACCCGATCTCCCAAGTTAACAATGTAGGCCGGCTCGCGCTCTTTAATCTGAATGTCGAAACAATTCAGCGACTTTTCCGCACAGCTCATTACGGTTGCGTCTTGAATTAAGGGGTTCCGCTCCAGAGAAACTTCGACCTCCCTGCCATGAGTCTTCCACCAGAGTATGGTCTCATGAAGCGGCAAATCCTTCAGGATATCTGCACGCGTAAGCACCGAAAGCCCCTCAATCTCAATTTCCTTATCATTGAGCAGCCTCTCTGCACGATCGGAAACGGCGTGCAGGCCCTGAGGCAGCAAGTCAGGATATTTCCAAACGACTGCCGATAGGGCACCGAGAAGCAGGGCAAAGGCCAAGATGAACCGCATGGGTAAGAGGATGCCTGAGGCACGCCGAGCGGGAAAGAGGGATTAACGCCAGGAGATAACCTCAGGATTCAGCGCGATGCCGAATTTCTGATGCACCGACCTCTGGCAAAGATCAATGAGTCCGAGAACATCGGAAGCCGTAGCTCTGCGCTCCTCATTGACAATCCAGTTACCGTGCATCAGCGAGACCTGCGCTCCGCCGACCGATCGTCCCTTCAACCCGCAGGCTTCAATCAAGAATCCAGCAGATTTCGCAGAGTCCGGGTTCCGAAAGACCGATCCTGCTGAAGGAGCCGTCAGCGGCTGATGCTCCTTGCGCTCGGCAAGATACTTGCGCCGCAATGCCGAACAGCTCTCCTTTGAAGACTGGGTTAAGGTAATTTCCGCCTTCAGCACAATTGCGCCTTCCGGCAGGACAGAATGTCGATAAGAAAATCCTAGCTCGGCTGAATCCAATCGAAGTATACGCTGGTCAGGCAACATCACCGAAACCGCATCGAGGCAATTCGCCAACTCGGATCCGTGCGCACCCGCATTCATTCGTACGGCTCCTCCTACCGACGCCGGGATACCGCCGGCAAACTCCAACCCCGAAAGACCAGCGTCGGAGAGCTCCCTGGAGAGGCTCATCAACGACATCGCGCCGCCAACTTCGAAGCGTACCGCGCTCAAACTATTGACATAACGGAATCCACGTCCCAGCCGGATGGTCACTCCCGGCAACCCCTCGTCGGCGACCAGCAAATTACTCCCCGCACCGAGGACTCGATACGACTGACCTTCTGACTGTGCTACGTGCAGCACATGGGACAAGCCGACGTTGGACTGCGGCTCGGCCAAAGTTTCGATGCTTCCGCCAATTGCAAAGGTCGTACATTGCGCAGCGGATACCCCCTGCTTCACCAGCACCTCAGGATGCGCCCCAACTGCATCGGCGACTGATGATAAGTTATGTATACCCATAGACGCTATTTAGGCCGCTTGCTTTGTACCGAGCTCGGCGAGAAATCTCTCAGGCAAGTTGCCCACTGAGCCGGCACCGAGACAGAGGATCACATCTCCCGGCTTGACTTCGCCGACAATCGGATGCACGGCGTTTTCGATTGCTCCGCAAAACTGCTTAGCGGAATGATCGATGGCGGCGCAAAAACTCTGTCCATCGATGCCGATGATGGGCTCCTCGCTCGCTGCATAAATGTCAGTAATAACTAAATGGTCGGCATCGACAAACGCACTCAAAAAGTCGCTGAAGCAATCTCGAGTGCGGGTGTAACGATGCGGCTGGAAAACTACGTGGAGGCGCCCCATTCCCTGGCCAAGTCCTGCCCGGATTGCAGATAACGTCGCTCGAACCTCTGTGGGATGATGCCCGTAATCGTTCATGACCGTTACCCCACACGCTTCGCCGATGACCTCAAGCCTTCGGCGCACACCGGAGAAGTTGGATAGGGCCTCGGCAATGCATGCAGGTGAAATTCCGAATTCAAGCCCGACAGCCACAGCTGCCAGCGAATTCAGGGCGATATGCGAGCCGAGCATAGGTAAATCTACATGCAGGAGTTTCTCGCCATGGACATACACGTCATACGAAGTGACAAATCGTCGGCACTGCAGATTCCGGGCCTGAATTTCGCCACCGGAGAAGCCGTACAGGATTTTGCGCCCACGATAGCGTTCAGATAGTTCTCGCAGCTTGGGATCCTCGAAGCACAGGACTGCAAGACCGTAGAAGGGTACGGCGCTTACAAACTGCTCGAAGGAGGACTCGAGTTCCGCGTAAGACGCATAGGCATTCAAGTGCTCGGCATCGATGTTCGTAACTACTGCTATGGTTGGCTTAAGAAGCAGAAAGCTTCGATCGCTCTCGTCGGTCTCAGCAACAAGATATTCTCCCTTCCCGAGCTTACCGCCCGACTCAGCGGCCTTTACCTGCCCACCGATTACGATGGTCGGATCGAGCCCGCCATGCTCGAGCACTGTCCCTATCATGCTAGTCGTTGTGGTCTTGCCGTGAGATCCGGCTACCCCTACACCGTACTTGAGGCGCATCAGCTCGGCCAGGACCTCGGCACGGCGAATAACCGGCAAGCCCCGACGCCTGGCTTCGCCAAGTTCCGGGTTAGACGGAGCAACTGCAGACGAATAGACTAAAAGCGAGGTAGTTTCAGGGATGTGCTGAGGCGCATGTCCCTGGTGAATCACAGCACCGAGGCGCTTTAGACGTTCGCAGGTACTGCTAATTTTCAGGTCCGAACCAGAGACTCGGAAGCCCAAATTAAGTAGAATCTCTGCCAGTCCGGACATGCCAGAGCCGCCGATGCCGGTGAAATGAAAATGCAGTTTAGGGTTATACATAGAAGAAAAAGTCTCGTCTTGGGGACGATACCATAGCAGATTACTTTATGCCGAGCTATTCAGCCCCCGCTTTGCGCAAAAGCGAAGATTCCATTACTGAAACAAGCGATATGCCTCCCGCCGCTCACCTTCGCTACCAGCATAAGCCCTTCCCCGGCTCCAGCCACACTTGGGCTATGGAGCAGTGCACAAAACTTCCGCCAACTTCCAAAGTCTTGGACGTCGGAAGCGGCAGCGGCGCAATAGGCAAACTCTTACGCGAACGCTCGTTCAGCGAACTCTATGCGGTTGAGGTCGACGACGAGGCTCGTAGAAACACCGCTGCTACGTACCGGCGCATGGAGACTTCCCTCGATGCGTACCACGGAGAGTCTTTCGATTTGATCTTGATACTGGATGTTCTCGAACATTTACCTAACGCTGAAACCATTTTTAGACAGGCGGCCAGCTTGCTTAAGCCCGGCGGGACGATGCTTGTTTCGGTGCCCAATATTGCTCACTGGAGCGCTCGCTTCGCGTTGCTCTTCGGCATTTTTAAATACACCGACCGCGGAATTCTCGATCGTACGCATGTGCGATTCTTCACTCGGCAAACGTTTGCTGCCTTCCTCAAGCTCGTCCCCTCGATTGAGGTCTCTCGCCTTGATGCCAGCATATCACCGATGGAATTTGTGCTCCCTGGATGGGCCTGTCGTAATCCCCTTTTTACCCTCTTCTCCCGTATTCGAATGACCGCCGCTGCACTCTTTCCGGGTCTCCTAGCATACCAACATCTGGCCCTGCTAAAGCGAAGAACGTAAGAGACGGTCAGGCGCATGCGAATTCTTTGCTGGAATGTCAATGGCTTTCGCTCGGCTTGGGGCAAAGGGCTGCCTGAATTCGTCGCTGCCCAGTCCCCGGATATCATTTGCCTGCAGGAAACGAAGGCTGGCGCTGAAGTCCTCGCGCAAGCACAATATCAATTTCCGGGTTACAGCGGCTTTCATTCGGTAGCCACCAAAAAGGGCTATTCCGGCGTCAGCAGTTATTTCCGCCGTGGCCACGAACCAAAACAAATTCTACACGGTATCGGCAAAAAGGTATTTGATCAGGAGGGCCGGTTCGTAATTAGTCAACACAACGACTTTGACCTTTATAATTTGTACTACCCCTCCGGAACCTCCGGAGATGAGCGGCAAGATTTCAAATATAAATTTCTCGATGCTCTCTACGACTATCTGAGCGGACTAAGCAGCCGCGAACGCGCGCGGTCCGTGCTGTGCGGAGACTTCAACATTTGTCACCGCGAAATCGATATTCACCATCCCAAAACCGCCGCCAAGCAGCAGCTCACTGGATTCCTACCGGAGGAGCGGGCTTGGATGGATAAGTTCGCCGAGCTGGGCTTCGTCGACACATTCAGGAAGGTTCATGGAGATGTCCCCAACCAGTATTCGTGGTGGTCATTTCGTGCCAACTCTCGCGCCAAGAACCTAGGGTGGAGGATCGATTATATCTGGGTAGCCGGGGCGCTGGCCGGGAAAATTAGGGACGCCTCAATGTTTATGGAACAAAGGGGCTCTGATCATTGCCCGATTTCCGCCGATCTCGCATTAACGTAATTCAGGTTCATGGCGCCCTGTGCCGATATTAGGTACTATCCCTTAGGGTAGTATCAGAAACTAACTCGTATGTTTGGCGTCAGCTTTTTTGAACTTATAGTGATCTTCGGCGTGGCGCTCATTGTATTTGGGCCTGAAAAGTTGCCCGAGATCGCCCGTACGCTCGGTAAGGTAACCGGGGAACTCAGCAAACACACCAATGCGCTGCGCCGGGAATTTTACAATAGCGTTTACACACCTGCCGAGGATCTGCGCGCCCGCATAAATACCGAGACGCGAGAATTGCGATCCGTGTCCAATATATCGCTCGAGCATCCTGGCGCCGGGGCGAAGTCCAACTCCGGAGCTTGCACGAGCACAACCGAAATTTCCTCCAATGCTGAACCCAAAGAACAAAAGTAATGCTGCCGGCGAGATGCACCTCTTGGAGCACCTAGCAGAGCTCCGAACAAGACTCATCTATAGCTTTCTTGGCTTGAGCCTCGCTTCAATCGTGGCCTACAACTACTCTACCGAGGTGTTCGCCTTCCTGTGCCAACCTTATTTTCAGGCCTTCCCCAATAATCAACTTATCGGCACAGGGCCCGCCGAGGCTCTCATGCTTAAAATAAAAACCGCTATATTTTGCGGAGGTATACTTTCATCACCGTTCATATTTTATCAGTTGTGGCTTTTTATTGCTCCCGGCCTTTACGACAATGAGCGCAAGATGGTGCTTCCCTTCGTGGCTTCTACGACCGGTCTATTTTTGCTCGGCGCCGGATTTTGTTACCGCTACGTCATTCCCTTGGCGTTCGCCTTTTTTCAAGAAGAATACAAATCTATCGGCGTTACGCCCGCTGTTAAAATTTCGGAGCATCTCAGCACCATGATGCAGGGCTTGATTGGTTTCGGCGTCGTTTTCCAGATGCCAATCTTGGCTTGGTTCCTGGCGCGCCTCGGAATCCTCAATCACAGGATGATGATTGAGGGAGGTCGGTACGCGGTCGTTATTATTTTCATCGTGTCAGCAATTTTTACTCCCCCGGATGTACTGTCGCAGTTCTTAATGGCCGGCCCCCTGTGCGTGCTGTACGCGGTAAGCATTTTAATCGTAAAGCAGGCATATCGAGAGCGGCCGGCGGCATCGCCCGAGGCTTCCTCGCTGCCGTCAGATCTGAGCCCGCGCTAAGGGCTTTTTGGGGTTCAGCGAGACTTTCGTATTTTTCAATAATAACACTCTAAAACCACTAAACATCTTATTTTCGCGAACCTCGTTCTATTGACAGGATCTAGGCCTTGCCCGATCCTAATAGGAGATAGTCAGGCAGTTGGGACACTCGCCATCCCTCCCCGTAATACTTAGCTTCCCGCTTGGCGGTTCCTGGTTGCAGCTATCGAAACACGGGGCATCCATCTTCCTTGGAAGGTGGGTGCCATTTTTCTTGTCCGCTTTCCCCTTCCGCCCCTGGTAGTCTATTGTCTCCCTTAATGAGCATTCAACCGTCGGTTAACATTAGCCTAAAGGACCTCGCTGTCCGCGTCGGCGGAACCCTGCAGGGCAACGGCCAGCTCCAAGTCTCGGGGCTATGCGCCCTCGATGATGCGAGTCCGGGTTCACTGACCTTCATTAAGGACGCTCACGCCGGCGCGGCTGCTCGCAGCATCAATCAGACCAACGCTGGCGCATACTTGGTTCATGACTCACTCCAAATGGAGCTTGCGCAGATCCCGAAGAACCTAATCTTCGTGAAGGACCCCTTCGCCGCGCTCGTTGGCTTAGTGCCTCTGTTTCGTCCTGCCCGCGAGGTCCAGCGCGGCGTTCACCCCAAAGCTGATGTCCATCCAACCGCAAAACTCGGGAAGAATGTCAGTGTCGGCGCTTTCTGTTCGGTCGGTGAAGGTGCAGTGATCGGCGACAACACGGTGCTCCATCCGCAAGTGACCGTTTATGGCCACGCCCAAATCGGGGACAGTTGCATCATTCATGCCGGAGCGATCATACGCGAAGACTGTGTTCTTGGTAACAACTGTACCGTTCAGCCCGGCGCCGTGGTCGGCTCGGACGGATTTGGGTATGTGCCCGATCCCGCCGTCGGTCTAAGATCCATCCCCCAAGTTGGCGGCGTCAGAATTGCCGATTGCGTGGATATCGGAGCCAACTCTTGCGTAGACCGCGCCACCTTGGGCAACACCGCATTGGGGCACGGAACAAAGCTCGATAATCTAGTGCAGGTGGGACACAACGTAAGAATCGGTAAGTTCTCACTTCTCTGCGGCCAAGTCGGCATCGGTGGAAGCAGTACTATCGGGGATCAGGTTGTGCTCGGCGGCAACGCCGGAGTAGGTGACCATATATCCATTAGCTCGGGAGCTCGCATCGCCGCGAAGTCCGGGATCGTAAATAATATTGATTCGCCCGGTGATTATGCGGGGTATCCTCATGTGCCCGCTAATCAGTGGCTTCGCAATTCACTCTTAATTCGGCGCCTCCCTGAGATCTTCAAGGGAAAGGCTGCCAAGAAGCAAAAAGGAGACGAATGATTTCTCTGCGTAGCTTAATAAGCATTCTGCTTGCAGCAGGCCTTTGCCTAAGTGCTTGCCAGGAAAAGAAGCAAGACGAAGACGTCATTCCGGTCGCTGCTCAGACGGTCACACTACGAATAGTAGCGGATCCCGGACTAAGGTCCCTGCTCGATTCAATCAAGGAGCAGTTGAGCTTACAAAACCCCAAACTCTCCGATGGCACCCCGATAAATCTGGAACTCGTCTCAGAGCTTGCCGTGGATGCCGCGAGAAAGATTTCCAATGGGGACCTGAAGGCCGATGCGTGGCTGGCTCCCTCTTTATCGCTGGTCAATTACGTGAATGCCAATATCCGTAATCTCGGAGCACGCCAGACCGACTGCTCGGCACTCTTTTCCACGCCGGTGGTAATCGCCACTGACGCTCGCAATGAAAATGCATTCAATGCTCACAACCAGGAATTTTCTTGGCTTACCCTTGCAGAGACCAAGCTGGCATTGAGCACCGCAGGCCCGCTCGCCACCAGATTTGCATACAGCCACGGAGCCCCTGACGGGTCAGTGACGGGATTTGATGCCCTGCTCGAGCTCGCGTACCTTGCATCCGTCGGCACCGGCGATACACTCAATCGGGATACGCTGAAACTCGCGCAGTCCATGGCCCAACTGGGAGCTTACGAAAAGTATGTTTCGACCTACGGCAGGGATGAGACCTCGCTGCTCGATCGCACCGCCGGATCCGGCACCAAACGCCTGCGCTTCACCGTAACGACCGAGCAGCAGGTCGCTATGTTCAACGCCAATCGCGGAGATAATACCAATCCACTCATAGCGCTCTATCCTGAGGAAGGCTCAGTGTGGCAGGAGTACAACTTCTGCCTTTCGGACGCCGACTGGGTCACGCCTGCGCATCGTGCTGCGCTGCGCATACTCAACCAGTACCTCAGCTCGGCTGAAGCGCAAACAGCTGCCAAAAGACGGGGATTTCGTCCCTCGGTGATCAGTCTCAGCGATGCCGGCGCTTTGAGCGCACAGTATGGGGTCAATACCCAGCTGCC
>JAYRHW010000100.1:0-9289 GCA_041907145.1 Bdellovibrionota bacterium
CTAGGTACCCATCTACTAATCAGAATTTGCGGCACGCGCTCTGGATTTCTTCCCAGCCGATTCCAAACTCTGCAACGTATCGACGAATTGGTTCACGTCCGAGAACTCTCGGTAGACAGACGCGAATCGGACGTAGGCAATCTTATCCAGGCCTTTGAGAGCTTCCATGATAAAGTCCCCGATTTGAATACTTGGGACTTCCTTTGCGCACCCCTCGGACACCCGAAGTTCGATATTATCGACGGTGCGCTCGATATCCTCCATGCTGACTGGTCGCTTCTCGCAAGCACGGATGATGCCGGCCTTCACTTTTGCGCGTTCGAAAGGCTCGCGGCGTCCGTCCTTCTTCACCACCATCGGCAGCGACAACTCGACACGTTCAAAGGTCGTAAAGCGAAAGCCGCAGCCTTGGCACTCTCGACGACGGCGAATGGAGCTCTCATCGCCGCGTGAATCGACCACCGCCGATTTATCCGATGTGCAACGAGGGCAACGCATATTTTCTCTCGTCGAGGCTCCTAACGAACTAATCTATGTTTGTAGAGTGGGAAACGTGAGCTGAGCTCGCGCACTCCCTCAGCAATTGACGCAAGCTTCTTAGGGTCATTCCTGGCTTCAATCGCATCTTTGATGAAGCTCGCTACCGCCTTCATCTCAGCCGTTCCCATACCGCGGGTAGTTAGGGCCGGCGTTCCCAGCCTTACTCCACTGCATATGGCCGGGGGCTGCGGATCGTAGGGGATCGTGTTTTTGTTTGCCGTGATATGCACTGCGGTGAGAGCTGCCTCACCCTCCTTTCCTGTTAGGTTGGCCGGCCTCATGTCAACGAGCATCACATGAGAGTCCGTTCCGCCCGATACGATACGAAAGCCATGCCGCTGTAACTCCGTGGCAAGTGTGCGGGCATTCTCTACAACTTGTTTGGCGTACTGCTTGAACTCTGGGCGCAGCGCTTCACCAAAGGCTACAG
This sequence comes from Bdellovibrionota bacterium, assembly GCA_041907145.1. Taxonomy (GTDB): domain Bacteria; phylum Bdellovibrionota_C; class UBA2361; order UBA2361; family JAFLCA01; genus JAFLCA01. The sequence goes on from JAYRHW010000100.1 coordinate 971, forward strand.
CTTTGGCCGCGATGGTGTGCATATGCGGACCGCCTTGGAGACCAGGGAACACGGCCTTGTTTGCGTTCTTGGCAAAATCCTGCTTGCCCATAATAAGTCCGGAGCGCGGGCCGCGCAGAGTCTTGTGGGTGGTCGTCGTGACCAGGTGACAGTGCGGGATAGGGTTGGGGTACTCTCCTGCTGCCACAAGGCCAGCATAGTGGGCAATATCAGCCAGCACGATGGCGCCGATTTCGTCACCGACCTTTCGGAAAAATGCGAAATCAAACCGGCGCGAGTACGCTGAGGCCCCGACAATAATTAGTTTGGGACGATGCTGCTTCGCGAGCGTCATTACTTCGTCCGGATCAATCAGCTCGTCTGACTGTCGCACTCCAAACGCAACGACCTTATAGTTGCGACCCGAGAAGTTTACGGGGCTGCCATGAGTAAGATGGCCGCCCTGATCAAGTCGCAACCCCATAATCGTGTCGCCCATCGAAATGACGGACTCGTAAGCGGCCTGGTTCGCTTGAGCACCCGAGTGGGCCTGAACGTTGACAAACTCGCATCCAAACAGCTGCTTGGCCCTCTCGCGCGCGAGCTCCTCTATCTCATCTACGACCTCACAGCCTCCGTAATAGCGCTTACCGGGCAGCCCCTCGGCGTACTTGTTGGTGCAAACTGAGCCATTGGCCTCCAGAACGGCTTCGCTAACAAAATTTTCGCTCGGGATCATCTCCAGGCCATATTCTTGCCGCTCGGTTTCACGCTGGAGAAGCTTAAAGACGGCCGGATCACTGCTGGCTAGAGGCGTCGTAAAGGCCATGAAAATTCCCTAAAGGACAGGTAAAAAGCGAGAAAGCTCGAAGATTTGAGCCAAGCGGACTATACACCAGAAACATCCATAAATTCCAGTTTACAGGCCTCACGAGGACGCTAAAAACACCAAAGCCGGCAGACTGTTAGGTCTAACCGGCTTTGATTTACACTTAACAACCAACTGCGCAAGCAGTCAGAGTTGTAACTATGCCTGGCGGCTCTGGATATAGGAGAGCACGTCCTGGACGGTCTGGATCTTCTCGGCATCTTCATCAGGAATCTCCATATCGTATTCCTCTTCCAGAGCCATGATCAGCTCAACGATGTCGAGAGAATCAGCACCGAGATCCTCGATGAATGAAGCCTCCGGAGTTACCTCCTCCATGCTCACACCAAGTTGCTCAACAATAATTCCCTTTACGCGCTCTGCGATCTCATCAGCTGATGCCATTTACGAATCTCCAATTAAAAAAACTGAATTGCTATAGCGGCGGAAACAGTTACTGATTCCGTAATCACTGACCCCGCATGTGGGAGCCATTTCCGCCTTCGACGGGCCCCTCAGTGTTTCAGGGTATCCCGCGACAGAAGCTACCTTTATAGACGATAGACAGTCGTAGTCAAGTAATCGGTTTCGCACTTAAACCGACAACTGGAACAGTGAGAAAGTAAAGAAATTGCCGCTAAAAGGCAAGCGTCCGAATACCAGGCTAGGTAACTGATATTTCAGGCTAAATCGAAGTGTCAAGAGAGCCGGCAACCAGCAATTTAACTCAATCGCCGCCAAACTGTCGCTCTAACGGTTGTTACTACTCGTAGGCGGGGCTACATGTACATTCCGCCGTTCACTCCAAGAACCTGTCCAGTGATATAGGCGGCGTCATCACTCGCTAGGAATGCAGTAGCACAAGCAATGTCAGCGGGAGCTCCTATTCGTCCGAGAGGAATATTCTTTAGCAATTCCTCTCGGTGTTTCTCGCCAATTTCATCGGTCATATCGGTCTCGATATAGCCAGGCGCGATGGCATTAACGGTAATACTGCGGGAGGCGAGTTCCTTGGCCATTGATTTGGTTAATCCAATCAAGGCGGCTTTGGAAGAGACATAGGGTGCCTGACCTGCGTTCCCCATCTCCCCAACCACCGAGGTCATATGAATGATGCGGCCATAGCGGCTCTTCATCATCAAGCGGGAAGCAGCTCGGGCGCAATAAAACGCGCCATTCAAATTTACGTTCAAAATTCGCTGCCAGTCCTCATCCTTCATGCGAACAAACAAGCCATCCTTGGAAATTCCGGCGTTATTGACCAGAATATCGAGTTTCCCTGATTCAGCCTGAATTCTCTCGAACGCAGTATCGACTGCAGCACTGTCAGCCACATCGAAGCCAATCGCGACTGCATTGACACCCAGAGCCTTGCACTGTTGCACGGTATCTTCAGCAGCCGCGGAGTTGGAAGTGTAGTTAACCCAAACGGCAGCGCCGCGCGCAGCAAGTTCCAGGCAAATTGCCTTGCCAATACCGCGTGACCCTCCGGTTACCAAAGCCACGCGTCCCTGCAGATTTCTAGACTTCTCGCCCATACCCATTCCTCTCGATTAATCCTCTTCCTTGCGAACCGCCACTTCAGCGGGTGGCGCCTTCTTGCGCTTTTCGAAACGTTGTCCCATACGGTTCCAAATCCCGTCCTCGAATACTGCGCCATCGCTGCTATCGATGGCGCCCAACGCGCGCGCAAGCTCTCCGGCTAAATTGTCTGCCGCGGATTTCTGTGCTACGCGAATCGCATTCTTAATCGCGCGACTATTTGACGAGCCGTGACAAATGATAGCGATGTCATTGAGACCAAGAAGCGGCGCGCCGCCATAGGCAGAAGGATCGAGCTTTTCGCGAAATAACGACTTGAACATCGGCTTTGAGAGCCACATCCCGATTTTGCCGCGAACACTTCGTTCTACATAATGTCGAATAGAATCGAACACTAATTCGACGCTGCCCTCCATGGCTTTGAGCAGCACGTTGCCGACAAAGCCGTCGCAAACCACCACGTCCGCGCGATCACGGCAAATATCACGACCTTCCACGTACCCCACATAGTGTAGTTCAGGCATATTCCCGAGGGTTTGGGCAGCCGAGCGAATAATATCGGTTCCTTTTGAAGCTTCTGTGCCATTCGAAAGCAGCGCGATACGGGGGCGCTGGCAAGAAATTGCCGAACGCGCATAATAGTTTCCCATCAACGCAAATTGTACGAGCTGCGACGCATTGCAATCGATATTCGCGCCACTGTCCAATAGCACCGTAGGAGCAAGGTTCCCCACTTTGGGGATGAGTGATGCGATTGCCGGACGGACAATCCCCGGCAGTGTTCCGGATACGAACAATCCAGCCGCCATGACGGCACCGGTGTTGCCAGGGCTGACGACGCTCGAAGCCTCTCCCGCCTTTACAAGCTCAAAGGCAACTCGGATGGATGCATCCGGCTTCTTACGCAGCGCGACGGATGGAGAATCCTCCATAGAGACGACCTGCGAAGCGGGCCGCACGAATATGCGCGTATCGTTCTCAAAATTATGAGCGGAAAGCCGAGCACGAATTTGGACTTCATCCCCGATAATGACCGAGGAGCAATTGAACTCTCGCGCCGCAGCTATAGCGCCATCGACGACTACATCAGGCCCGAAATCTCCGCCCATAGCATCAACTGCCACAGGAAGCTCAGCCGAAGCCTGGCCCGATTGTGTCATTGGAAATGATGTAAAAAACGCTGCCTACGAAGCCGTGGCTGCTTTATCCTCGCCCTGGACCGGAACAATCTGCTTACCGCGGTACTGGCCGCAGGAAGGGCAGGCGCGATGACGAAGGGTCGGCTCTCCACACTTCTGACATACGATCGCGAATGTGCGCGTCAACGCATCATGAGAGCGGCGCATTGCGCTTCTGGAGTGCGATGTTCTTTTCTTGGGAACAGCCATAAGTCCTCGATTTGAAATCTAATAGGCTGGGCAGGTTACCATAAGACTACCTGCGGCCTCAAGCGAAGGGCAACTTTGCTTAATCTACCACTCCGTATGCCCGGTCGTTTGGGGGTGGGATACAGCGACGAACGGGAATTTAGCTAAAAAGCCCATGATACTAAGCACATAGGCTCCAAGAAAGCCGAAGAACAGGCCTACGTCCATAGCGCCAAACGGGATGACCCCGGGGCTAAGGTTCGGGATGATGGCGATATATTTCTCGAGCCAAATGCCGACGAAAATCACCAAACCAACGGTAGCGAAAGTTGCTCCAGTCTTCTTCAAATCACGGCTCAACAAAGTGATGAATGGAATCACGAAGCACATCGAGAAAACTACCCAACCGATACTCTTCCAGGGATATTCCCGGGTACGAAGAATCATCCATTGGGTTTCCTCTGGAAGATTACCGTACCACTGCGGAAGAAATTGGCTGAAGAAGAAATAGCCCCACATCATACAGAACCCGAAGGTGAGCTTTCCGAGATCCCAACGCACATTCCCGTTCATCACCTTGGCGTAATCGGCATTCGTCCGCGACAGGTAATAGGTCAAAATCGCCAGAGCGGCAAACCCCAAGTAGATATTACCGATGAAGTAGAAACCGCCAAACAGATTCGAAATCCATACCGGATCCATAGCCATGACAAATTCGAAGGTGAAGAGCGAATAAATTACGGCGTAGAGGAAAATCAAAATCGGCGCTACTCGAGACATCGCCGGCTGGAGTTCAGCCACTTCGGCAGCCGTTCCCTTCCAATTGGCACTTAAATTCTGGTACAGCCACCCGACCCAACGGCCCTTCTGAGCGTAGCGTTCGCGCAGCATTCCGATGTCACCGCGCAGTGACATGCGCACGAAACGCCAAAGCATGAAAAACAAGAACGCTAGCAGAGCTGCGTGCCGCACGTATACAAAATTGGGCTGCATCCACCATTCCTTTCCCGGCATGGGGTGATTGGCCCACGGAAAAAGATGACGACGCCCAAAATAGGTCAGGAGTATCGAGAACAATGCCCAAGGGAAGTAGGCTACGCCCGCCTCCGCTATACGACGCAATGGTGTGGCCCATGTGGCCCGCACGATCTGCAAAATGACCGCGAACACGACCGTGCCAACTGACAGCCCCATGAAGAACACGGCATTGGTAAAGTAGGCTCCCCAGAACAAATCAGGTTGGTAGGACGAAATCCCCAGGGTAAAGGTCAAGACGCCGCCCCAAAAACAGATCCACATCAGGCGACGAAGGGCTGCGGTAGGATGAATCGCCTCAGCCTGCATGACTTCATTGAGATTGAGAGCTGTGTTGCTATGCATAGGTTTCGAGTCGCTTGGTACTTCTACAATGATTACTTAGTTCCGCTTGTCTTCTTTGCTTCCTGAAAACTTCTCAAATAATTGATTATGTCCCAGTGCTCGGTAGGCGACAGCTTCCATCCATAGGCAGGCATGATCGCCATACCGCCCAGGTGGATCGTTCCGTACACGCTGCCGTCAGATCGTCCGGGCTCGCCGCCGGCAGCAGGATCCCAATACATGGGCAATGCGAGATTTGGTGCCCCCATCTGACCGGCAAACCAACTGGGCGTATGTTCACCGGAGTTGCCGTACGTTCCGTGGCACGGGGAGCAATTGACTGCGAACAATCTGCGACCGCTGGCCAAAGACAGCGCATCCCCCTTCAGCGGATTCTGCAGCTTCTGCGCCTCTTCCTTTGTGGCAACGCGACGCTCGAGTGCGCCAAGAGGTATGGTATCGGGAGCCTTTGGACGCATCACGGAGCCCGTCATGGGCTGCGGATTGTACATGTCGGTATTGAATGGCAGAGCCCAGGCAGCGTTAGCAGCAAACACTCCGGCCAACAACGAAAAACTCAGAAGAGACTTCACGAATTTCATGATCCTATTTCCCGCAGCGCCCTCAATGATTACAACCCGTCACGCACGTGCACTTCCTCAGCACCGGACTGACTGAGCACAGACTGAACCTTATCGACTTCACCACGATCGCAACCCACGACCACGCCGAATTTGTCATCCGAGAAACGCGGATCGTATCCTACTTTTCGAAAGAGATTCGGGATACGACAGAAGTGCATAAGAGCCAATAACGTAAAGATACCGCCTAACAGAATCGTGCACTCGTATCCGATCACGACGAATCCAGGAATCGAAACTATATCCTTGGCACTTACGCGCAACGGATAGTCCATCGAACACAGTATCGATAAGGCAAAACCACCGGTAAGTCCGGTGACCGCCCCCAGCCCCGTTATAAAACGAACCGGGCTTTTCTGCGGCATCGTCTCATGCTCAATGTCGTGATTCGGTACCGGAGAGTAAACTCGGTAATCCAAGTTTGCGTCCTTGACCTTCTGAATGGCCCTCAGAACGTCATCGACGTAACTAAATACTCCAACGACAGCCTTGTTCCCTCGCATCTTAGTGCCCTCCTGCGCTTGCATGACGCTGCGGCACGTCCAAAATTTCCTTGGTCTCGGTGATCGCCACGGCTGGGAAGAACTTAATGAAGAGCGTCATGTACATCCCGAACCAACCGAATGCTCCGATAGTGATGCCCACATCGATCCAGGAGAAGTTGTAACCGCCCCATGCGCTCGGCAGATAATCACGCGCCAGCGACTGCAAAATGATGTTGAATCGCTCGAGCCACATGCCGATGTTGATGATGATCGAGAGCACGAACAGCGTCGGAATGTGGGTGCGAAACTTCTTGATCCACAAGATCTGCGGTGCGACGCAGTTGCAGAACACCATGCCCCAGAACGCCGGAGCCATAGTACCAAAAGGCCGGAACCAGAACTGATAACGCTCAAAGGTGTTATTGCTGAACCAAGCCATATAAAACTCGGTGCCATAGGCATAACTCACGATGCCGCTCGTCACGAGAATCAACTTACTCATGGAGTCGAAGTTGTGAGCAGTAATCAAGCGCTCAAGGTGAAACACCTTTCTCAGCGGGATAGCCAGCGTGATAACCATCGCCACGCCGGAGAAAATAGCTCCTGCGACGAAGTACGGCGGGAAGATAGTTGCGTGCCATCCAGGAACGATGCTCATCGCGAAGTCCCAGGAGACTACGCTGTGTACCGAAACCACGAGTGGCGTAGCAAATGCAGCAAAGAATAGGTATGCCGCCGTGTAGTGCTTCCAAGCCCCGTTACTTCCGGTCCAGCCCAGCGAGGTAATGGAATACAGCATCTTTCGGAACATGGTCTTGGCTCGGTCCCGAGCGCAAGCGATATCAGGGATGAGTCCGACGATAAAGAATGTCGCTGAGATAGTAAGATAGGTCGAGACAGCGAATACGTCCCATACCAGCGGCGAACGGAAGTTCGGCCATATGGCGCGCTGATTCGGATAGGGCATCAACCAGTAAAAGAACCATACGCGGCCCAAGTGGATGAGCGGAAACAGACCAGCGGTAAGCACTGCAAAGACCGTCATCGCTTCGGCCAGGCGGTAAATGGTCATTCGAAATTTAGCACGGAACAGGTAGAGCACGGCAGAAATCAAAGTTCCTGAATGCGCGATACCGACCCAGAACACGAAGTTCGTGATGTACGCGCCCCACATGATCGGATGCGACTTTCCGGCGTCGCCCATTCCGTTCAGAATTTGATGAGTCCAAGAAGCCGCGCCTATTCCAATGCAAGTAAGGCAGGTCAACAGAAGCAGATACCAACCGATCCCCGGCGGTTCCAGCATCCGAAGCACGGTGTCATTCACCTCTTTATAGGTAACTGGACGTTCTGATGACTGCGAACTCATAGACTCAGATCCTGTACTTTACTCGCTCCAAGTAACTGATAGCGGGCTGTGTATTAATATGATGATCAAGAACCTTATAGGCTCGATGGTCATGCGACGCCTTACTGACCGCACTGTCCGGATCGTTCAAATTACCGAACACCAATGCCTTGGTCGGACATCCCTGTACGCATGCCGGCTGGACTTCACCGTCACGCACGAGACGGCCTTCATCCTTGGCATGGTCCTTAGCTTCGACAATTCTCTGCACGCAGAAAGTGCACTTCTCCATCACGCCCATGGAACGTCGAGTAACATCGGGATTGAGTTGCCATGATACCGGCTCGGGAACGTCGTACTCGAAAAAGTTAAAGCGGCGCACCTTGTACGTGCAGTTATTCGAGCAGTAACGAGTGCCAACGCAGCGGTTGTACAACATCGCGTTAAGCCCTTCCTCGCTATGATAGGTAGCGTAAACGGGGCAAACGGGCTCGCACGGAGCATTGTGACAGTGCTGGCACAGCATCGGCTGGAAGCTGACCTGCAGCTCCTCTGCCGGCCCCTCGTAGTACCTATCAATTCTGAGCCATGACATTTCACGCCCATAGCCGCAGGCTTCCTTGCCGACGACGGCGATGTTGTTTTCGGCGTAACAGGCGACCACGCAAGCGCCGCAGCCCGTGCAAGCGTTCAGATCGATGGCCATTCCCCACTGATAGACGGGGTGTTC